>JADGOB010000292.1 GCA_017883185.1 Acidobacteriota bacterium
GGGGCGGCGGGCGTGCCGGCGCACCGGGCGGAGCTGCGGGCGCACCTGCAATCGCACGAAGGAGCGGAGTAGTCACCGTCTTCGGCGAGCCCGACGTGAGCCTGGCCCGCGACCCGTCAGGCGACGTCGTCGTCGAGATCCGCGGCGTCGGCGTCTACGATGCCACCACCGGCCAGGCCCGCTCCAGCTCCACCGACGACATCGATCGACGAGGAGGAAAAAGGGTTGTTTGCCCACCGGCCCTGATGTTACATTATCTCGGCAGTTATTAACGAAAGCCGAGGAATGGTGACAACCCGCACGCCGGCCGGCCGCGCGCTGCGCCTCCTGAAGCAGAATGGGATCGCTCGTTCCCGCGACCTCGAGGGAGCAGGTGTATCGCGGACCGCGATCCGGCGCCTGCTCGAGCGGGGCCTGATCGAACGGGTCAGCCGCGGCCTGTACCGCAGCCCCGATGTGCCCCGCACCGAACAGAGCGATCTCGCGGAAGCGGCCCGACTGGTTCCATACGGCGTTATCTGCCTGCTGTCGGCGCTGCGGTTCCACGGACTTACCACTCAGAACCCGCTCGAGGTCTGGCTTGCCATCGATCACAAGGCCTGGCGGCCCCGGGTGGAGCACCCCCCGCTGCGGCTGGTCCATCTCTCCGGCGCGGCCCTGCGCGAGGGTGTGGAGGAGCACGATGTCGGCGGCGTCCGTGTGCGCGTGTTCAGCGCGGCAAAGACGGTGGCCGACTGCTTCAAGTTCCGCAACAGGATCGGTACCGACGTGGCCGTCGAGGCCCTCCGCGACTACTGGCGCCAGTACCCCAAGCGGCTGGAGACAGTCTGGCGCTTCGCCGAAGTGGACCGCGTCAGGCGGGTGATGCAGCCCTACCTGGAGGCCATGGGGTGAGCCGGCGTCGCTCGGTGACGAACCCGGCGGCGTCGGTACGGGCCCGCCTTTCCGATCTGGCGCGCCAGAATCGGCTTCCGGAGCCGCTTGACACCTGCCGGGCCTATGCGCATACTATTTCATTGAGCATGCGCATCAGGGGAGGACAACGATGGCGAAGAAGAGCAAGAACCTGTCGCTGGACCCCGAGGCCATTCGTCGGGGCGAACGGTACAGCGAGTTGCACGACACGAATGTGTCACAGCTAGTGAACAACTTCCTCTCATCCCTTCCCGTGGATGGGGAGCACTCCGGGGAAGGGATCGGCCCCACCGTGCGCCGGCTGCTGGGGGTCGCGGAGGGCAGCAAGGGCGTCAAGGCCTATCACGAGCATCTCGAGGAGAAATACGGAAGCCGATGAAGCTTCTCCTCGACATCAACATCGTGCTCGATGTTGTGCTTCGGCGCGAACCGTGGGTCGCCGAGGCGGCTTCGTTGTTGTCTGCGATCGAGGAGGGGCGTGCTGACGGCTACATCGCCGCGCACACGATTACGACCTACCACTACATCGTCGCGAAGCAGACCGGCCGCGAAGCGGCTGTCAGGGCCACGGCCGACCTCCTCCGACTGGTCCGGATCGTTCCGCTCGGCGACACCGACTTCCAGCAGGCGCTCCTCCTCGACCTGGGGGATTTCGAGGACGCCGTCCAGGCGGTCGCGGCGCTGAAGGTCGCAGCAGACTACCTCGTGACGCGCAACGGCGAGGACTTCCGCGGCGTCGCGATTCCGATCCGCACGGCAGGAGAGCTTCTGCCCCTGCTCAGGTGAGCCAACCGACGCGCTCACGTTCTCTCTTGCGGCCGCGCCTCCACAATCTCTCGAAGCCTATGGTCGGCGTCGCCGGTCTCCTTGCTTCGTGCTCAAGGGGGGGGTCTGGACTTGAGTTTGGACGGCGCGGGCCGAAATCGGCTGTTTCCCTGGACGTCGGACCACGTTCCGCCCAACCGAGGCTTGACGCATGACGCCGCGCCGGTATCATGGAATAAGATGAAGATTGCATGAACTGGAGGCCCGTCATGTTCAAGGCTCAGGACATCTGCTCCCTCAGCGAGTTTGTGAGGAATGCCAGCCGCCACGCGGACCGGTTGCGGGAGACGAAGCGGCCCGAAGTTCTGACGCTGAATGGGTCGGCCGAGCTGGTCGTCCAGAACGCCCAGGCGTACCAGGACATGCTGGACCGTATCGACGAGCTGGAAACGCTGCTGGCGCTGGACGAGGCTGCGGCAGAGGTCGAACGAGGTGAAACGGAGCCGGCGGCCGACTTCCTGGCCCGGATGCGGAAGGAACTCGGAATCCGTCCGCGGGTGCGGTAACCCGTGTTCCACGTCGGAGTGGCTGCCGCGGTCGGCCGCGATATGCACGCGCTGGCAAAGGTGCTTCACGAACGACAGATGGCCGGACAGCTCTCAACCGACTTCATCGACCGATGGTACGAGGAGATCGAAGAGGCGATCGAGAAGCTGGACGATTTCCCCGAACGGCATGGGTATGCGCCTCGGCCACGGCGCCAGCGGCGTCGCTGACCTCGCGGCCGTGGTGCGCGCAGAATCATGAGACCCTGCTCGACGACGATCCGCCCCGCATCCTGGTCTATCCGCGCGAAGCGGTCATTGCGGAGAAACTCGAGGCGATGGTGTCGCTGGCCGTGACGAACAGCCGGATGAAGGGACTTCTACGATGTCCACTGGCTGGCGTCCGCACGGCCTCGCTCGGCGATCAAGGTGCAGCGGACGTCTGACAGCGCGGGACTGTCGGAGGCGCTACATACCATAGGAGACGTGCGCACCCGAGCACCGGTGCGGCCGACTCTCTCCTGGAGGCGGAGTAGTCCGATGGCGGAAAGGATCTCCAAGACCCAGCGCTGGCTCGACCTGATCGCGTACCTGGTCGGACGGCGCATGCCGGTGGCGGTGGACGAGCTGATGGAGCGGATTCCGGCCTACGCGCAGAAGTGGCAGACCGAGGACCCCACAGACCAGGCCAGCGTCCGCCGCATGTTCGAGCGGGACAAGGACGAGCTGCGCCGGCTCGGCATACCGCTCGAGCGCATCGAGAGCGACTACGCGGACGCGCAGGACGCCTACCACATCGGCACCCGCGACTTCTTCCTGCCGTACCTCAAGCTCACGTCGGGGTTGCGCGGCGTGCGGGCCGGGATCGGCACGGTGGAGCTGGCGCCCGAGGCGGCCGCCGACGCGCTGGACGCGCTCCGCCTGGCCGGGACGGTGCCGGGCTTCCCCTACGCCCGCGAGGCGCGCTCGGCGATCCGGAAGCTGGCGCTGGACGTGGAGCCGCAGGCGACGACGTCGCCCGACGTGCCGCTGCTGTTCCTGGACACGGCCGGCGCCGGCGACGTCGTGGCGCGGACGCGCATGCTGGCGGAGGCGCTGCTGGCGCGCAAGCGCGTCCGCTTCCGCTATCACGGGATCCAGCGCGGCCAGACCACGGAGCGCGACGTCGCCCCCTACGGGCTGATGTTCCAGCACGGGCACTGGTACCTGGTGGGCCACGACGCGCTGCGCGACGGCATCCGCGTGTTCCGCGTCGAGCGCATGGACGAGCCGGAGGTGAACGAGCGCGAGCCGAAGTCGCCCGACTACGAGATCCCGTCAGGCTTCCGGCTGCGCGACCACGTGGGCAAGGAGCCGTGGGCGCTGGGCGAGGCGAACGGCGAGGAGCTGCGGGCGCGGGTGCTGTTCCGCTTCCCGGCGTCGCTCTGGGCGGAGCGCAACGAGCACGGCGACGTCGTCGAGCGGCGGCCGGACGGCTCGACCGTGCACGTGTTCGACGTGCGCCAGGTCAGCCCCTTCGTGCGCTGGATCCTCTCTCTCGAGGGCGACGCCATCGTCCTCGAGC
>JADGOB010000293.1 GCA_017883185.1 Acidobacteriota bacterium
CGAGTACGAGCGCCGGTCGTCAGAGGGCCGCGCGGTGGAATTGGAACGCGGAACAGCAGAAGGTCCGGGCGACGAGTACGCGCGAGGCGCCTGGGACGGGGCCGAGCCGGAGTACGCCCGGGGCTGCGAAGACTCGGGCGACGTGCGAGGCGAGGCCTGGGAACGCGGCGCCGCGGCGCCGCCGGGGGCGTCACGATACTGCGGTCCCACCGTCGATCGGAACCGCTCCGGGGAGGGCAGCGTCTGCCCCGGAGACGCGAAGGGTCGCGTGTCGTAGCCGCGCGAACGGGCCGCAGCGCCAGGTTCCGATTGCCGGAGCCTCTCGCCCGGGACCTCTTGCGTGCGCCCGTACGGCGAGCCTGGGTCGTCAGTCCACGACCGCTGTGCCACGTTCGGGCGGGCCGGCATCGACGGACCGCCGCGCGTGGCCGCCCAGCCCTGGTTCACGCCGACGCGCTGTTCGGCGACAGCCTGTGCACGATCGTACGGCGATCCGGACTGTTCGCCCCAGCGCCGGGTGACGGCCGTCCCCGGAACCGTGGGTCCGGTGCGTCTCACCGCGAAGGCCGACCGCTCCACCGCCCGCAGGCGGTCGGCGCGCAACGCGACGGAAGGCACGAGGTGGGAGCGGCCAAAGCTGCGGTGAGGGACGACCGTCCACCCCGTCCACGGACTGTGCCGCGAGCCGGTCGAGAACCCGAACGACAGGCCGAACACCGGGCCGTCATCGTAGCCCAGCGGACACCAGCTCACGTAGTCGGTCGCGAGCCCCCACGACACCCAGGCTGGTCCCCAGTGAGCCGCGGGAATCCAGAACCAGCCGCGCGTGCCGTGACCCCACCGGCCATAGTGGTGGGTGGGCCACGTCCAGCGGCCGTCGCCGACAAACGTCCAGCCCCAGCCGTAGGGCTGCCAGGTTCCCTCGTAGTAAGGACGCCAGTCGGCCGACACGCGCGGATACCACACTGATCCGCCGTACTCGGGAGCGTTGTCCCACGTGCCATCGCGATCGAACGTGCCGCCGTAGACCTGGAGGTCCTGAGGCAGGTAGGCGTTGGAGCGCGTGCCCACGCGTTCGGCGCGCAAGCTGTCGGCCCAGTCGTAGAACGTATCCGCCTGGGCGGAATTGAACGCACGCGTAGACGCGATGCCCTGGCCCTTTGTCCCCGTCGTGCGCTGACCGGCCCGTACGGCGATGGACGTTCCATCCGCGTCGAGGACCGCTTCCCCGCGCACGACCGCCACGTCCACGCTCGGCCGCCCGGACGTCACGATCGTCGAAAGCCGGTACTCGCCGCTGGTGATGAACCGGATCATGCCCGCCGGCGCGTCCACCTGGTAATCACGGCGCGCCTCGCCCTCGAGCTGGCTCGACACGATGAAGGCGATGCGGCCTCCAAGCAGGCGCATCAGGCCGCCAGCCAGCAGGTCGAGGGTGGTGTTGCGATCGAGATCGAGCACGCTGCCGTCCGGCAGGAGCACCTCGAGCCGGCCGGTCTCAGTGCGCAAGCGATCGCCTTCGAGCAGCGGCATGTTCTCGACCGCCGCCTCTCCCAGGCCGTTCCGCTCGAGGACCGCGGTCCCCTGCACGACGGAAATATGCGCGGGGGTGGCGAGGTCACCGGGCACGGCCTGGGCGTAGGCCGTGCCGGCGGCGACCAGGCACACGGCGACCGTGACGACGGACAGAAGACGGCGGGACATGAAGGCTCCCAACGGTCTGATAGTGGCAGGCTGGCCGCTGAATTATACACCTTCGGGCGTCACGTAGGGCCCCACGTGATATGCTTGCGATTGACAATGTGTCACTCATATTTTATAGTAACAAGTGCCTAAGGTGTCGGCTTCCAGGTTTCGTGCTGTGCGACCCTTGGTGCGAAATTTCGCCGTTGAGGCGCCCTGCTGAGGTAGACCGCATATGAGCAAAATCATCGGAATCGATCTGGGAACCACCAACTCCGTCGTGGCCGTGATGGAAGGCGGCGAGCCGACCGTCATTACCAACCCTGAAGGCGGACGGCTCACGCCGTCGGTGGTGGGATTCACGAAGACGGGGGAGCGGCCGGTTGGCCAGGTGGCCAAGCGGCAGGCTGTGACCAACCCCGAGAACACCATCTTCTCGATCAAGCGGTTCATGGGACGCCGCTTCGACGAGGTGACCGAGGAGATGACGATGGTGCCCTACAAGGTGACCCCGGGGCCCAACGGCGACGTCCGGGTGAAGGCGCAGGGCAAGGACCACACGCCGCCGGAAATCTCTGCGATGATCCTGCAGAAACTCAAGCAGGCGGCCGAGGAGCACCTGGGGCAGCCCGTCACGCAGGCGGTCATCACCGTCCCGGCCTACTTCAACGACGCGCAGCGCCAGGCCACCAAGGACGCCGGTCAGATCGCCGGCCTCGAGGTGAAGCGCATCGTCAACGAGCCGACGGCCGCGGCGCTCGCCTATGGTCTCGACAAGAAGAAGGACGAGACAATCGCCGTGTATGACTTCGGCGGCGGCACGTTCGACATCTCGATCCTCGAGGTGGGCGAGGGGGTCGTCGAGGTGAAGTCCACCAACGGCGACACGCATCTGGGCGGCGACAACCTCGACCACCGGATCATCGACTGGATCATCTCCGAGTTCAGGAAGAGCGACGGCATCGATCTTGGCAAGGACCGCATGGCGCTCCAGCGGCTGAGGGAAGCGGCGGAGAAGGCCAAGATGGAGCTGTCCACGGTGACCGAGACCGACATCAATCTGCCGTTCATCACGGCGGACCAGGCGGGGCCCAAGCACCTGTCGCTCAAGCTCTCGCGCTCGAAGTTCGAGCAGTTGGTCGAGGACTTGATCCAGAGGACGGTGGGCCCGACCAAGCGCGCGTTGACCGACGCCGGCGTGGACCCGTCGAAGATCGACGAGGTGGTACTCGTGGGCGGGTCGACCCGCATCCCGCGCGTGCAGCAGGTGGTGCGCGAGCTGTTCGGCAAGGAACCGCACAAGGGCGTCAACCCGGACGAAGTCGTCGCGGTGGGCGCCGCGATCCAGGCTGGCGTGCTGGCCGGTGAGGTCAAGGACCTCCTGCTGCTCGACGTGACCCCGCTCTCGCTCGGCATCGAGACGCTGGGCGGCGTGATGACGACGCTTATCCCGAGGAACACGACGATCCCGACGCGAAAGGGCGAGGTGTTCTCAACGGCGGCCGACGACCAGACGCAGGTCGAGGTGCACGTGCTGCAGGGGGAGCGGCAGTTCGCCCGCGACAATCGCACGCTGGGCCGCTTCAATCTGGTCGGGTTGCCGCCGGCGCCGCGCGGGATGCCGCAGATCGAGGTGACGTTCGACATCGACGCCAACGGCATCGTCAACGTGCAGGCGAAGGACAAGGGGACCGGCAAGGAGCAGAAGATCACCATCACCTCGTCGAGCGGCCTGAGCAAGGACGAAGTGGACCGCATGATGCGCGAGGCCGAGTCGCACGCCGAGGACGACAAGAAGCGGCGTGAGGTGACCGACGCGCGCAACCAGGCGGACGGGCTGATCTACCAGATCGAGAAGACGCTCTCCGAGAACAAGGCCAAGGTACCGGCGTCCGACGTGACCCGCATCGAGTCGGCGATCGCGTCGCTGAAGAAGGCGTCGGAAGGCGACGACGCCGCGGCGATTCGCTCGGGGACGGACGAGTTGCAGAAGGCGTCGCACGCGATGGCCGAAGCACTCTACAAGCAGGCGCAGAGCGGCCCGGCCGCGGGCGGGCCGGCGGGCGAGGCGCCCACGCCGGGTGCGGCACCGGGCGCCGGCGCGAG
>JADGOB010000110.1 GCA_017883185.1 Acidobacteriota bacterium
CCTGGCGTTGAGGCCGACGGCCATCCCAGCGGTGCTGACCGCGACGTTCTTCAGGAATTCACGTCTCGATTTCATCGGAATCCTCCGCAGGCGGTCAGAGCGTGGCCATGATGCCCCGCACGTAGCCCACCGATTCTGCCACGCCCGGGAACGGATCCTTCTCGTCTTTTTCGTGCTCGAAGTGCAGCGTGCCCGCGTACTTGAGCTTCGCAAGCGTGTGGAGCAACTTGACCGTGTCGATCACGCCGCTTCCAATCTCGACCGTCGTGCCCTTCGCGTCGGCCGCGCTGACGTCCTTGATGTGCACGTCGAGCAGCCTGTCGAAGTACCGTTCGACCTGCGAGGCCGGGTCGAGGCCGAGCCGCTGTGTGTGCCCAACGTCGATACACAAGCCCATCCGCCGGTCCATCTTGCTGATGAGGGTGTAGGCGCTCTCGGGGCTGGGGAAGCGCTGATCGGTCGGCCCGTGATTGTGGATGGCCAGCGAGATGCTGGTCTCCTTGACCTTGCGCTCGGCGAGTGGCAGGAGCGGCGCGTCGGGCACGCCGACCATCATCGTGATCCCTGCTAGTTGTGCGTAGGCGAAGGCCTTGTGCACCTCCTCTTCGGTCTTCATGTAGACAACGCCGCAAGAGGAGAGTTCGATTCCCGCGGCCTTCAACCTGTCGCGTACCGACGCCATCTCGTCCGCGGTCACCGCCATCGGCAGGTGCATGTCCTTGAGCGTGATCTTCTTGATCCGAAGCCTCGCCGTCATCGCGATCGCCTGGTCCAGGCTGAAGGCGCGAAACGTGTAGGATGCGATCCCGAGATCGAAGCCGGCCGGCGCCGCGGCGGCAGCGACGGTGTCGTCGAGCGCGCCAGCCCGCAGTCCTGGCATCACGCCGGCGGCCGCGGCCGTGGCCGCCGCGAGCTTGACGAATCCCCGACGGGAATGTGTGGTCATGGCTGAACCTCCCCGAAAGAGGAAAAGGGCCGAGGGCGTGACGCCCCCGGCCCATTTCCCTAGCCCCTAGCCCCTAGTCCCTTCCCTAGAACATGAACCGGAGCCCGATCTGCACGTTGCGCAGCGGCGCCGCCGAGGTGATCGTGCCGAAATCGGAGTTGGTCACGGTCGTCGCCGGGTTGCGGAGGATGAGGTTGTTGAAGGCGTTGAACAGGTCGGCCTGGAACTGCAGCTTGGTGGTGCCCTTCAGCCGGAACTGCTTCCGCAGGGATATATCCCACTGCTGCAGGCCGGGCCCGTAGAACGCGTTGCGGCCGCTGTTGCCCAGCCGGCTCTCGGGAGCCGCGCTGAACTTGGTGGCGTCGAGCCAGGCGACGCTGTTGTTGGCCAGGAGCTGGCCCACGTTGGACAGCTGCTCGCTGCCGCCGGTGAAGTCCGCCCGACGGCTGCCAATCGCGGTGTTGCCCGACACCGTGAACGGTGCGCCCGACTGGAAGCGCGTGATGCCCGAGACTTCCCACCCGCCGAGCACGCTGCCCAGGACGCCCTGCCTGTTCAGCCAGAAGGGCAGCCGGTAGGTCCAGGTGCTGACGAACACGTGCCGGCGATCGTTGTCGCTCGGCCCGTAGTTGAAGGCGAGGTCGTGCCAATCGGCGCCCGTATCCAGGTTGTCTCCGTTGCCGCTGCCGTTGTCCCAGGCGCGTGAATACGTGTAGTTCAACGTGAAGTTGAGGTTGCCACGCCGGCGGCTGAGGAACATCTGCAGCGCGTTGTAGCTGGAAGACGCGTCCGACAGCCGCATCAGGATGTTCGAGTAGCCCTGGTACGGCCGCAGGTAGTTCGTGTTGGCCTTCGCACCCACGGCGTTGGCTTCGAGGTCTGCGAAGCTGGGCCGGTTGATGTCGGGCTGGCGGATCAGGTTCAGGCCCTTGTTTCCGACATACGTGATTTCAGCGAACAGACCCCAGAACCCCAGCTCGCGCTGCACGCCGAGGCTCCAGTTCCAGACCTTCGGGATCTTGAGGTTCGGATCGAGCGCGTTCATGCTGGCCCAGGGCACCGGCGCCGAGGCCGAGCCGCCAGCCGGGTTCGACAGGTTGCCGTTCTCGTAGGAGGCGCTCAGCGAGTAGGGCGGGTTGTTGACGAGCGCGAAATACAGGTTCCCTTCGGGCCGGTCGTAGAACAACCCCGCACCGCCGCGAACCGCGGTGGTGTCGTTGCCAAACGGCTTCCAGGCGAAGCTGAAGCGCGGCGCCCAGAGGCTCTGGCTCTGGTAGTAGCCGCGCGAGGAGGCGGTGGGAAGCGCCGCCACAGCGGGGCTGGCCGCGTTCGGGACGTTCGCCACCTGGTCGCTCGGAACATCACCGGGCTTCGCCAGCCCGTTGTACCGGTCCCCGGACCCGACGACGATGGTGCCGTTCGGGAGGACGGTCACGGCCTTCGAAGGGTTGTAGAGCGCCATATCGAAGTTGCTCGTGTTGTTGCCCAGCGTGACCGTCGGCATCTGCCACGCGTAGCGCAGGCCCGCTTCGATGCTCAACCGATCGGTGACACGCCACGCGTCGGACACGAACGCCTCGTACTGGTGGAACCGGAAGTAGCCGATCGGATCGAGCTGCGCCTCCTGGTAGGTCCGGTAGTTACCGAGGAGCGCGTCGGCGAAAGCGTTCCCGGTCGAGTTCGGATTTCCCGAGGTGTTGAAGCTCACGCTTCCGTCATAGGCGGAACGGCCGTTCTGGTTCTTCTGGTTGTAGACCATCAGGAAACCGGCCTTGATCGTATGGTCTCCCTTGAGCCACGTCAGGTTGTCCATGAACGAGTAGTCCCACGTCGGCGACAACAGCGACTGGGCGGCGCCCCGGAACGTCGCGTAGCCGCCTGTGAGGTCCACGTCGGGGATGCTGTCCGGGTAATTGCCGCCGCCCGCGTAGATTTGTGGGAACTGGAAACCGTAGGTCGATCGCTTCCAGGCGTCCCCAACGGGCGGGATGATCTGGCCGTTCCCCGAGTAGTTGAACTTCGCCTCGTTGATGAGGTTGTTTCTCAGCGTCCAGTATTCGTTGATCTGAACGTTGCGGCCCGGCCGGAGACGGTTGGTCGGCACCGTCGGCATCTGCGAGGTGATGAACGTGCCGCTGGGCTCGATGAGGTTGTAGTGATCGAACAGGAGCCGCGCCGTCAACCGATGCGCGCCGGTCGGCTGGTAGTCGAGTCGGAACATCTCCTGGCGGAAATCGAACGGGTTGTTGTCCTGGAAGACGGTGTTGTTGGTCAGGACGTTGTCGTTGTACTGTGCCGCGACCTTCGACATCGCGTCGTACACGTTCGCGATCGCCTTGCCGTCGGCCGTGATCCGGTTGGCGGGGATGATGTTCCCGGGGAACGCCAGACCAGTCAGCGGGTCCTTGATCGTCGTCGTCAGCTGGCTGAAGTTGCCGCTGCGCATCAGGCTGGTAGGGAGCGTCCGCGTGGACGGGGACGTCAGGCGGCGGATCCGCTTCCACTCCATGCCGCCGAAGAAGAAGATCTTGTCCTTCGCGAGCGGCCCGCCAAGGCTGAACCCAGGGTTGTCGTAGGTCAGCGTCGGCTTGGCGATCTTCTTCAGATCGTTGAAGTAGTCGTTGTTGTCCCACGCGTCACGGCGCATGTACTCGAAGACGCTCCCCTTGAAGGCGTTGGAGCCACTGCGCGTGACGACGTTGATGGCCGCGCCCGAATTGCGGCCGTACTCGGCGGAGAAGTTCGACGTCTTGACGCTCACCTGGTCGATGAAGTCGATGCCGACGTTGCTGATCTGGCTGTTGTTGCTGCCGCCGTCCATGTTGAAGCCGCCGTCCACCGTCAGCAGGCTCGCATTCTGCCGGCTGCCGTTGACCGTTGTGTTGATGCCGAGGCCGGTCATGATGTCGAGCGGCGCGGTGGTGTCGACGAGTGGCGCGCCCGGGACGAGCGTCACCATCTGCATGTAGTTGCGGCCGTTGAGCGCCATATCCTGCACCTGCGCGCGATCGACCGTGCGCGAGAGCTCGCCGGAGACAGTGTTGACCGTCTCGGCCTGGACCGACACCTGGACGACCTCGCTGAACGCACCGACCTCAAGGGTGAAGTCCGCCGTCAGGCGGCCGTCGGCCTGGAGCACGTAGCCTGACTTCTGGCCCTTCTTGAACCCCTGGAGTTCGGCGGCGACGGTGTAGTCGCCGAGCGGCAGGTTGACGAAGACGTACGTGCCCTGGGCGTCGGACGCGTCCGTGCGCACGAACCCCGTCCGCGTTTCGGTGACCGTCACGGTGACGCCTGGAAGCACGCCACCCGACGAGTCCTTCACCACGCCGGAAATTCGACCGGTCGTCGCCTGGGCTGAGACGACGGGCGCTGAGAGCAGCAGAACCGCCGCGACGAGTCCAAGCAGTGTGCCAAGACGCCTGCTCATAGAAAATTCCTCCAGAACCTTACAGTTAACCGTCGCAGTCCACCCGGTGGCGATCGAGAAACAAGACGTGTTGTTTGTGCCGCCCCAAGGGCGTGTCCCGGCGGCGGCGGAGTCGCGCGACGAAGTACTTACGCAAAGCTCAAATGGACGGACCAATACAGAGTGCTATGGAATACCATGGCGGAGGGACGGTGTCAACGGATTTCACTCTGCGGCTAAAGTACTAGCAGACGTTCGTGTTTTGGCTGGATTTGCCAGCTGCGCTTAGGTCGCAGTGGTCGGACCGTTACTGAGTTCGCTGGGCGAATAGGTTAAGTCTTATCGTGTATTCCTGGCCGAATCTGCGGCTCGAGCACTTTCGACCCGATGGCACCTAGCGCCTCCTGCAGCGCCGCGAACATCGTGTCGTCGTGATAGGTCCCGACGATCGCCCCTCCAGAGCCGGCGAATTTCGCCGTCGCGCCGACGCCGCGCGCCGCATCGACCATCTCGATCTGCCACGGCGGCAGCGTGTAGATGCTGCGCCGGGTGTCGAAGTTTTCGTTGATCAGGCGGCCGAGGCTCGTGGCGTCCCGCGCGAGCAGGGCGTCGCGGCCGCGAGCGGCCAGCGACGCGAACCGCTGCATCGCTGTCACCACGTGCTCTTCGCCCCGGTTGAACCGCTCGCGGATGTTGTTGTGGAACACCTCGGTCGGTTCGCTCAGCGCGTCGTGGTAGGCCAGGTAGATCGGCGGGAGCAGGGACGGGTCGAGCCGCTCGTAGTGGTAGCACGCAATGCCGTCCACGTCGTGCCGGCGGCCCCGGTCGAAGTCCATGTACACCACGCCTTCGTACACCTGGATCACCCGGTCCTGCAGCCCGGCCGTGATGTGCAGTTCCTCCTGTTCCACCGTCAACACGAATGTCGGCTGCGCCTCGAGCGGGATCTCGACACCGTAGAAGTCCATCAGGCAGCGCAGCGTGGCGACGATAATCGCGCTCGACCCGGCCATGCCCACCTGCCGCGGGATGTTCGTCTGGTAGCGCACCGAGAAGTTCTTCTCGTGCAGCGCGATCTGCCTCGCCTGGCAGTACTCGACGAACCGCTTGATCGTCGCCTTGATCAGGCGGATGCCGCCGTAGTAGCCATGCAGCCGCACGTCTCTCGCCAGGTCGTACACCGAGCTGAACCTGGCGCGGTCGTCTTCGGCCAGCACGATATCCACCGAGTCCCACTCGTAGAGCACCACCTCCGCCCAGAAGTTGCGGACGATGATCGAGATGGTCTTGCCGTGATAGCCGTCGGACGGGTTCCCGACGAGGCCGGCCCGAGCGTAGGCGCGCTTACGTACCAGATACATGGAGCAGTCCCTCGAGATATCGCCGGAGCGAGGCGCCGAACCGGGGGTCGGCGAGCGCGAAATCGACGAACGCGCGGAAGTAGGCGTCGAAGTTGCCGATGTCGTACCGCCGCTCGGCCGGAGGCAGGCGAACGCCGAATGCGCGCCCCCCGTCCCCGATCACCGATCGGATCGCATCGGTCAGCTGAATCTCGCCGCCCTTGCCCGGCGGCGTGCGCTCGAGCGCGTCGAAGATGACGGGCGCCAGCACGTACCGCGCCGCGATCGCCAGGTTGCTGGGTGCCTCGTCCACCGACGGCTTCTCGACGAGGTCGTCGATCTCGAAGATCTCGCCGCCGTCCTTCGGCTTCGCGATGCCGTAGCGCCGCACCTCCGCGGCGGGGACCTCCTCGAACGCGATGACGGCAGCCGCCTGGCGCTCCTCGAAGCAGGCGATCATCCGGCGGACGACGTCGCTCTGCGCGTGCATGCCGATGATCGAATCGCCGAGCGCCACGACGAACGGCCGGTCACCCACGAACGACCGCGCGCACAGGACCGCATGACCAAGGCCGAGGAGCTGCCGCTGGCGCGTGTAGAAGTACTGGACCGCGGCACGCTCGAACTCCAGCTCGGCCAGCAACTCCTCCTTGCCCGTCTCGCGCAGGATCTGGATCAGCTCGCCGTTCAGGTCGAAGTGGTTTTCGATCGAGGCCTTGCCAGGCCCGGTCACGAACAGCACGCGGTGCATGCCCACGCGCGTCAGTTCTTCCACCACGTACTGCACGACGGGCTTGCGCCCGACGGGCAGCATTTCCTTGGGCTGCGACTTGGTCGCAGGCAGCAACCGGGTGCCGAGACCCGCAACGGGAATGACGACGGTATCGATAGGCATAAGAAGGCTCGGTCTTCAGCTCTCCATCCACCGGATCACGTTCTCGCCTTCCCGCAGCGTCACCAGCCAGCGCAGGCCCGCGGCCGGGAAGTCCTGGCTATTGCGCGTGCGCGTCCCCGCCGACACGCCGTTGACGAACAATTCCACCTGCGCGCAGTTCGAATAGATGGACGGCGAGTAGACGTCCGGGATGTCCTTGCAGAAATCGCAGCGGCGGATGGCGGTCTGGCGCGACGGATCGAGCTGGTGGGCCATGACGTTCAACTCGGTCATGAACGCCTTGATCTTCTCCTGGTCGAACGCCTCGAAATCGCCCGGCCAGTCGTTCTCGTTGCCCAGTCCCCAGAGGATGATCGACGGGTGATTGAAGTGCTGGTCGATCATCGCTCGGAGCATGTCTCGCGCCTGCGTCTGGTAGCGGTCGCCGCCGAGGCCCCCGCGGCACCACGGGACTTCTTCCCAGACCATCAGGCCCAGTTCATCGCACAGGTCCAGCACCAGGCGTGACTGCTGGTGATGTCCCAAGCGGATGAAGTTGGCGCCGAGGTCCTTGATCATCCGCATCTCCTTGCGGATGAGATCGTCGGTCATCGCCGGGATATCCTCCCACGCGCGACCCAGGGAGCGTGGCGCGGCATATGCCGGGCATCATACACGGTTGCGTTCGCCTTAAGAACTACGGGATCGACATGGGGGCTTTGTCAATGGTCCGTCCAATGGTCTTCATGGCCAGCAACAGCATACTCCAGTCTGGGCGTGCCAGCCCGGGCGGAAAACTGACCGGATCAAGCGCTGAAACAATGAAAGTAAACGATGATATGCTGTCTGTTGACAGCGTTCCCCCGCCGGGCTAGACTCACGCTACGGCGATGTCGAGGATGGCTAATGTCATTCGCTGGTATTACCAGCTAGAACTCGAAGGCTTCGATGGTTTGAGATTATGAATCTCGCTGAACTCTCACGCCTTTACGATTTCACGGGCCGGACGATCGTGTTGACGGGTGCGATGGGCGTGATCGGCGGCGAAATCGGCTGCGCGCTGGTCGGATGCGGCGCCAATCTCGTCATGCTCGACCGCAACCTCGACCCTGCCAAAGGGCTGCTCGACCTGATGGGGCCCGAGGCGGCCGGTCGCGCCGTCGCCGTCGGCGCTGATGTCCTCGACGTCGACAGCCTGCGCAGGGCCGCCGACATCGTGCTCGAAAAGTTCGGTCCGCCCGACGCCCTGATCAACAGCGCGGGCGGCAACAAGCCCGAGGCCACCACCGGGCCGCAACGTTCGTTCTTCGACGTGTCGCCCGAGGCGCTGCGGTGTGTCATCGACCTCAACCTGCTCGGCACCGTGCTGCCCTCGCAGGTCTTCGGCCGCTCGATGGTCGACCGGGGAGAAGGGGTCATTCTCAACGTGTCGTCGATGAATGCCTTCCGGCCGCTGACGCGCATCCCCGGCTATTCGGCGGCCAAGGCCGCCGTCAGCAATTTCACGCAGTGGCTGGCCGTCCACATGGCGCAGGAGTATTCCCCGCGGATCAGGGTCAACGCCATCGCGCCGGGTTTCCTCAAGACGCGCCAGAACGAGTTCCTGCTGGTGGACAAGGAGACCGGCGGGCTGACGCCGCGCGGGCAGACGATCCTCGCGCACACGCCGATGGCTCGGTTCGGCACGCCAGACGACCTGCTGGGCGCGGTCATGTGGTTGCTGTCCCCGGCGTCGGCGTTCGTCACCGGCATCGTGCTGCCCATCGATGGAGGGTTTTCGGCATTTAGCGGCGTATGAACGACGAACCTTCGTGCATCGGTGCCGGAACGGCTGGGCGATACCTCACGGATGACGAGGCGCGCGACGTCGTGTCTCGCGGCCTCGCCTCGCTCCGCCTCGACGGTCGACGCCTGCTCGTGATCGTGCCGGACGGTACCCGGACGATGCCGCTGCCGATGATGATCGACACGATCGAAGCGGAAGTCGGTTCGCGCGTTGCAGCGCTCGACTACCTGGTGGCGCTCGGCACCCACCAGCCGATGACCGACGCGCAGCTCGGACGTCTCGTCGGGCGCGCCGTGGTGGACGGCCGGTTCAGTCGGAGCCGGATTTTCAACCATCGATGGGACGACCCGGCCACCTTTGCGACGCTGGGCACGATCCCGGCGTCCGAGGTCAAGACCCTGACAGGCGGCCGACTGGAGCGGGACGTCGACGTGTCGCTGAACAAGATCATCTTCGACTACGACCAGCTCCTGATCTGCGGTCCGGTGTTCCCGCACGAGGTGGTCGGCTTCTCGGGCGGGAACAAGTACCTCTTTCCGGGGATCGCCGGCAGCGACATCATCAACTTCACCCATTGGCTGGGCGCCCTCATCGGCAACTACCATGTTATCGGCGCCGGGTATACGCCGGTGCGTGCGGTGATCGACCGCGCCGCCAGTCTCGTTACGCGGCCGGTCGCCTGCCTGGCGCTCGTCGTCACGCACGACGGTCTCGTGGGGCTGCACTTCGGCTCGCCGCGCAAGGCGTGGCAGGCCGCCGCCGCCTTGTCCGCGCACACCCACATCGTCTACACCGACCGCCCGTTCCGGCGCGTGCTCTCGGTGATGCCCGAGATGTACGACGACTTGTGGACGGCCGCGAAGGGGATGTACAAGATGGAGCCGGTGGTGGCGGACGGCGGGGAAGTGATCATCTACGCGCCGCACATTACCGAGGTGAGTTACACACACGGCCCGATCATCGACGAGATCGGCTACCACTGCCGCGACTACTTCCTCGGGCAGTGGGAGCGTTTTCGGGAGTACCCGGGCGGCGTGCTGGCGCACTCGACGCACCTCAAGGGGCTCGGAGGCTACGACGTCGTGACGGGTGTTGAGACGCCCAGGATCCAGGTGACGCTGGCCACCGGTATCCCGGAGGCGCGGTGCCGGCGGATCAACCTGGGCTATCTCGATCCGGCCGGGATTCGGGTGGACGAGTGGGCCGGGCGGGAGCACGAGGGCGTGCTGCTGGTGCCCAGGGCCGGGGAGATGCTCTATCGTGTCGGCACGGGACTGTCAGTGCCGCTGATGAAAGAAACCGCGGGAGTGTAGCGATGCAGTGTGACATCGGAGTGGTGGGGCTCGGCGTCATGGGCAGCAACCTGGCGCTCAACATGGAGCGCAACGGCTTCCGCGTGGCCGGCTACGACCTCGACGCCGCGAAGGCCAGGGCGTTCGTCACCGGTGCGGCGGCAGGAAAGAACGTCGAGCTCGCGCAGTCGCCGGATGCGCTGATGGCGATCCTGCAGAAGCCGCGTCGGATCTTGCTGATGGTGCCGGCGGGTCCGCCAGTGGACAGCGCCATCGCGCATCTCAAGGGGCACCTCGAGCCGGCGGATATCCTGATCGACGGCGGCAACTCGTTCTTCCTCGATACCGAGCGTCGAAACACGCAGCTGGCCGCCGAGGGATTCAACTACGTGGGCACGGGCGTGTCGGGCGGCGAGCAAGGTGCACTCTGGGGCCCCAGCATCATGCCGGGAGGGCAGACGGAGGCGTGGGAGGCGTTGGCCCCCATCCTGCGCGCCATCGCCGCCAGGGCTGACGATGGTGCTCCCTGCGTGGAATACATGGGGCCGGGCGGCGCCGGCCACTTCGTGAAGATGGTTCACAACGGGATCGAGTACGGCGACATGCAGTTGATCGCCGAGACCTACGATCTCCTCTCGCGCGGGCTCGGGCTGTCGGCGAAGGAGCTGCACGACGTGTTCGCCGAATGGAACCAGGGAGAGTTGAAGTCCTACCTGGTCGAGATCACGGCCGCGGTTCTCGCGAAGGTCGATCCCGAGACCGGCCGTCCGATCGTGGATGTCATTCTCGACGAGGCGCAGCAGAAGGGCACGGGCAAATGGACCAGCCAGAACGCGCTGGACGTGGGCGCGGCGATCCCGACGATCAACGCCGCGGTCGAGAGCCGCATCATCTCGGCCCTGAAGCCGCAGCGCGTGGCCGCCAGCCGCGTCCTGCGCGGGCCGGTCGCGACCTATACCGGGGAACGACAGCATCTGATCGACGCGGCGCGCGACGGGCTCTACGCGAGCAAGATCACGTCGTACGCGCAGGGGCTTGGGCTGCTGCGGATGGCGTCCGACGAGTACAAGTACGACCTGAAGCCCGCGAACATCGCCAAGATCTGGCGGGCGGGATGCATCATCCGCGCAAGCCTCCTCGGCGACATCATGGCGGCCTTCCAGCGCGATCCGGGGCTCGTCAACCTGCTGATCGACCCGGCGTTCACCGAGGCGATCGAGCGGCGCCAGGCGTCCTGGCGCTTCGTCGTGCAGACGGCGGTCGGGCTCGGGATTCCCGTGCTGGCCACGAGCGCGTCGCTGGCGTATTTCGACGCCTACCGGAGCGAGCGGCTGCCGGCCAACCTGACGCAGGCGCAGCGCGACTACTTCGGCGCGCACACCTATCGCCGCGTTGACAAACCAGGGGTGTTCCACACGGAGTGGTAGTCGAAGGAGTTCGAACCGATGTACGGCCTCGATATCCGTCCGACCGGCGCTCTCGATTTCGTGTCGCTCGGGGCTCTCGTCCATCGCCTCGACCCGGGGATCGTGCCGTTCCGCAAGGCGACTGGGTGCCAGATTCACGTCAGCGGAGGTGAGTTCAACGCCGCGGCCAACCTGGCCGACTGCTTCGGCCTGCAGACCGGCATCGCCACGGCCATGGTGGACTACCCGATCGGCGACCTGATTGCCGAACGCGTGAGGGCCATGGGCGTGAAGCCGTTCTACAAGCGGTTCACGCACAACGGCGTGAACGGGCCGAACATGGCCGCGGTCTACAGCGATCGCGGTCATGGCGTCCGCGCCCCGGTGGTGTTCTACAACCGCGCCAACGAGGCGGCATCGCAGCTGAAGCCGGGCGACTTCGACTGGGCGTCGATCTTCGCCGGCGGCGTCCGCTGGTTCCACAGCGGCGGCATCTTCGCCGCGCTCTCCGAGACCACCGGCGAGGTCATCATCGAGGGGATGAAGGCGGCGAAGGCGGCGGGCGCCATCGTGTCGTTCGATCTGAACTTCCGCCAGAAGCTCTGGAACATCTGGGGCGGCCAGGACCGTGCCGTCGAGGTCGTCGCGCGCATCGTCGAGCACGTCGATGTCCTTGTCGGCAACGAGGAAGATCTCCAGAAAGGACTTGGCATCCCCGGCCCCGAGGTCGCGGCGACGTCGAAGCTGGACCCGTCCACGTTCTTCGGGATGATCGATGACGTGGTGAAGAAGCACCAGCAGGTGAAGGTCGTGGCGACCACGCTGCGCGACGTGCTCTCGACCAATCGCCACGGCTGGGGCGCGGTCGCGTGGGTCAACGGGCAGAGCTACTGCTCGCCCACGTGCGAGCTCGACGTCCTCGACCGCGTGGGCGGGGGGGACGGGTTCGCGTCCGGTTTCTTCTATGGCCTGCTCACGGGCGAGCGGCCCGAGGAGGCCGTCAAGCTCGGATGGGCGCACGGCGCGTTGCTGACGACGTTCCCTGGCGACACGACGATGGCAACGGTGGACCAGGTGCGGGCCTTCGCGCGCGGGGGATCGGCGCGGATCCAGCGGTAGACGGCCCGCTCATCGTTCATGTCGTGCGCCGCGGCGTTACGGTGTGTGCTGACCGGCAGAGACCGGGGTCGCGGGCGGCCCCACGGGCCCGGAGGCCTCTCGTTCCTCGGCCTCCTGGTAGGCGCTCGACGTCAGCAGGTGATCGTTCATGGCCGCGCGGGCCCGTTCGGGATCGCGGGCGCGGATGGCCAGGTAGACGCGACGATGCGCCTCGGCGGCGTCGTGGAGGTTTGGTCCGGTGGCGCGTTCCGCCGTTTTCTGTCGCTGGTCGTAGTAGAGCGCCGACACCATCTCGACCAGCGAGGCGACCAGGGGGTTGCCGGAGGCCTTGGCGACGGCCCGGTGAAAGCGGACGTCGTAGAGCAGGAACGCCCGCCGGT
>JADGOB010000111.1 GCA_017883185.1 Acidobacteriota bacterium
CCCGCGCCCCGAACCGAAGGTGGCAAGCCGCTGATGGACGTCCTGAAGTCGCGCCAGTCGGCCCGCGTCTTCAGCCCTGACGCGCTTCCGCAACAGGTGCTGTCAAACCTGCTGTGGGCCGCGTTTGGCGTCAATCGTCCCGACGGGCGGCGCACGGCTCCGTCGGCCCGCAACTGGCAGGAGATCGACATCTATGTCGTGCTACCGGAGGGCGCCTACCTTTACGATGCGAAGAGTCACGCGCTGAAACCGGTCGTCGCGGGGGACCATCGCGCGGTCACGGGGACGCAGGCGTATGTGGCCACGACACCTGTGAATCTCGTGTACGTGGCGGACTACGCGCGGACAGGCCAGGCTCCTCCGGAAGAGCGAGAGCTCTTCCCGCCGGCGGATGCCGGCTTCGTCGCCGAGAACGCCTACCTGTTCTGCGCCTCGGAAGGACTCGCCGTCGTCGTGCGCGGGCTGATCGACCGCACCGCCCTCGCGAAGGTCCTGAACTTGCGCGCCGATCAGAAGATCATCCTCGCGCAGACGATTGGATTCCCGAAGAAGTGAATCCGCGGTAGCATCCCGGTCCAGCGTCTTCCACGTGCGCGTGCACAGAGAACGGCGGCGGCCCCGGAGGCAGTGTCATGAACGGCGGGATGGGACAGAGGGCAGGCAGGCGGCAAAGGCTCGTCTCCGGCCAGCCGGAGATCATCGCGCCAGGCGTCGAGCTGTACCGACTCTCAGACCAGGCGCTGCTCTCGCCGCCGGGCGTCGTCGCGGTGCAACTGCTTCGTCTCAATCCTGGCCGCGTGGATCTCAGGCTGGTCCTCGCGCAAGACACGGTGCTCGGGTTGGAGACCGTGCCGGACATGGCGCGTCGATCCGAGGCGACGGCCGCCATCAACGCCACCGAGCGTCACCCACGCACGGTGATCGGCACTTCGGGCGACGGGCGCATCTGGCTGATCGCCGTGGATGGCCGCGACAAGGCGCTCAGCCTCGGCATGAGCTTCGCGGAACTGCAGAATCTCGTCACGCGTGTCGGTCTCGTTGACGCGCTCAATCTCGATGGCGGAGGATCGACGACGATGGTGGTGCGGGGCGTGGTGGTCAATCACCCGTCGGACGCCACCGGCCCGCGCAAGGTCAGCGATGCCATCGTCGTCCGGGCCCGATGACGTGACTATCTCGGGGCTCACTTGAGTTGAAGAAGAACTGTTTGGCCCATTGTGATGCCCCAAAATGGCGGGTGGCGCCGGGCGGCCCCCCCCCAGCCGCCCGGAGCGCGTCTCCCGTGACCTGCGCACTTCGCGCGAGGACGGCTGGGGGATCCCGGTGACAGGACCCGCCCGGAGCGTCAACTCAAGTGAGCCTCGGGTCTAGAGGCTGGAGGAAGCATATGCGTCGCATGTTCGCACTTGTCCTTCTCGCCGTGCCGGTCTTCCTGTCCTCCGCCGGTCGCGCGGCGGACACGCCGACAATGTCCCAGCCGTCGGGCCTGATCGCAAACGTCGAGCATCGCAAGACCATCAGCCTCAACGGCACGTGGCACTACATCGTCGATCCCTACGACAACGGCTACTACGATTACCGCCACCAGCCGCGCAAGGACGGCTTCTTCCAGAATGAGAAGCCGAAGACTCCGCGTGACCTGGTGGAGTACGACTTCGACAAGTCGGACACGATCCAGGTGCCGGGCGACTGGAACAGCCAGAAGAAGGAGCTGTTCTACTACGAAGGCACAGTCTGGTACCAGCGCGCCTTCACCTACCGCAAACCCGCGGGTTCGCGCGTGTTCCTGTACGTCGGCGCGGCGAACTACCTGTCGCGACTCTACGTGAACGGCGCGCCGGCGTGCGAGCACGAGGGCGGATTCACCTCCTTCAACTGCGAGGTGACCAGCCAGGTGAAGGACGGCGACAACTTCGTCGTCATCTACGTGAACAACCAGCGGCGGCGCGATGCGGTGCCCACCGACATGACCGACTGGTGGAACTACGGCGGCCTGACGCGTGACGTGGAGCTGGTCGAAGTGCCGAACGCCTTTCTCGAGGACTACTTCCTCCAGGCCCCGAAGGGCGCCAGCGGCGTCGTCGATGGCTGGGTGCAGGTGAGCGGCGGAACTCTCCCGGTCACCGTCCGCATTCCCGAGTTGAAGCTCGAGCAGAAGGTGCAGCCTGACGCGGGCGGGCGTGGCGCGATTCACTTCACGGCGCCGGGGCTGAAGTTGTGGTCGCCCGGGCAGCCGAAGTTGTACGACGTGGAACTGGAGGCCGGCGGCGAGGTGGTTCGCGACACGATTGGCTTCCGCACGATCGAGGTGCGGGGGCGCGACATCCTCGTGAACGGCACGTCGGTCTTCCTGCGCGGCATCTGCATGCACGAGGAGGCGCCCGCGCGGCCCGGCCGCGCGCACAGCGAGGCCGACGCGACAACGCTGCTCGGGTGGGTGAAGGAGCTGAACGGAAATTTCGCGCGGCTCGCGCACTACCCGCACAACCGCAACATGTCGCGCGTCGCCGATCGAACGGGGCTCTTCCTCTGGTCCGAGATCCCCGTCTACTGGACGATTGACTGGGAGAACCCGGCGACGCTCGCCAACGCGAAGCGACAACTGGCCGAGATGATCCGGCGCGACAAGAACCGCGCGTCGGTGGTGCTGTGGTCTGTGGGCAACGAGACGCCGGTGATCCCCGCTCGCCTGACGTTCATGACCGAGCTGGTGAAGACCGCGCATCAGCTCGATCAGAGCCGGCCGGTGACCGCAGCGCTCGAAACGCACTACGCCGAGCCGAACGTGAAGATGATCGACGACCCGCTCGGCAAGGAACTGGACGTCCTCGGGTGCAACGAGTACGTCGGCTGGTACGAGCGGACCCCCGAGGACGCCGACGCGATTTCCTGGAAGACCGTCTACGACAAGCCGCTCGTGATGAGCGAGTTTGGCGGGGATGCCCGCGCGGGCCTGCACGGCAGCGCCGACGCGCGCTGGACCGAGGAATACCAGGAGAACATCTACCGTCACCAGATCGTGATGCTGCAGAAAATCGATTTCCTCCGCGGCACGAGCCCGTGGATCCTCAACGACTTCCGCTCGCCCAGGCGGGTGTTGCCGGGAATCCAGGACAACTACAACCGCAAGGGACTGGTGTCGGACCGCGGAGAGCGGAAGAAGGCGTTCGCGGTGTTGAAAGAGTTCTACGCGGCGCTCGCCGCGAAATGGGAGAGATGAGGAGAGGAACAACATGGTGACTGATGTGCTGGCCAACGCCAGCATCTACGCAGCCCTCGGCCCGCGCATCGCGCGCGGCCTGCAGTTCCTGGCCGAGACGGATCTGAAGGGCCTGACAACCGGGAGGCACGAACTGGACGGCCAGGCGCTATTCGTGTTGGTCAGCGACTACGTGCCCAAGCCTCCATCCCAGGGCAAATGGGAAGCGCATCGGCGCTACCTCGACCTCCAGTTCGTCGTGTCGGGCGTGGAGCGAATCGGCTGCTCGCCGCTCGACCGCTTGCAGGCCGGGGAGTACGACCCCGAGAAAGACATCACCTGGCTGTCGGGACCCGGGGACTTCCTCACGCTGTCTGCCGGGCAGTTCATCATCCTGTGGCCCGGCGACGCCCACATGCCCGGCATCGACGCAGGCGTCCCCGGCGAGGTCCGGAAGGTGGTCGTGAAGATCGCGCTATGATGACCGCGTACCGCGCGCTCCTGCACCTGTTCCCGGCGTCGTTCCGCGCAGAGTACAGCGATGAACTCGCGGCCGTCTTTCGCATGCGACGCCACAACACATCAGGGTTGGCCTTGGTGTCTGGCTCTGGATCGAGACGGTCCTCGAGACGCTTGGCAGCGCGGCGGCCGTGCACCTCGACATTCTCCGCCAGGACCTTCGCTACGCAGCGTCGTCCGGGTGCGAACGCGGTGATCAGATCGTTACCTCGTCGGTGCTCGACACCGCGCTGGAGAACTCAGAGCACACGCCACCACGGCGCGGCCAGCACGTCGGGCGCGAGCCATTCGATCTGGGACCCGGTGTGCAGGACGAGGCCTGCCCGGGCGGCCCGACCGTACTCGCGACGGAAGGTCTGAATGTGGGCGCCGTCGCGCACGCGGGGTCGCGAGGTCGCCTTGACCTCGATCGGCAGGAGTGTTCCGCCCGATTCGATCACGAAGTCGACTTCCTCTCCCGTCGTCGCACGCCAGTACATCACGTCGGCGCCCGACGGGGAGGCGTCACGCCAGGCCAGCAGATCCGTGAGGACGAGGTTCTCGAGAGCCGAGCCGCCTGGCTCGATGTCGCCAGCGAGGTGCAGAGCCAGTCCCGTGTCGCCCCAGTAGACCTTCGGGCTCTTGATCAGCCGCTTCGTGCGGTTCACCGCGTAGGCTGGCAGCCTCACCAGTTGATACGACGTCTCGAACAAGTTCAACCAGCGGTGGATCGTCGGCTGCGGCATCGCGAGGTCGCGGCCAATTTCGCTCTGGTTGAGCAGTTGTCCCATCCGCAGGCAGAGCGCGCGCATCAGCCGCCTCAGGTCGGGGATCCCCGCAATCGACGACAACTCCTGGAGGTCCCGTTCGAGATAGGTGCGCGTGTAGCCCGAGAACCAGACGATCCGGGATCGGTCGTCGTGCAGGTGGACCGCGGGCACCGGATAGCCGCCACGGCGCGCCAGCCGCCGCCAGTCCTCCTGCGGCACGTCCTGGCTGGCCACGAGATCCGGCCAGTCGCGGTCCTTGGTCTCGAACAGTTCGCTCCAGATCCCCGCGCGTGCCAGGCCGAGTTGCTCGCGCCGGGTCATCGGCCAGAGGGTGAGATGCGCGGCCCGGCCAGCCAGAGACTCCGACACATGGCGGTGCAGCAGGAGGTTCGCCGATCCGGTGAGAAACGTCTGCCCGGGACGACGCTGCCGGTCCACCTTCCGTTTCACCGCAAGCAGGAGGTCCGGGGCGCGCTGCACCTCGTCCAGCGTGATCCGGGGCGCGCGGTTGACGAGCGCGTCCGGGTCGGTTCGCGCCTGCCCGAGGACGTCGAGATCGTCGAGCGTGAAGTAGCGGCGGTCGCCGGATGGCCGCAGGTCTCGCACGAACGTGCTCTTGCCCACCTGACGCGGTCCCGTGACGGCCACCACCGGCATCACGGCAGCCGCACGGTTCAGGGCGGCGCTGGCGAGCCGTTGTAGGTTATTCACGCCATGAATGATAATCATTCACGTCATGAATGGCAAGACGCCCCCGGCCTCTCTTGGCGTGACCGGCGGCGCGGCTGCCTCGGTGCTGGTCGCCGAGGTCGCTCCCGATCGCGGACCCGGGCGTTGCGGCCGGCGACGGAGGTCAACGTTGCCCCAACGATCGATCGCCTTGACGACCGCCCTGGCGCCCCAACGACCGTTTGTCCTCGACCGCACGTGGTGCTACCCTCTCCGCACCCCGGCACATGGGGTCCCTTTTCCCTGGAGGAGCACGTGTCGCGATTTCACCGACTGCTGCCCGCGATCATCGCGGTCGTCGCCAGCCTGATCCTCGCGCCCATCGCTCTGGCGCAGAAGCCGCCGACGATGGCGCAGTTCCTGAGCCCTGGCTATCCCTCGGCGCTGGTCTCGGCGAAGAAGGCCGACCGGCTCGCGTGGGTCGTGCTGGAGGCTGGCAAGCGCAACGTCTACACGGCTGCGGCCCCCGACTTCCGCCCCGTCCGCCTGACCTCGTTCCTCGAGGACAACGGCGTGGATGTCTCGGACCCCTCGATTTCGGATGACGGCTCGGTGGTGGTGTTCGTGCGCGGCCACACACTGAATCGGGACGGATGGGCGGCCAATCCGACCAGCGATCCCAACGGTCCAGAGCGGATAGTCTGGGCGGTGCGGACCGTCGGCGGCCCGGCGTGGAAGCTCGGCGAGGTGACCAATCCGGTTCTGTCGCCTGACGGGCGCTTCGTCGCCTTCGTGAGGGACGGCCAGATCTACGCGTACGCCGTGAACCGCGGAGCGGCAGCGACGCCGGTTGAGAAGGGCGAGAAACCGCTGATCAAGGCGCTCGGCAACAACAGCAACCCGCGGTGGTCGCCCGACGGGACGAAGGTGGCGTTTGTCAGCGATCGTTCCGACCACAGCTTCATCGGCATCTACCACGTCCGCAAGCGCACCGTCACCTTCCTCTCGCCCGGCGTCGACCGCGACACCAGCCCGACCTGGGCGGCCGACAGCAAGCGGATCGCGTTCATCCGGCGTCCGGGCCTGCCGTTCGGACAGCAGGCGCAGGCGGGGACGGGCGGGATCGGCAATCCTCCAGGGCCGGCATTCAACGCCGCACAGGCAGGCGCGCGCGGGCAGAGCGCAGGACAACGAGGAGGCATCGCGGCGGCGGCGGGCGGTCAACGGGGCGGGGAGCGCGGAGCCACACCGGCCGGGCCGCTCGCGCAGGTGCCGGGCCTCTACTCATCCAGCTTCCCCGGCGGCTACCGGCTCTCGTTCTGGATCGCGGACGTGACGACGGGTGAGGCGCACGAGTTCTGGCACAACGCGCCTGACGACAAGATCTTCGGCACCGTGAACGGGATTCAATGGGCCGGGGACGCGGTGCTGCTCACGGCGGATCCCGAAGAGTGGCTGCGCTTCTACGCGGTGCCGGTGGACGGCAAGACCTCCGCGCCTCTCGCGATCACCCCCAACGACGGGTTCATCGAGAGCGCGGCGTTCACCTCCCTCTCCCCCGACGGCCGCACGCTCTTCTACTGCAACAACCTGGGTGACATCGAGCGGCGGCACGTCTGGAAGGTCCCCTCGTCGGGCGGCGAGCCGGTACAGTTGACGAAGGGCGACGGCATCGAGACCTACCCGGTGCCGCTCGCATCAGGCAAGCACGTGGCGATGCTGAGCGCGGATGCCAGGCGTCCGCAGTCGATCGGCCTGGTGCCGGCCGCCGGCGGGACGCCGAAGATCGTCTACCCGACATTGCCGAAGGAGTACCCCCTCGCGCAGCTCGTCGTCCCCGAGAACGTGATGACGAAGGCGGCCGACGGTCTCGACATTCACAACCAGCTGTTCCTGCCGAAGGACATCAAGCCGGGTGAACGACGGCCGGCGCTGATCTTCGTGCACGGCGGCCCCGTGCGCCAGATGCTGCTCGGTTATCACTACATGTGGTTCTACCACATGGCCTACGCGATGAATCAGTGGCTGACGGCGCAGGGCTACGTGGTGCTCTCGGTCAACTACCGGAGCGGCGTCGGCTACGGCAAGGCGTTCCGCACGGCGGCGAACACCGGGCAGCGGGGCAACTCGGAGTACCAGGACGTGGTGGCCGGCGCGAAGTACCTGCAGGGCCGCGCCGACGTCGACCCGAAGCGCGTTGGAATATGGGGCCTGTCCTACGGCGGCCTCCTGACATCGCAGGCGCTTGCCCGCAACTCGGACATCTTCGTGGCCGGCGTCGATTTCGCGGGCGTGCATCTCTACACGAACACGCTGGATCCCGAGAGCGTCGCCTACAAGTCCTCGTCGGTCTCGGCCATCGACACGTGGAAATCGCCCGTGCTGCTCGTTCACGGCGACGACGATCGCAACGTGGCCTTCACGCAGACGACCGGCCTGGTGCAGTTGCTGCGCGCGCGCAACATCTACCACGAGCTGATCGTATTCCCCGACGATGTGCACGAGTCGCTGATTCACAAGCGCTGGCTGTACACGTTCGACCGGATGGAGCAGTTCCTCGATCGCTTCGTCCGGAATGCGGGCAAGTAGACATCTTCATGCTGATTGCTCTCACGAGGGCGGTTGCGCCCTCCATCAACCGCTGCGAGCTGACGCACGTATCGCGCGCCCCAATTGACGTGGCGCTCGCGGTGCGCCAGCACGAACAGTACGAGGCGGCGCTGCGAGAGGCGGGCTGTTCCATCGCGCACGCCGCGCCAGAACCTGATCTCCCCGACTCGGTGTTCATCGAGGACACTGCCGTCGTGTGCGACGAAGTCGCGGTCGTAACCCGGCCAGGTGCCGCCTCGCGGCGACCGGAAACGGCGGCCGTTGCGGCCGCCCTCCGGGCGTTTCGACGGGTGGAGACGATCGACGCTCCGGGAACGCTCGACGGCGGCGATGTGCTGGTCGCGGGACGAACCGTCTACGTCGGTGTGGGCGCGCGGTCGAACGTCGAGGGAGCCCGGCAGCTCGAGGAGCGGCTTTCACCGTACGGGTACGAGGTCCGGCCCGTCCAGGTGAACGGCTGCCTGCACTTGAAATCGGCGGCCACGCTGGTCTCGCCTGCGGCGGTGCTCGTCAACCCCGCGTGGGTTGACGCCCTGGTCTTCGCGTCGCTCGACCCCGTTGTCGTCGATCCCGGCGAGCCTTTTGCGGCAAATGCGCTCCTGCTCGGCGACCGGATCCTCTATAGTCCGGCGTATCCTCGGACCCGCGCGCTGTTGGAGCGCCGCGGGTTGCGCGTCGTGCCCGTTGATCTGTCCGAGTTGGCGAAGGCCGAGGGCGCCCTCACGTGCTGCAGCCTGGTCTTCAAGAGGGGCACAGGCCGGCCCTCGTCCACGGCATCGTCACCGACATGGGCGGGTGCGTCCTTGTCGAGAGCACCGTAGGGAAGGGCTCGACGTTCACGGTGCTGTTGCCGCGGGCTGCGACTATGGCTGGGGTATGAGAATGGATGGTCGTCGACAGGCCGGCTGTTCCCTGGTGGTGCTCCTGGTCTTGAGCGTAGCCGGCCAGGTGCCGTCCTTCGCTCAGGTCGAACGGGGTCAGCCGGTGCGGCCGGGCGGCGAGACACCGGCAACGGTTGCCCGAGCCGACACCCACGCGCCGGTTGAACCGCCCGAGCCACCGTCGTTCCGTGAATTCGGGCGCGGGCTGCTCAGGACATTCGGCCGCAGCCTGTTCACGCCTGACTCGTTGGCGCCGCTCATGGTCGGGGCCGTTGGCGCGGCCGCCATCGGGCCGTTCGACCTGGACATCAGTGCCCGGATTCGTGATACATCCAACTCGTTTGGCGAGGCGGGCAACGTGGCGGGCGGGACGGTTGCGATGATCGCCACGACCGGCGGCCTGGCGATCGCCTCGCGTTTCACGACCAGCCGGCGATTTCGGGGGCTCGCGTTCGCGTTCGACCAGGCGGTCATCCTCGAGACCGTCATCGTCCAGACGACGAAGTTGGCCGTCGGGCGCCAGCGGCCGGATCGGTCGGACCGGTGGTCGTTCCCCTCCGGGCATTCGGCTGGCACCTTCACGCTCGCCACGGTCGTCTCGCACTACTATGGGTGGAAGTGGGGAGCGCCGTTCTACGGCCTCGCCGGTCTCGTGGCCCTCTCGCGCATCGAACAAGGCCAGCACTGGCCGAGCGACGTGGTCGCCGGTGCGGCCATCGGCGTCATCTGCGGGCGCGCAGGCATCAGGACGACGGAGCGCCTGGGCGGGCGGGAGCGCTCGCGTGCGTTCTCGATCCGGCCCTATGCCGGGCTGGGTCGCGTCGGCGTGCAGGTCGAGGTGCTGCGGGGGGTGCAGTAGCGTGCCACGCCGTCGGTCGAATGGCACGTTGCGCTGGGTGTATCATCCTCCATCCTGATCGCCGACTCGCGAATCCCGTTGAAGGGCATTCAACGCGACCCTGTCCGGAGTGCCTCATGGGCTATGCCATCGTTTTGAAGAACCTGAAGAAGACCTTTGGTGAGACGGTCGCCGTTCGCGACCTCGACCTGACCGTGCCCGAGGGGGCACTCTACGGGGTCATTGGTCCCAACGGCGCCGGCAAGACGACGATGATCCGGATGATCCTGTCGATCCTCTTTCCGGACCATGGGGAACTGACCGTGCTCGGCCGCCCGTCGGCGCTCGAGGCGAAGGACCGGATCGGCTACCTGCCCGAGGAGCGGGGTCTCTACAAGAAGATGCGTGTGGGCGAGTTCCTCGTCTACATGGCGCGCCTGAAGGGCCTCGACGGGAACGTGAGCCAGCGCGTCAAGGAGTGGCTGGGTCGCGTGGACCTGGCCGACTGCGAGCAGAAGCGGTGCGAGGACCTGTCGAAGGGGATGCAGCAGAAGGTGCAGTTCGTGGCCGCGGTCATCCATCGCCCCGACCTGCTGATCCTCGACGAGCCGTTCGGCGGGTTGGACCCCGTAAACCAGCGGTTGATGCGCGACCTCGTCCTGGAAGAGCACCGCCGCGGCGCCACGGTCCTCTTCTCGACACACATCATGACGCACGCCGAGCAGTTGTGCGATCACGTCGTCATGATTCACCGCGGCGAGAAGGTGCTGGATCAAACCATGGCGGGTATTCGGGAGACGTTCGACCCGCACCGGATCCTCTTCGTGCCGCTCGATCCCGACAGCGACATCGCGAAACTCCGTGCCGTCCCGGGCGTCCGCGCGGTCACGCCGGACGGCTCGGCCTGGGACGTAGCGCTCGACGGGCAGGCGCATGCCGCAAGCGTCATTCCGGCGCTGGTCATGGCGGTGACGCCGTCGCGGGTGGAGATCCGCCGGCCCACGCTGGAGGACGTGTTCGTCAGCATCGTGTCGGGAGACGCGTCGACGGCTTTGGATGACGATGCGCGGCTGCGGGCGGCGCTGCGGGACGGCGGGCAGGAGGGGCGGCGATGAAGAAGATGCTCTACGTCGCGGGGCGCGAGTTCACGTCCACGGTCACCACCAAGGGATTCGTCTTCGGCATTCTCGTCACGCCGCTGCTGCTCGGCCTGGTCTTCTTCCTGATGCCGCGCTACCTGACGAAGGCGCCGCCGAAGGTCGAAGGGCAGGTTGTCATCATCGACCCGACCGGTGTGGTCGCCGAGCCGCTGGCGGCGCATCTCACGCCCGAGCGCTTCGCCGAGCGGCGGGAGAAGACGAAACGGGATATCGAGAACGCGGCACCGTCGGTGTTCCGTCGCCAGGCGGCGGCTTTACCGAGCGGCGAGGCTGCGATCAGGCAGTCGATCGACACCGCGCTCGGCGAGGTGCCCAGGTTGCAGGTGCTGCCGTTGCCGGGCGGAACGAGGGTGGAGCCGGAGAAAGAGGCCCTGAAGATGGCGCTGCCAAAACCCGGGAGCGGGCCGGCCCCGCGACTCGCGGTCATCGTCGTGCAGCCGGATGCCGTGCGACCGGCCGAGGGCACCGACACGTTCGGCAGCTACGAGTTGTTCGTCCGGAACAAGCTGGACGACCGCCTCGTGGACGACCTCCATTCGGGGATGCGCGACGCGATCGTCGCGGCCCGGCTGCGGGAATCGGGCCTCGATCCCGTGCGGATCAGGAACCTGACGTCGGTCCAGCGGCCAGGATCGCGCACGGTGACGGCCGAGGGGGAACGCACGACCAACAGCGTACTCAACATGCTGCTGCCCATGGCGTTCATGATCCTGCTCCTGATGTCGGTCCTGACGAGCGGCCAGTACCTGTTGACATCGACGGTCGAGGAGAAATCGAACCGCGTCGTCGAGGTCCTGCTGTCCGCGGTCTCGGCGATGGAGCTGATGACGGGCAAGATCCTGGGGCAGATGGCGGTGGGGTTGCTCGTGCTGGCGCTCTACGCGGGCCTTGGCGTGATCGCGCTGGTGTCGTTCGCCACGCTCGGCCTGATCGATCCGCTCCTGCTCGTGTTCCTGTTGATCTTCTACGTGCTGGCGTACTTCACGTTCGCCTCGCTCATGGCGGCGGTCGGATCGGCGGTCAACGAGATGCGCGAGGCGCAGTCGCTGCAGATGCCGATCATGATGGTCCTGATGATCCCCTGGATCCTGTGGCTGCCGATCAGCCGCGAGCCCAACTCGATGCTCGCGATCGTCCTCTCCTTCGTGCCGCCTCTCGGCAACTTCGTCATGCTGCTGAGGATGACGTCCCAATCGCCGCCGCCGATGTGGCAGGCCTGGCTGTCGATCGCCGTCGGGGCCGCCGGCGCCTACGCCTCGTTGTGGTTCGCGGCCAAGGTCTTCCGCGTGGGGATGCTGATGTACGGCAAGCCGCCGTCGTTCGGCACGCTCATCCGCTGGGCCAGGATGTCGTAGTCCCCTATTTGCGCGTGATGCGCGCCACCCACCCCCCCGCCCGGAGCGAATCCGACCCCGTCCATTGGCCGGCGGGACGGGCGGGGGCGCGCGCGACCGTTGAGTAATACCGACCGGATTCGGCTACAATTGACCCGCTCGTGAACCGGGGACGACGACCGTGACCTACGACCACTTGGTGAAGTTGATTCGCCGGCAGATTGCCGCCACTCCCAACGGCGTGGCGATGCGGCACAAAGTCGGCGCCGAGTGGCAGGGCATCACCTACGGGGAGATGGGTCGGAAGATCGACGCCATCGCCTCCTGGTTGATCGACACCGGGGTGGCCCCCGGCGACCGGGTGGCGCTCTTCGGGCCGAACACGCCGTGGTGGTCAATCGCGGACCTCGCGGTTATGGCGGCCGGCGCCGTGACCGTTCCGATCTACGCCACCAACACCCCCGACCAGGCCGAGCACATCGTGCGTGACGCCGGGGCGACGATTGCCTTCGTTGGCGGCCCCGGTCAGTACGCGAATCTCTCCGGAGTGCGCGGGCCGTCTGGCCCGCTCACTCGTATTGTCGCCTTC
>JADGOB010000294.1 GCA_017883185.1 Acidobacteriota bacterium
TTCACGATTCCGGCGATTGAACCCGGGGCCTACACGGTGACCGTGTCGCTCATGGGCTTCAAGACGGCCGTCCTGAACAACGTCGTCATCAACGTCGCGGTGCCGGCGTCCGTCAAGGCGGTGCTCGAGCTCGGCAAGCTCGAGGAGACCGTGGTGGTGGAGGCGGCGGCCCAGATGGTGCAGACGCAGACCTCGGCGGTGTCGTCGACGATCAGCGCGAACCAGATCACGAACCTGCCGCTGCCCGGACGCGGTGCGTTCGACTTCGTTACCCAGCTGCCTGGCGTGGCCCAGACCGGCGGCAGTTCGCGCGGCGCGACGGTGAACGGCCTGCCGCAGAGCGTCGTCAACATCACGCTCGACGGCATGAACATCCAGGACAATTACGCGAAGTCGTGGGACGGGATGTTCACGCGCGTCAGCCCGCGGCTCGACGCCGTCGAGGAAATCTCCGTCGGATCGGCGGGCAACAGCTCCGGCGACGCCAGCCAGGGCGGCGTGCAGGTGCGCTTCGTCACCCGCTCGGGGACGAACCAGTTCAAGGGAAGCGGCTACTACTACCTCCAGGACGATAAGTACAACTCGAACACCTGGTTCAACACCCACCGCAACGTGGACGCCACGGGCAAACCGACGGCCAAGCCGGCGCAGCACAACGACCAGCCGGGCTTCCGCATCGGCGGGCCGATCTGGAAGGACAAGGCGTTCTTCTTCGTCAACTACGAGTGGATCAGCTCGCCCAGCACCCTCACGCTCACCCCCACGGTCATGAGCCCGCTCTCCGAGCAGGGGATGTTCCAGTATTCCGGGGGCACGATCAACCTGATGACGCTGGCCGCGAGCAAGGGGTACACGTCGACGATCAGCCCGCTGATCGCGAAGACGCTGGCGGCCGAGCGCGCGTCGATGGCGCAGGGGACGCTGAACGCGACGACCGACCCGCTGACGCAGCAGTTGTCGTGGCAGTTGCCGACCGCGGGCACCACGAAGTACCCGACGGTCCGACTCGACTGGAACGCGACCTCCAAGCACCGCGTCTCGTTCACGACGACCTACAACCACCTCATCTCGGATCCGGACACCACCAACGGGTACTACGTCCAGTACCCCGGCTTCGCGAACCGCGGGACCCAGGATTCGGTCCGGTACTCCGGTCAGGCGTCGGTGCGGTCGACGCTGACTGCCAACCTCGTCAACGAGGTGCGGGTGGGCGCGACCGGCGGCGCGACGAAGTTCTTCCCCTCGGACAACCCGAGCATGTTCACCGACCAGGGTGGTTACGCCCTGGGCATGAGCGCGTTCAAGAGCATCGCCAACCCGTACTCCACGTCGACCAACAGCTCGCGTGAGGGGAGCACCCGGGTGGTCGAAGACACGGTGAGCTGGCTCAAGGGGAAGCACAGCATCACCTTCGGCGGGTCGTACACACAGGGGAAAGTGTGGCTCGCCAATCAGCAGTACGTGCCGACGATCACCTTCGGCATCGCGACCGGCGATCCGGCCGACGCGATGTTCACGACCGCCAACTTCCCGGGCGCGTCGAGCACCGATCTGACCAACGCCCGCAGTCTCTACTCCGTGCTGACCGGCCGCATCACCGCCATCGGCCGCAACGCGCGCATCGGCGCGGACGGCACCACCTACACCATCCTCGGGGCGAGCATGCAGGAGGGGCGCCAGAACGAGTTCAATTTCTTCGTGCAGGATTCGTGGCGCGTCAAGCCGAACCTCACCGTGAACGCCGGCCTCCGCTACGCGCTGCAGATGCCGTTCTACGCGGTCAACAACAGCTACTCGAACGCCGACATGGCGGCGATCATGGGGGTCACGGGCGTCGGCAGCAACTTCACGCCCGGCTCCACCGTCACGGGGCTCGGCAACATGTTCCAGCCCGGGGTGATTCAGGGCACAACGCCCGCGCTCACCATGCTGACTGCGGACACGCACGCCTACAACACGGACAAGAACAACCTGGCGCCCAGCATCGGCGTGGCCTGGACCGTGGGCAGCGACAAGGGTTTCCTGCACAAGATCCTGGGTTCGCCGGGTGACTCGGTCATCCGCGGCGGCTACAGCGTGGCCTTCCAGCGCCCGGGCACGAGCGACTTCACGGGGGTCTTCGGCAGCAATCCTGGCGTCTCGATCGACGCCACCCGCAACCTGACCAACGGCAACCTCGGCACGCTGCCGGTGTTGCTCGGAAGCAGCGACCTCAGCGCGCCGGGCATCAGCCTGACGCGGACCTACCCGATGGCGGTGCCGTCGGCGGGCACGAGCCTCTACGCCTTCGACCCGAACATCCAGGTGCCGCGTTCCACGTCGTTCACGGTGGGGATGCAGCGCGCGATCAGCAAGACCATGATGGTCGAGGCACGGTACGTCCACACGAACAGTTACGGGGCGTGGACGAACGGTACCTTGCAGGGGTATCTCAACTACAACGAGATCAACGTCAACACCAACGGCTTCGCCAAGGAATTCCGGGTGGCGCAGGCGAACCTGCAGGCGAACATCGTGGCCGGCAAGGGGAACACGTTTGCCTACACCGGCGCCGCGGGCACCAGCCCGCTGCCGACCTTCCTGGCCTACCTGAACGGGTCGGCCGCGTCCACCAGCACGGCGAGCTACTCGGGGACCGGCTGGACCAACACGACGCTGCTCACCTACATGTACCCGCTGAACCCGAACGTGCTCTCGGCGGCGACCAACCTTCGCGGCAACTCCACCTACGTCGCCAACGCGATCAAGGCCGGCCTGCCGACGAACTTCTTCGTCGCCAACCCTGACGCCAGCAGCGCCTACGTCCAGACCAACGGGCCGGACACGCGGTACAACGGCCTCCAGCTCGTGTTGACCCGCCGGTTCGCCCAGGGGCTCCAGGCGTCGGCGAACTACAGCTATGGTAGGGGCTACCAGACCCAGTTCTACTCGTTCCAGCGGCCCTGGACCGAACTCGAGCAGAACTACACGTTGAACTACACAAATGCCGGCGGGAACGCGACGGGCAACGTGCGCCAAATCTTCGTCGCCAATGCGGTGTACGAGCTGCCGTTCGGTCAGGGCAAGCCGTTTGCCGGCAACATCGGCCGAGGCCTGCAGCGCCTGGTCGGGGGCTGGAGCGTCAGCGGGATCGCGCGGGTCCAGAGCGGCCGCATGATCGATTTCGGCAACGTCAATCCGGTCGGGATGACGGCGGCGGATCTGCCGGGCCTGTTCCAGACGCGCATGGTGACCGACCCGGCCAACCAGTACCGCACGCTGGTCTACATGCTGCCGCAGGACATCATCGACAACACGATCAAGGCGTTCAGCGTGAACGCAACCGGCTACAGCAGTCTGGGCCCGCCGACGGGGCGCTACTTCGCGCCGGCCACTGGGCCGACCTGCCTGGAGACGGCGTCGAACTCCTACGGCGACTGCGGAGCCCGCTCCCTGATCGTCACCGGGCCGAAGGTGGTCCGGTTCGACATGAGCCTCGTCAAGGAAGTGCAGATCGTCCGCCAGGTGACCTTCCGCTTCGAGGCGATGGTGTTCAACCTGTTCAACAACGTGAACTTCAATCCGCTGAACCCCGGCAACTCACCGGCAGCGACGGGCGGCTACGCCGTGTCGGACAACTACCAGATCACCGGCGCGGTTGACCAGAGCCGCACGATGCAGCTCGCATTCCGCGTGTCCTGGTAGGGTAGGACGTTGCGATAGGGGAGTGGCGGGGGCACGCGCTGCGTGCTCCCGCCGCTTACGTCTCCGCTACGAAGGGTCGGCCGCAATTCCC
>JADGOB010000039.1 GCA_017883185.1 Acidobacteriota bacterium
TCCCGCAAGCGGGCAGCCGGGTGGACCCTATACGGACCCTATTTGTTTGGAATTTGGTGGACCTGACCGGGATCGAACCGGTGACCTCCTGAATGCCATTCAGGCGCGCTCCCAACTGCGCTACAGGCCCACGCGGGGCGAGAACTTCCAATGCTAGCCCAAGATATGGCCGTCCGTCAAAGCCGATCCGACCCCTCATCGTCAGCCCCGACCCCTCATCGTCAGCCCCGACCCTTCATCGCCAGCCCCGACCCTTCATCGCCAGCCCCGACCCCTCATCGTCAGTCTCGACCCTTCGTCGTCCCGCCTCCGTCGCTCGCACGACTTCGGCGTGGCAGGCAGCTCCGACTGACCATCGTCAGTACTCCGTGAAGAATCGCTGAATCGTCGCTGGGTCCTGCGTCTTGGTCAGCGCGACCATCAGCAGGACGCGCGCCTTGAGCGGCGTCAGGTCCTCGCCGGCGATAGACGAGGAGTTGCGCTGCCGCCGCTGGAGCACCGCCGCCGGTGCGTCCTCGGCCGCCATGCTGGCCGGTTGCGCGCGGTCCGCCGCGATCCTCCCGCTGCCGGTGCGGGTCGTGGTGACGATGAACACACCCTTCGAGGCGGCGTAGTCGATGCCCTCCGACTGGCCCGGCGCCGTCGCGCCCGCACCGGCTGCCGCAAGCACGATGCCCTTCGCGCCCGCGTCCGCCGCACACTTGACGAGATCGCTGGTCGCGCCCTGGTAGACCAGGATGATGTCCACCCGCGGCAGCGTGGTGACGCCAGCCAGATCGAACTCACTCTTTGCCGTGTGCCGCTTCACCACGTCGCGGTAGAACACCACCCGGTCCGGATCGACCACACCCAGCACGCCGTAGCCGCGGCTCTGGAAGGTGTGCAGCCGGAGCGCGTCGGTCTTCGTCACCTCGCGCGCCGAGTTGATCTCGTCGTTCAGAACGACCAGCACGCCTTTGTTGCGCGCCGCGGGTTCGGCCGCCACGCGGAAGCCCTCGAGCAGGTTGGCGGCGCCTTCGTAGCCGAGGGTGCTCGGGTTGCGCATCGACCCGACCACCACGACCGGGCGCACGTCGCGGACGGTGAGGTCGAGAAAGTACGCCAGTTCCTCCAGCGTGTCCGTGCCGCTGGTGACGACGATGCCAGACAGAGCCGGGTCTTTCTGGTAGAGGTCATTGATGTGACGCGCCAGCTGTAGCCACTGGTCAAGGGTGACCTGGCTGCTCGCCACGTTCGCGAACTGCTCGGCCTCGGCGCGCACGTAGCGCGACAGCGAGGGAACCGCCAGCAGCAACTCGTCGGCCGTCAACCGGCTGCCGGCCCTGTTCGAAATCGTTCCGCCCGTGGCGACGAGGCGCACACGAGGCAGGTCCGCTGCGATCGAGACGACAGCGTGGAGCGTGAGCGCGACGAGGGCGAAGGCACAGGACCGGCCGATGAGACGTCTGGTCATAAGGTCAATACCGAATCGGGGCGCGAGGGATCAGGCCGTGCCGGAGGTGGCGCGGTGCGCGCGGGTCAGCCAGTCGAACAACAGGCGGGCCGCTTCGTCCGGCGTGGGGCCGTAGAAGGGCATGAGGGAAGTGGGCATCCCGGGCAGGCGCGCGATCTGCGCTCGCCACCGGTCATCGCGCACCATCGACGCTTCGATGTAGTACACCCGACCGCCGATGCTTTCCTTGAAACGACGAACGACCATCATGATGATTACTGCGAAGGGCCCGGAAGGAACCCTATTATTCTAAGCCGCTCCGCGCGTGCGTCAAGCGAAAGGGCCGACGAAGCGCGCGTCCACAGGCCGCGATTCGCATCTCCTCGAACGATCTCGCGCGAAGTCGTGTGGCGTTGGCGTCGCCTCCACAGGATTTGCACGGGGCGTGCACAACTTTTCCACAACGCGCGTCTCGGGGACCGATTGTTTGGCAAGGCTTGACGGCTGCCGGGCCGGCCCCGTACGCTGAAGGTGCCATGTACAACCGGCGCCGGTTCTCTCTCGCGGTCATCGCCGCGCTGCTGGCCATCGGCCCCGGCAGTCTGGCCGCCGCGCAGCTGCCGGCCGCCGCGAAACCGCTGTTCCGCGTCATCCTCAACGACGGCACGGCGTTGGTTTCCTTCGGCGAGTTCACCCGCGTGGGCGACCGCATCGTCTTCTCGATGCCGCTCGATTCGCCGCGGGGCGATCGCCTTCAGCTCGTCAACCTTCCGGCATCCGCGGTGGACTGGGAGAGTACGCAGGAGTACACCGACGCCACGCGCTACGCGCAGTACGTCGCCACCCGCGCCGAAGCCGACTTCGCCGTGCTCACCGGTGAAGTGGCGCAAGCGCTCAGCGAGATCGCCCTCGCGAAAGACCCCGGGCGTCGTCTTCAGCTTACCGAGCAGACACGCCGGATCATCGTCGCGTGGCCGATGGAGCACTACGGCTACCGATCGAACGACATCAACGACATGCTCTCGCTGCTCGAGGGCACGATCTCCGAGCTGCGCGGCGCGACCGGCGTCCGACAGTTCGGGTTCAGCCTGGTCGCCATGATCGAGCCGCCGACGATGCCGCTGCTGCTTGACCCGACGCCGTCGCAGGCGATCGACCAGGTGCTGCTGGCCGCCCGTCTCTCGGATGTCCCGGCCGAGCGCATCACGCTGCTGCGGTCAGCCATCGGCGTCATCGACGAGAAGGCACGGTCCCTGCCCAGGATCTGGGCGCGTCAGGCCCGCGCGTCGGCGCAGGCGATGTTGAACGCCGAGCTCGAGGTGGAGCGGCGCTACGCCGACCTCTCGCGAGCCGCGACGGCGAAGGCCACGTCGGCGGCAGCCGAAGGCAACGTGCGCGGCGTCGAGCAGGCCGTCGCCAGACTGCAGAAGAACGACCGGGCGTTCGGCGAGAAGCGCAAGGATCAGGTGGCGAGCCTCCTCGCGCTCCTCCAGGATCGGCTCGACTCCGCGCGGCGACTGCGCCTGATGCGCGACCAGTGGGCCGGCAAAGCCGGAGCGTTTCGCGCCTACCGCCACGCGGTGTCCGGGCCGATCGCTCGGTTGGCGAGCCTCCGGTCGAAGCTCGAGGACGTCAAGGGGCTTGCCGGTCCCGACGTGGCGTCGCTCCCGGACCTGATGCAGCGCTTCGAGCGGGTGTCGCGCCAGCTGGTGATGATCGCTCCGCCCCCGGACATGGCGCCGGCCCATGCCACGCTGCAATCTGCCGCCGACCTCGGGCAGCAGGCGATGCGTACGCGCGAACGAGCCGCCATGCAAGCCGACGTGGCCGCCGCGTGGGACGCGTCGTCGGCTGCCGCCGGCTCCATCCTGATGCTCGCCCAGGCGAGGCAGCAGGTCGACGCCATCTCCCGGCCGCCGGAACTCCGGTGATCACCCCTCGCACGACCAGGCTCGTTCGGGCCGACAGCCTGCCCTCGCTGCACCGCGCGCTCCTGTCGCTGGCCTGCGGCGGCGACCTGGCCGGGACGCGGCAGCGGGCCGTCATCGTGCCGACACGCGCCGCCGCCCAGCACCTCCGTCAGACGCTCGAGAACCTGCACTTCGAACGGACGCCGCCCGGGCAGGACGCGGCGCTCGTGTTCCCGGAGCTGCTGACGCGAGATGACTGGTACCAGCGGATGCACGAGCGGGCCGGGTTCGCTGAGCCAAGGCTGTCCGCGCTCGAGCGCGAGGTCCTGCTCGGCGCCGCCGCCCGCGAGGCGGTCGAATCGGGCGCGGTCCCGCCGTTTCGTCTGCGGCCGGGGCTGATCGCCGGGATGCTCGCCTTCTACGACGCGCTGCGTTCGCAGCAGCGCACCATCGACGCGTTCGAGCGTGTCGTGGTTGGCGACCTCGAGCCACGCGCCGACGTTGATCGCGGCGCCGAACGCCTGCTGCGCCAGACGCGGTTCCTGGCCGCGGCGTTTCGTGCGTTCGAAGCGCGCCTGGCCTCTTCCGGCGGCCTCGACGAGCACGGCCTGCGGCAACGCCTGCTCGAACCAGGGACGACTTCCGGCTTCAGCCACATCGTGATCACCGTGGGCGATCGGACGGCCGAGCCCTCCGGCGGCCTGTACCCGGCGGACTTCGACCTGATGGTCCGGCTTCCGGACGTTCGCGCGATCGACATCGTCGCCACGTCTCGCCAGCTGGCCGCGGGGCTGGACGGACGACTGCGCGACCTCGTGCCCGAGCTCGAGGAGATCGAGGCCGAGGCGATCGCGACCTCGCCCAGGTTGACCGCTCCGGTCGGGGACCTGGCCAGGCTGCACTTCACGGCGCGCGACCGCGAGGAGGAACTGCGCGCGATTGCCCGCAGGATCAAGGAGACGGAGCGAGGGACCCAACCGACCCGGGCGCTCGACCGCGTGGCGGTCGTGTTCAAGCGCCCGTTGCCCTACATCTACCTCGCGCGGACCGTGTTCGACGCGGCGGGAATCGAGTACCAGGCGGCGGACGCGCTGCCGCTCGCGGCGGAACCGATGGCCGCGGCGCTCGATCTCCTGTTCGTTGTCGTCGAGTCCCGCTTCGCGAGGACCGCGCTCCTCGCGGTGCTGCGCTCGCCGCACCTGTCCGCGGATCCCGAGGCCGAGCGGATGACCGCGGAGGAGATAGACGCGTTCGATCGCGGCCTGGGAGAAGCGGGCTACCTGGGTGACCCGCAGGCGCTCGCGCGTCTCACCGAGGAGTGGTCGGGAAGCGGCGCACAGGCCGCGCGTGCGGCGGCGACGCTCGCCCTCGCCTTGCAGCCGTTGACCTTTGTCAGAAAGATGTCGGCGCACGCCGCGACGCTGCTGGACTTCCTCCGCGCCCATGAGCGGATGGACTTCCGCGACGACTCGATCCGGTCGCGCCATCTCCGCGCGCGCGCTGCGGTGCTCGGCGCCCTCGAACAACTGCGTCAGGCCGCGCTCGCCTTCGACGACCCGGAGAGGGGCTTCTCGGAGGTGGCTGCCACGATTCGCCGGTGGATCGAGTCTCAGACATTCTCGCCTCGCCTGGGCACGCGCGGCGTGCAGTTGGTGGACGCGCAGGCCGCTCGCTACGGGGCCTTCGACGTCGTCTACCTCGCCGGCCTGGCCGAAGGCGAGTGGCCGGAACCGTCCGGGCGGAACATCTTCTACCCGTCGTTCCTGCTCTCGCAGCTGGGATGGCCGCCGGAATCCGCGCGGCTGGCCGCGGCGCGCGCCGCCTTCGTCGATCTCCTGCGGCTCCCGCGCGAGCGGGTATCCGTCTTCACCTTCACGCTCGAGGACGATTCAATCGTCAACCCGTCGCCGCTGCTCGAGGAGGTGTCGCACAGCGGGCTGGAGGCGGACCGGGTCGATTCGCCTGAGACGCGCGTGTTCGTGGACGAGGCGCTTGGAGCCGCGCGGCCAGTCCAGGAGGCGGTGTCGGGCGATGCGCGAAGCTGGCTCGACCTCAGGCTCGGGCGGTCACCCGCCATCGCCCCGGAGTTCCACGGACATGCCGGCCCGGGGCGGCGGCGCGTTCACACCGTGACGGAGATCGACCGCTTCCTGCAGTGCCCGTTCAAGTATTTCGCGGCGACGATTCTCGAACTGCCCGAAGACGTGGCCGACGAGCCGTCGAGCACGCCGAGGGCGAAGGGCCAGTTCGTCCACGAGGTGTTCCGGGCGTTCTTCGACTCGTGGCAGACGGCAGGCGGCGGGACGATCACGGCCGACGTGCTCGTCGAGGCGCGCCTGCAGTTCGCGCAGGTGGCCAGCCGGCTGCTCGACACGCTGCCGGCCGCGGAAGCTGCCCTCGAGCGGATGCGACTGCTGGGCTCGGTGGGCACACCCGGTCTGGGAGAGATCGTCCTGGCTGCCGAGGCGTCCCGCCCCGCGCCGGTGCGCGAACGACTGCTCGAGTACTCGCTCGACGGCGAGTTCACCGTGGCGGCGCACGGCGTCACCCGCGCGGTCCGGTTGCGCGGGCAGGCCGACCGGATCGACCTGCTGGAGGACGGCCGCTTTCGGTTGGTCGACTACAAGAACGGACGCTCGCCCGAGCCGGCCCAGACGATCCAGTTGCCGGTCTACGCGGTCTGTGCCCAGCAGCAACTGCAGCGCACGCGCGGTGCGCGCTGGGAGGTGGGCGAGGCCAGCTACATCGCCTTTGGCGAGCGCAAGCCGGTCCGGGTGATGATCGACGACGGCCCCGACGCGGCGAGGAAGCTTGCCGACGGGCAGGAACGGTTGATCGACGCGATCGACCGGATCGAGCGGGGCGAGTTTCCGCCGCGGCCCGCCACGCGGCGTCTCTGCGGGTACTGCGAGTACTCCACCGTGTGCCGAAAGGACTACGTGGATGGCGACTGATCTGCGGCTGCCGTTCGACGATCCGCCGTCGCCCGTGGAGGTGATGATCGCCCGCGACCAGGCGGCGCGCGCGTGTGCCGTGGATCCCGCGCGCAACGTCGTGCTGGAAGCCTCGGCGGGCACCGGCAAGACGCACGTCCTGGTGACCCGGTATATCAACCTGCTGCGTGCCGGCGTAGACCCGGCCAACATCCTCGCCATCACGTTCACGCGCAAGGCGGCTGCGGAGATGCGCGAGCGCATCGTTCACGGCCTGCGCGAGATGGCGCGGGTGTCGCCCGCCGACGAGGCGCGCTGGCGAATGCTGCGCGACCGCATCGGGGATATCGCGATCAGCACGATCGACGCGTTCTGCTTCGCGCTGCTGCGCGAGTTCCCGCTCGAGGCCGATCTCGACCCTGGCTTCGACGTAGCCGACGAGACGGTGATGCCGCGGCTGGTCGAGGATGCCCTCGACGTCGCGCTACGCGCCGGGCGCCGGATTGCGGCCAGGGACGCCGACGTGGGCCTGCTGCTGGCGGCGCTGGGGGAGAGGAAGGTCCGCCTCGGATTGGCGGCCCTGCTCGATCGGCGGCTGTCGGCCGGTCCGACGATTCGCCGCTTCCTGTCGGCGGCCCACGGGCCGTCTCCCGCCGAGGCGCTCTCGCGCGTCGTCGGCCGCATGCAGGAGGCGCTGACGTCGATGGAGGGCGGGCTCGAGGCGTTCATCCAGGACGGGCCCGTCGAGCACGAAGGGCACGCGCTGGTCGCGGCCGATCTGCGCGCGATTGCGGCGGGCCTCGACGTGGGCGTGGACGTGGACGCAGGCGCGGAGCCCGAGGTGCGCGTCCACACGGCGCGGGCCGTCCTCGATCGGGTGTCACGCTACTTCCTGAAGGATGATGGCGAGCCGCGGTCGCGTCCCGGCCGCGGCGTCCTCAAGAAGCACTTCCTGTCGCCAGCCGCGTGGACGCGGCACTTGCGCGCCCTGGCGGAGGTAGCCCCGCAGGTGGCCGCGGCGCTCGAGACGTTCGACCGCGACGTGAACGTCGCGATGGTGCGGGCCGTGAGCCGCCTGTTCCGGATCGCCCGCTGGCGCTACCGGCAGGCACTCGACACGCAGGCCCTGGTGGACTTCCCAGAGGCGTTGTCGCGGGCGCTTCACCTCCTCCGGCAGATGGACGAGTTCGCCCAGAGCCGGTATCGCCTGGAAGCGCGGTACCACCACGTGCTCGTGGACGAGTTCCAGGACACGAACCCGTCGCAGTGGCGCCTCGTCGCCCGGCTGATCGAGTCGTGGGGCGAGGGATTCGGCCTCGCGCACGACGGCCCGCTACAGCCGTCGATCTTCATCGTGGGGGATCGCAAGCAGTCGATCTACGCGTTTCGCGACGCCGACGTGCGGATGCTGCGGCGCGCGCGGCGCTACATCACGGCGCTGAGGCCGGACGGCAAGGTGCGCCGCACGATCGCGCGGAGCTTTCGCGCGGTCGCCGAGCTGCAGGCGTTCACCAACGACCTGTTCGCGTCGATCGACACGTCGGTCAAGCGGGCCGACGCCTTCCGCTTTACAGCGAGCGACCGGTTCCCGGTGGATGCGCCCCAGGCGGGGGGCGATCGGCTCGGCCTGATCGCGGCCGCCGGGGCGCAGGCCTCGGCCGCGGCGATCGCCGATGAGATCGGACGGTTGCTGTCGGATGGCGTCGTTCGCGATCGACAGACCGGTCTCTCGCGGTCCGCGCGCCCGGGCGACATCGCCATCCTGTTCAGGTCCCGCGAGAGCCACCGTGAGATCGAGGCCGCGCTCGAATCGCGCGGGATTCCAACCTACGTCTACAAGGGGCTGGGCTTCTTCGACGCCGACGAAGTGAAGGACCTCATGGCTCTCCTTCGCTGCCTGGGCAATCCCGCCTCGGCCTTGCGCGCGGCGGCGCTGCTCCGGTCACGGTTCGTTCGTCTGTCGGACCGGGCCGTCCGGCTGCTGGCGCCCCGGTTCGGCGCGTGGCTCACGGGGACCGAGGACTGGCCCGCCGGCCTGGACGACGAGGACCGCCGCGTGCTCGATCGGCTGCGGATGTCGCTGGCCCTCTGGCTGCCGCTCGTGGACCTCGTTCCGCCCGCCGAAGTGCTGGACCGGGTCATCGACGACGCGGCCTACGCCTTCGAGCTGCGGGGGCCGCGGTCGATCCAGGCGCGCGAGAACCTCAAGAAGGTGCGCGCGATGGCCCGCCGCCTGCAGAACCGCGGCTACGCGACGATGTCACGCATCGCCGATCACCTGGACCGACTGTCGGCGGGCGACGAGTCCAACGCGGTTGTGGACGCGCTGGATGCCGTGAACCTGATGACCGTCCACGCGGCCAAGGGACTGGAGTTCCCGTTCGTCTTCGTCACCAACCTGACGAGGGGAACGGGCGGGCGAGGCGATCCGATCGTGATCCTGCCGGCCGGCGCGAACGGGCGGCCGCTCGTGTCGGTGGGCGGAAGCCTGCCCGAGGCCGACGAGGTGATGCGCGAGCGCGACCGCGAAGAGACCAAGCGCCTGCTGTACGTCGCGATCACCCGGGCGCGCGAAAGGCTCTACCTGGCCGCCGTGCTGAAGCAGGGCCGCTTCCAGGCGGCGCCGGGCAGCCTCGGCGAAGTCCTGCCGGCATCGCTGCGCGAGGTGTTCACCCAGGCGCCCGGGGCCGCGGCGACGATCGAGTGGCGCGCGGAGAGCGGGGGCGTGCACACCTTCCGTCTCGCGACGGCGGGGCCAGACACCGCGACCCGGTCGGAATCAGCTGGCGCGGAAGTGGGCGACACGGGTGAAAGGCCAGGCGGGGCGGAGCGGACCGACTTCGCGCCATTGCGGGATGCGCGTGGCGAGCGCCGGGTGGGCGCAGCAGCCTATGCGATATCCACCGGCCCGGAGCCGACTTCCCCCGAGGCAGGAACGTCGGTTCAAGTCCAGGCGGGTCCGGACCCCGCCATGGTGGGCACCGTCGTCCATCGCCTGTTCCAGCTCAGTCACGGGATGCCGGCCCCCGATCCCGTTTGGCTGGACCAGCGCGCCCGCGCGTTCATCCTGGGCCGGGAAGACAGGGATGCGCCTGGCACTGCCGGTCTGGTCTCGGCGGCAGTTGCGGCGTTTCTTACGCTGCGCGCACGGCCGGATCTCGCAGAACTGATCGACGGGGCAGTCTGCCACTACGAAGTCCCGTTCTCCTTGCGAGCGTCCCGGCCGGAAGATGCCGGCACCGATCGTGAGCCGGTGATCGTCAGGGGAAGCATCGATTGCCTCGCGCAGCGGCCGGATGGCGGCGCGACGGTGGTGGAGCTGAAGACGGGCCGGCCGCAGAGGTGGCACCAGACCCAGATCGATCTCTACGTGCGCGCGGCTCGCGGTCTGCTCCCTGGCGTCGCCGTGCACGGCCGTCTCATCTATCTCGATGCCGAACACTCCGCGGTCTGAATCCTGCCTCGATGCAACCGGAGCCGTCTCGTGGGCGTCTAATCAGGTGGGCGGCCGATCGCCAGCGGGATCGTGGGAGGAGAGGAGAGGTGGATCGGATGATGATGACAAGCAGGCACACACGACTTCCCGCGATGCCGGAAGCCGCGCAGTTCCAATTGGAGACGCTGGATCGGCTGCCGTGCGGGTGCATTGTCGCGATCCACAGCGTCCCACCGTCGGGCGTCAGGGTCGTCTCGCTCGAGGCGAAGGGACCGCACTGCACGTTCGCGACCCACCGGGCCAACAAGGTCATCCGGCTGGGCGAGTCGTTCGACCCGTTCGGCTACGAGGACGGGGAGGATCTTTCCATCTGAAGGGAAACGGCGGTGCCCCACTCCCGCGCCCTGATTTCGGCCTCATCCTGTGAGGCGCCGACGAGCAGGACGGATCGGTAGGGACCGTTCTGGCCTGGCTGCGTAATCCATGCCACCCAATGGGGTCCGCGCGCCTCGCTGTGGACCTGGAACGTGGTTGCTGGCTGACGTTTCATGCTGTGTTTCCCTTCATCCCGGGGCTGGGCGGCAGGCCCGAGAAGATCGTCATTGCTTCAGCAGGGTCTGATTCCGTACAATTCCTTGTGGTAAGCGGTCTCGAGCGTAGCGGCACAAGGAGCCCACTCATGGCGTTGACCTGTGTGAATTGCGGCAATTCCCGGAACTTTCTGGTCAAGACGTTGCAGATGCACGTCGTCCGACTGGAAGATGCACGGGTGGATGTCACCGAAGAAGGCCGGCCCGCCGTGCTCGAGGTGCTGTGCGACGAGTGCGACACGGCGCTGAACTTCGAAGAAGTCGAAGACGTCCTCCGGAAGGAAATTCTGCTGACGCTCGGGGCGCGGTAGCCGGCCGTCGCCTTACGCTACTTCCTGCCTTCCTGTTCAATCTCCTCGAAGTAATCACATTCGGGGCAGACCCACTCGCTGACCTTCCGGCGTTTCGCCTCGGAAGTGCCCGGCACGAGGTCTACCAGTTCCATATCCTTGCGGCGCATTCGTTCGCCGCACATCGGGCATTCCTTCGTGTCGGTCTTTGAAATCATGCGATATCCGGGCCGGATGGTACCACCCGTGCGTTGCCTTGACAAGGCTCGCGCATCGCTCCTATCGTAGCGAGTACTTCACAGCGGGGAAAAGAAACCCGGCCGAGCTTCTTTGGTCCCGGCTCGACCGGGTTATGCTGGACGGGAGATGAAGAAACACGTCGACCTGGTCGCCCTGCTCTTCATGCTGTGGGGCGGGATGTGCCTGCTGCTCAGCGTCTCGTTGCTCTCGACCGGGATCGCGGCGACCGCGATTGGGGCGGCGGCCACCGGGGCCGCGACGGGCGGCAAGCTGGCGGCGGGCATTGTCGCCGCCGTGTTCTTCACGCTGGCCGCGATCGGCTTCGTCTTCGGTTCCGCGCACCTCTTGATCGGGTCGCGGCTGCGCCGTTTCCGCGAGTGGGCGAGGGCGTTTGCGATCGTCCTGTCCGTCGTGGACCTCTTTCTGATCCCGTTTGGAACCGCGCTGGGCCTCTACGCCCTCTGGGCGCTCATCCACGAGCGGTCGAAACCGCTCTTCGAGCAGGACCTTCCGGCCATCCCTCGCGTCGAGCCCTGAGTCGGTCCGAACCGCCCCCCCCGGTCCGCCTTGCCGCCTTCACTAATCCGGCACGTCCACCGTTCCAACCGGCGTCCATGGACCGCATCGCGCAATCCGTTTGGCCGTGCGCCAACCGCCCACCAGGAACCCGTGGCGCTCTATCACGGTGATCGCGTAGTTGCTGCAGGTGGGCGTGAAGCGGCACTGCGCGCCGAGATGGCCTGACCAGTGGGTTTTATACCAACGGATTGCCGACAGGGCTGCGCGCGACGTCAGTTGCTCACGAGGAGGACGCGAGAGGTCGGCAGCGAGGAGCGCGAAACCGACGAGGCACAGGAGTGCGGCCACGCTCGCGAGGCGGACCAGGGCGGGCCGACGACGGAAGGCGGACCAGTTCCTCACAGGAGCCAGCCGTCAGACGTCTTGAACGGCCAAAGTGGTTGCGAATGCGTCAGGCTGTTCGACATCCATCTGGCCGTTCAAGACGTCTGGCCGCCCCGCGCTTCGCGGGGCCAGCCAACAGCGTTTCTGGTTCTAGCGGGGCGTGCCTTGAAACGGTCTGAGGCACGCCTCGCTAGAACTTGTCGGCGTATTCGCTGACGACAGGGATGATCAGGCGTTTGCCGCCGAAGGCCTTCACGACCGCCATGATGTGCATCACGAGGAATGCCAGGAACGGAATGGGCACCAGCGCCACCAGCGCGCAGCCGATTCCCGCCGTCATCAGGCCGACGACGAGCGCCACCACGACGAGTCCCAGGAGCAGGAGCATCTCCGCCGTCATCAGCACGATGCCGTGCTTGGCGTGCCACTGCAGGTCGGCATCCTCTTTCTCCACCAGGAGCGGAATGACGGCGAACGGGGGCAGGTACGCGAGGACGAGCATGATCGACCGATTGCTCGGCTGCCCGTGGAAGCCGCCCGGAGTGTCTGGTGCCTTCATGTGGATCTCGGCCCGGCCCTCGCCGCGCAGGAGGGCCGGCAAGGCGGAGAGCGGCGTCGGCCGCTCTCCGCTCCCGGATGCAAGATCCTCGCTCAGTCGTCCGCCCTCAGCAAGGCCGAAGGACTAGAACCGATCGGCGTACTGGCTGATGTACGGCAGCGTGAACCGCTCGCCGTTCACCCCCTTGACGATGCAGATGATGTGAACGACGAGGATCCCGATCATCAGGACGACCCAGAGGAGTGAGACGGCCAGCGCACCCAGGCACCCGATCACCGGGATGTGCCCGACGATGGCGCCGACGATCGAGAGACCGATGAACAACGCGACCTCGACGACGAGCAGCACCAGGCCGTGCTTGGCGTGCCACTGGACCTCCCTGTCGTTCTTTTCGACGAGCAGCGGGATGAGAGCCAGGAGGCCGAGGTATGCCAAGACGATCATAATCGTCCTGTTGCTCGAAGGGATGCTCGCTGGAGTGGGATCTGTCATGGCACTTCTCCTTGTTGACCAATGGATTCTGCGAGGTAGGCGAAGTGTACTGAAGCCCGGCCCACAGGTCCAGCGCAAAGACGCAACCGCGCAAAGACGCAACCGGAACGACGCGGGGTCAGCGCGCGCGTTGGCCGGCGTGCACGGCAGCCCCCAGCAGCCCCGCGTGCTGGTTGAGGATGACGGCGACCCTCACCTGCGACATGAACGCGGCCATCGGAGCCTTCGCCGAGAACGCCTCGATGAAGCGCCCGTCCTGAAGCGCCGGCAGGATCTTCGGCGCAATGCCTCCGCCGAGGAAGAGCCCCCCGGTGGCCACCGAGCGCAGGGCGAGGTTGCCGGCCTCCGCGCCGTACACCGAGACGAACATCTCCAGCGCACGCACGCAGCCGGCGCACTGCCGTTCGAGGGCCGACTGTGAGATCAGCGGGGGGGCCTGCGCCGGGTTGGCGCCGACCTCGCACACCTCGCATCCGCGCGGGTGCGTGAATCGATGGACGTTCATCAGTCCAGGCCCTGACAGGATGCGCTCGTAGTCGGCGCGGCCGTAGCGGGAGACCAGGTCCTGTAGCAGCGCGATCTCGTCCGGGGTCCGCGGCGCGAAATCGGCGTGCCCGCTCTCGGTGGGTGACGGGATGAACCGCCCGCCCACGTTGTGCAGCAGCGCCTCGCCCAGCCCGGTCCCGGCGGCAATCAGCGCGGCATTCCCGGTGGGAACCGGGCGGCCAGCCTGCAGGACCGCCAGTTCGTCCGGACGGAGCACCGGCACCGAATACGCCATCGACTCGAGGTCGTTCAACAGCGTCACCAGGGGAGTCCCGAGCCGCTCCGCCACCGCTGCCGCGTCCACATGCCATGGCACGTTGGTCAGCCGGGCCACCTGCTCGACGATCGGGCCCGCCACGCCAAATGTGGCCGCGACGATGTCCGACGCTTCGACGCCCCGAGCCTGCAGGAACTCGGCGAGGATCGCCTCGAGACTGGGGAAGTCGCGCGTGGTGAAGGCCCGAACGTCGACGAGTTCGGGCCGCTGGCCTGCGGCCGAAAACAGGCCGATCAGCGTCTTGGTCGCTCCGATGTCACCTGCGAGCAGCATTGCGTGATTCTACCAGCACACGCGCCCGAGACGCCCCGGGAGCGCGCCTCGAACGCACCGTTGACTTTCGGCCGGGTCTCCTGCATCGTAACGCGCGTGAGCCCAGCTCCTCCCGAGGTCATTCAATCGCTGCTGGCCGGCCAGTTCGTCGCCTTCACCGGGCGACTGTCGTCGCTCAGCCGTAAGGAGGCGCGGTTGCTCGTGGCGCGGCTCGGTGGCACCGTGATCGACGAGGTCAGCGCGAAGACCACCATGCTGGTGGTCGGGGCAAGCCTTGGGGCGGCGGCCGGCCAACGCAGCGCGACGTCCGACGGCGACGAGGAAAAGAACCAGAAGATCCGGCGGGCCAGGGCGATCATCGCCCGCGAGCCTGACCGAATCCGGATCGTCGCTGAAGAAGAGTTCTGCGCGCTGGCCGGGATCCCGTCACCGGCCACGCTGCGGCAACAGTGGTACGCGGTCCGCGACATCCTCGCCATGTACCCGGGGTTGCGCGAGGACCACCTGCACTGCCTGCAGAAGTGGAACCTGATACGGCCGGCGCTGCGGACAAACGGCGAAACCTACTTCTCGTTTCCCGATCTCACGGTCGTCCGGCAGGCGCACGCGGAACTCGAGCGCGGCGCGTCGTTCCGCGCCGTGCTGCGTTCGCTCCAGGCGTCGCGCGAAGGACAACTGAGCCTGGACTTCTGGCTGGAGGCCGAGCCGGCGAAGGTGATTCGCCTCACCCGCCCACCGGCGCCCGACCAAGGCCGGCCGGGCATCGACACCGCGGCGGCCGAGGACTCCTTCAAGGTCGCATCCGCGCTCGACGATGGCGACCCCCGCAAACAACTGGCGGCGAGCCGGGCCTACCGGCGGGCGCTCGAAATCGACCCATACCTCGTGCCGGCGCTCATCAACCTGGCCAACATCCACTACGCGCTCGATCACCTGCCAGAAGCCGAGGCGCTCTACGAGCGGGCCATCGCCCTCGAGTCGAACGTGTTCGAGGCGCACTTCAACCTCGCGAACGTCTATCACGACCTCAGACGCCTCGAAGAAGCCCGCTCCGCTTATGAAGCGGCGCTCCAGCTGAACGCCGACTATGCCGACGCACACTTCTACCTCGCGGTGACGCTCGAGAAACTCGGGCGTTCACAGCAGGCGCGCGCGCATTGGAGGCGGTACCGCGATCTCGCGCCAGACGGCGAGTGGGTGCAGCTGGCCAGCGAGTTCGGCGAATGAACAGGACGCCCGGCGTTCAGTAGCGGTCGCCGAAATATTCCCGCTTCTTCGGGGTCCGGCGGAGTTTGTAGAAGGCACACCCCGGGCACCAGGCTTCCGGGTCGAAGCCGTTGGCCCCAGTGATTGGCAGGACATCACGGTGGCCGCAGCACTCCGGCATCCCGTTCTCAGCCGCCTTCCGCCACCGGCAGGACCGGAACCGTTCCACGGCTGCCGACACCAAGACAGGCGCCTCGGCAGGGCCTGCCGTAGGTACTTCTGAGGTCACAAACGGGTCGTCTACGACCGGTTTTTCGTATACCGACAACTTATCCTCGTGTCTCGAGACTGAAGGAATTGCCCGAACTCCTCGCGTATCAAACATTGTGCCACATGCACCCGCCCGGAGCAATCGACGCCGGTAGAACCATCACAGATTGCGCACGGCTTGTTCCACGCGGGCTGTAAGGCTCGCGTAATCTTCGCCTTTCAGGTCGATCGCGGCGCCAAAAGCGACCCGGACGCGGCCCGGGCGCGCCACCTTCCACGACTTGTGAAGGACCCGGTCCACCCCATCGAGCCGGACGGGTACGATAGGCACGGCGAGCCGCGCTCCGATCATCCCCACGCCCGGACGGAACGCGCCTATCGTACCGGTCTCTGAGCGTTCCCCTTCCGGGTAGATCAGGACCGACCACCCATCGCTCACCAGGTCGCCGATGTAGCGAAGCGTGTTCCGCGCGCCCGTCTCGCGTTGTGGCAGCGGGAACGCGTTGAAGAAGAAGGCGGCCAGGTAGTACAGCGCTCCGACCCGAAGGCGCTCCCGCCGCGTGCGGCCAGCCGGATGGAAGTGCGCCTGGAAGAAATCCTTCGCCATCGCCACCGCCACCCGCCGTCGCCATCGACCCGGCAGCGCGGCGAGGATGACCGGCGTGTCCATGTGACTCTGGTGATTGGATGCAAACACGACCGGCCCGTCGATCGCGGCAAGGTGCTCCGCTCCCTCGACATATATCCCCGCGAAAAGCCGAGTGAGCGGGAGCAGCCAGGCCGCCTGGCTGACCCTCCGCACCTGGCTGACGACCGCGCGGCGGTTCCACGCCGGCATCTTCCACGGATCGTCTGCACGGTGGGCGGCGGCCGCCACGCCGGGCGTCGCCAGCAGCGAACGGATGTCGTCCAGGCTTCGCGCCTCGGCGAACCGCGCCTCGTCGATGCTCGCCTGGAATGTCTCCTCGAGCGCCACCATCAACTCGACCCGCTCCAGCGAGCTGAGGCCCAGTTCCTCGATCGTCGTCTCGGGGCGAAGCTCGCGGCCGCCGGCGTAACGGGCGAGCAGCGTTTCCAGTGACGGCCCCCCGGTCGGCGCGTCCTGCGATGCCTGGCCGGTCTGGGCCCACTGTTTGATGACCCGTCGCTTGAGCTTGCGGGTGCCTTCGGTGCGGGGCAGTTCCGGGGTCGGCCAGATAGAGATCCCGCGGATTCGCTGGTGGTCCGCCAGGCGGCGGTTCGCTTCGCGAACGATCCGGTCGGTGTCGGCGCCCGGTTCCACCGTCACCACCGCGTGCACGCGCTCCTCGCTGAGGTGCCCGAGGCCGACGACGGCAGAGTCGCGAACGCCGGGCTGCTCGTTCACGACGCGTTCGACGTCCTCGGGGAAGACGTTCAGCCCCTCGGGCGTCACGATCATCTCCTTCTTGCGTCCCCGGACGAACAACTGCCCGTGTTCGTCGAGTTCGCCGATATCGCCCGTGTGCAGCCACCCGCCCTCGAACGCCTCGGCCGTTTCCCGCTCCGCGCCGAAGTACCCGCGCGTCACGTTTTCACCTTTCACGAGGATCTCGCCATCCGGTGCAATCCTCACCTCGACGCCGCCGATCGCCTTCCCGACCGACCCCTTGCGCGCGGCAAACGGGTGGTTCAACGTCACGATCGGCGAGGTTTCCGTGAGACCGTATCCCTGAATCACCAGGAAGCCGAGCTGGGACCAGAAAAGTTCGAGTGCGGGTTCGAGCGGGGCCGCTCCAACCACGAAGCTCCAGAACTTGGCGCCGAAGGCGCGGTGCACGGCGCGGTAGTGCCACCAGCGCCGCGCGACGTGACGCGGCGCTGGCAGCGGGTCGGCGGCGCCCGGCACGCTCCTTCGCACGTGTTCGGCGAGGACGTCGAGGATCTTCGGCACCGACACCAGCACCGATACCCGTCGCTTCCTCACCTGCGCGACGATCTCTGCCGGGTTGTAGCCCCGCATGAAGATGACGGTGCCCGGAAGCATCGGCGGGATGAACGTGGCCATGGCCTGGCCGAACATGTGGCTGAGCGGCAGCAGGTTCAGGAATCGCAGCGGGAAGAACGGGCGGCCCCATGTCCGGTACTTCAGCACCTCGCCCTCGATCGGGACGATGTTCGCGAGGACATTGCGATGGGTGATGATGACGCCTTTGGGTTCGGCGGTTGCCCCCGACGTGAAGAGGATCTCCGCCACATCGTCGCGCGTCAGCGCGACTGACGGGGCGCGTCTGCGGTCGTGCCAGTCGAGTTGCGACATCCGCCAGACGGAGCAGCCACCGGGCAGTCCCGCGCCCCCGGCGTCCTCTGCGGGCGCCGCTGTGACCTCGTCGCCGACGAGCGCCACGCGCGCCCGAACCACGGCGCCGACCCGGCGAGCGAAGTCGAGCGAGGAGCGGTAATCGACCGGCACGACGATCACGCCCGCGAGCACGCAGCCCCAGAACGCGGCGATCCACTCAGGCCGGTTCTCTGCCCAGAACAGGACCGCGTCGCCCTTGACGAGGCCGGCGGCGTGCAGCCGCGCCGCGAATCCCCTGGCCGCGGCGCCCACGTCCTCGTACCGATACCGACGCGTCCGGAACCCGTCGTCGTACACCAGGAAGTCGCCGGTCTTCGAGGCGAGATCCTCGAAGAAGCCGGCCAGCGTGTCGCGGTGCATGCGCTGATTCTACCGTCAATCGCTCGGACGCCCCGGGGGGGCCGTGCCGCCGGGCACCGGCCGGCGCCCGGCTGGGCTACAATGTCCCAAAGACCCGTTGATGCACTGATCTGGCGACAGAGCCGCGCCGGCGGCGTCGAGGTTCCCGATGCGTATCTTCTTAACAGGTGCCAGCGGCTATATCGGGTCGGCCATCCTCGGGGCGTTCGCCCGGGCGGGTCACCACGTGACCGGCCTGGTTCGCAATTCCGAGAAGGCCGACCAGGTGGCGTCGCATGGCGGGGTGCCGCTGATTGGCGACCTGCGCGACCCCTCGTCCTACCGCCAGGCCGCCGAGGGGCACGACGCGTTCATCCACGCCGGATTCGACGGATCCCGCGTCGTGGAGACGGATCGTTCAGCGATCGAGACGCTGATCGCCGCCGCCCGCGTGGGCGATCCTGGGCGCCCGCGCGTGGTGATCTACACGTCGGGAGTCTGGATTCTGGGGCACACGCGGCAGCCTGCCGCGGAAGACGCGCCGCTGGACCCGGCAGCGATCTCCGCCTACCGCCCTGGCCACGAACAGATCGTCCTGGCGGCGGCAGGTGAAGGGCTGCGGACGGCGGTGGTGAGGCCCGGGATCGTCTACGGCGGGTCGCGCGGAATCGTGGGCGACATATTCCGCGACGCGGTAAACGGCCTGGTTCACATCATCGGCACCGGCGAAAACCGCTGGCCGACCGTGTACGATCGCGACGTGGCCGACCTCTATGTGCGCCTCGCCCTCCACGCCGACGCGTCAGGCGTGTTCCACGCGACCGACGAAAGCGACGAGCGCGTCAATGACATCGTCGAGGCGATCGTGGCACACGCGCCTAACACGCCGGACGTGCGGCGCGTTCCGCTCGAGGAAGCCAGAGCCAAACACGGCCCCTACGCGCTCGCGCTGGTGCTCGACCAGGTCGTGCGCAGCCCGCGGGCCCGGGCGCTGGGCTGGGCGCCGACGCTCCGGTCAATCGCGGGCAACGCGGCCCGCTTGTTCGAGGAGTGGCGGGCAAAGGCGGTGTAAGGCCATGGCGAGGGCAGGGTCAGCATTTCTGTCTGTGCTAGCATTCCCGCATGCCTGAGCTCCTCTCTCTCGACGACATCCGCGCCGCTGCGACCCGCATTGCTTGCGTGGCTCGTGTCACCCCGTTGCTCGAGGCTCGCGCCTTGAGTGCCTGGGGCGGTTCGACCGCCGTCCCCCTGCTGCTCAAGTGCGAGAACCTGCAAGTGGGCGGGGCGTTCAAGATCCGCGGCGCCTACAACATGGCCTCGGGGCTCCCCGAGTCCGTTCGTCGCCGGGGCCTGCTGACGTACTCCTCGGGCAACCATGGCCTCGCAATTGCCCTCACCGCGCGCCTGCTCGGGGTTCCCGCCGTGATCGTGATGCCGACGACGGCGCCGGCCGTGAAGGTGGAGGGGGCGCGCGCGCTGGGGGCCGACGTGCTGTTCGAGGGCACGACGACCATCGAGCGCAAGGCACGCGCCGAGGCCGAGGCCGAACGGCGGGGTCTGACGATCGTACCTCCATTCGACCACCTGCAGATCGCGGCGGGACAGGGCACGATCGGTCTCGAGATCCTGGAACAGTGCCCCACCGTGGCCACGGTGTACGTCCAGATGAGTGGCGGCGGCCTCATCTCCGGCGTCGCCACGGCCCTGAAGCGCAGCCGTCCCTCGGTCTGCGTTGTCGGTGTCGAACCGGTCGGCGTGGCGCGCATGACGGCGTCGCTGGCGGCCGGTCACCCGGTGACGATCCCGATCACTCCCGGCATCGCGGACGGCCTGCTGGCCGTGCGCCCAGGAGAGGTCACGTTCCCGCACGTGCAGGCGTTCGTGGACCGGGTGGTCACGATCGACGATGGCGCCATCGTCAGCGCGTTGCAGTGGCTGTTCCGCGAGGCCAAGGTGGTGGCTGAGCCGAGTGGCGCGATTACCGTGGCGGCGGCGCTGGCGGACGGCGCGGCCGGGCGCCTGGACCCACGCGGCCCTGCCGTCGCCGTGATCAGCGGCGGGAACGTGGAGAAGGACGCGTTCGCGAAGTTCCTGACTTTGGCGTGACGCCCGGTATGCGGCTTCCGGCATGCGGCTCGCGGCCCACCCGACGCAGGCCGTTTCAGGTAACCATCCTGTCCACGATATCCCCGGCATCGTGAGGACCGGCGCCGTGAGCGGTTAGTTCGTCAACACGGCCGCCAGTCGCAAGCCGCCAGTCGCAAGCCGGACTGCCGTGCCGAGGCTGCCCCGGGATCATGACCGCAAGATCTCCTTCGCGGCGGCGACGCCTTCTTCCGCCGTCGTAATCTCGCCGTCGAGCTGACGTTCGTACACCTGCTTGAGGATGGCGCCGATCTGCGGCCCGGGCTCGAGGCCGAGCGCCAGCAGGTGGCGGCCAAGCAGCAGCGGCTTCGGCGCCTCGTGCTCGACGCCGAGCGCCCGCGCCCGCTCGAGGAACCACGCCATCGCGGAGCAGTCGAACTCGCCAGCGCGCCCCAGGCAGTCGGCCGCGGCGACCCTGGCCAGCAGTTCGAGATCCACCTTCTGCGCCAGGCGGCGGAACGCCCCGTCGCCGACCTCGTCGCGCACCTTGTGCCAGGACCCCGGTTTCAGGTGATGCGCCGTGAGGCCGAAGACCTGCGCGCGAACATCGACCCCGTCCACGGAGTGGACGTTCAGCCGGTCGAGCAGCGCGCGAGAGGGCGCCACGCCCGCTTCCTCATGGTTGTGCGACCGAATCCGCCCGTCGAAGAACGCCGTGGTCGACGGCTTGCCGAAGTCGTGGCACACCGCGCCGAGCATGACGGCGATCTTCGCAAAGCGCGGCAGGTCGTCGATGTGGCTGCGCGCCCGGTCGATCACCATCAGCGTGTGAATCCACACGTCGCCTTCCGGGTGCCACTCCGGTTCCTGCTCGCACCCGATCAGCGCGGCCATCTCGGGGAGCAGGCGCGCGACGACCCCGGCGTCGAGCGCGAAGCGAAAACCGAGCGACGGGTGCGCGGGAAGGAGCAGCAGTTTCTCGAACTCCGCCCAGATGCGCTCCGGCGGCAGGTCGTCGAGCGGGATGGCCCTGCAGATCTCCATGGTCTCTGTGGTCACCGTCAGCTCGAAGCGGGCGACGAACTGCATCGCGCGAAGGACCCGCAGGCTGTCATCGACGAACGTGGCGCGATCGACGACCCTGAGGACGCGTGCGTCGAGATCGGCACGGCCGCCGCGCGGGTCGAGGTACTCGCCCGTCAGGGGGTCCCAGGCGATCGCGTTGATCGTGAAATCGCGTCGCCGGGAGGCCTCGGAGACCGACATGGCGGGGTCGCCTTCGACGAGGAAGCCGCGGTGCCCGCGACCGACCTTTGACTCGCGGCGAGGCAGCGACACGTCGATGTCGCCCAGTTTGTAGACCGTGAAACTCTCGCCGATCGTCTCCACGCGGCCGAACTGCCCGAGCAGTTCGTGCAACAAAGCGGCCGGTACCCCATAGACTTCGAGATCGATATCCTTCGACGTGAGACCGAGCAGGCGGTCGCGCACCCAACCGCCGACAATCAGCGCCCGCCCGCCCGCATGACGGACAGCCTCGGCGATCGCCTTCGCTCGCTCCACCTCTCGATCGGTCGGTGACATCGAGCGGATCGTATCACCGAAGGAAACCGGATTCAGCGATTCAGACCGTCGCCTGCGCCCCGCGACTCCCACGAAGCAAGAAGGTCAACACACACCCCGCCAGAAACCCGCCGATGTGCGCCATGTAAGCGACGCCACCCGTCTGCGCTGTGTTGGCAATGGAACCGATGCCGCTAAAGAACTGCAGAACGATCCAGACCCCAATGACTATCAGCGCGGGCACTTGAATCACTTGTTGGCCCTGCAATACTCTGACCTTTCCCCGTGGGAACAGCAGAATGTAAGCGCCGAGCACCCCTGCAATCGCCCCCGATGCTCCCAAGTTCGGCACGTGTGATCCGAGGCTAAACGCCAACTGTGCAAAAGTTGCCGCAAGCCCACAGAGTAGGTAGAAGATTGTGAACGTGATGTGCCCGAAACGGTCTTCCACATTGTCACCGAAGATCCACAAGTAAAGCATGTTGCCTCCCAGGTGAACCCACCCGGCATGCATGAACATGGAAGTGAAGAGCGTCAGAAAATCACCGAAGGGAGTGGCAAGGAAGCGGCTAGGAACGAAAGCCCACTTCCCAATAAAGACGTCACCGCCACTCTGCTCTACAAGGAAACACAGGACGTTCAGAGCGATCAGGGCATACGTGACCAGCGGAACAGTTCTGCGAGAGGTATCATCATCACCGATTGGGATCATAGGATTTACTTCCTTTTACTCTCGTTGGACTTGTCACAGCTGCAACTGAAGGAAAAGCGCCCAACCGTTGCTTCCAGGCGACGGCTGGAAGCAACGGTTGGGGCTAGAGGATGTCCAGCCCGATGTGCTTTGCCATCAGGTCAAAATCCGAATCGTGGTGGACGAGTTGGAGTCCATGCTCGGCACAGAAGGTTCCGATGAGTACATCGATCGTCTTTCGAACCGTCACGCCCTTCGATCTGAGAAGCCGGTAATTGGAGGCCGACTTCTCCGCAATGCTGAAACCGACCATATCGAACCGCGGGAGCGAAAGCAGCAGGGATGAGACCTCGCCTCTCTCGCGGGACGACCGGATGCCCTGCATCACCTCGCAGTACACGAGATCCCCGATCCCGACGAGATCTTGCTCGAGGCACCGGTCGACTTTCTCTACGACATCCGGCACTCCGCCCCTGAAATACTCGACCCAAGCTGACGTCTCGACGATGACCATGTCAGTCCCTTCTCATGTCCTCGAGATCGCCCTCCCATGCTATCTTGCCCTTCAGGAGACGAAGTTTCTTCTGACTGTTGACTTGGACAAGGAGACGCAGTCCAGACTCGATGGCGGACCTCTTTGTGCGACAGCCACTGGAGCGGAGTGCTCTTGACATCAGCTTGTCATCAATCACGACGTTCGTTCTCACATTACACCTCCATCGTGTGTATGTAGGATACACATTCAGGTGGTGTTCATCAAGGCCCAACGCCTTGGAGATGGCGTCCAGGATCAGTGTGTCCGCGAGTGGGAAGGGGCGAACAAGTGCTCGATCGTGCGCGCGTAGTAGCGCAGCAACGACCGGTTGCGGACGCGGTAGCGGTTCGGCTCGACGACGAGCACGCCGCGCCCCTCGAGTGGGCGGCTCGCCTCGGCGACCGCCTGCCGCCCGCTCTCGACGGACAGGTTCGCCCCTCGTTCGCGGAGCCGGCCCAGCATCTCGTCGATCCGCGCCTCGAGTTCGGGACGTTCGATCGACGGACGCATCGCGGCGGCGACTAGCGCCGTGGGCGTCACCTTGTAGAGGAGCCCGATGGCTTCGCGCGTCCGATGCGCCAGGTCGAGCACGTCCCGGCGCGACTGAGAGTTGTACTCCGACGTGTGGATCGGCGTGCCGAACGTGATGAAGGCGCGCGACCGATAGCCGACCGCGCAGCGCATCATCTCTGCCAGCTCGCGCGTGAATGGCCGCTGCCGACGCTTCACGCCCTGGCGGGCCAGGATGCGGTCCTCCAGCACCAGGTCGTACGACACGGCTATCGGCAGGATGACGAGCTCCTCGGTCTCCGACTGCATCGCCGCGTGGATCAGGCCGGTCTTCGGCGACATCAGCTCGCCGCTGTAGCTCCGCCCGCCCTCGATATAGAACAGCAGGTCGTGCTCGCGCAGGAGTTCGGCGACGTAGGCCTTCAGCGTGATCAGGTACGCGGGGTCCTTGGTGCCGCGCCGGATGGGGATCGCCCCGGTGACGTGCCGGTGCAGGAGGCCGAGCGGGCCGACGAAGAGGTTGATGCCAGCCGCGATGATCGGCGGCCTGACGCCGTTGTCGTCGAGCACGAGCGGTTCGACGAGATAGTCGGTGTGGCTCTTGTGGTTCGACGCGTAGATGACCCGGCCGGCGCCCGTCGCGGCCACCGCCTGCTCGATGTGCTCCACGTGCCGCTCGATCTTTCGGAGGATCGGGTAGACCGGGTGTTTGAGCGCGCGGTACAACGTGTAGCGCTGCGTCGTGCGCAGTTCGTCCAGGTAGGCGTAGACCCGTTCGTATGCCGTCTCCGAGCTTTCGCCGTGCGTGCCCTGCAGGTATCGCACGACCTCTTCGCGGGCGAGAACGGCCTGGGACAGATCGTCGAGCATCGTGATGTCCGGCAACTATAGCACTGCGCACACGGCGTCGGCGAACGCCGTCGTGGTCGCCGCCCCACCCAGGTCGCGCGTGCGGGCGCGGCCGTCGGTCAGCACCGTGGCGAGCGCCTGCCGGATGCTGGTCGCGGCCTCTCCCTCGCCGATGTGCTGAAGCATCATGATCGCCGACAGCAGCAGCGCGGTCGGGTTGGCCAGGTCCTGCCCGGCGATATCCGGCGCCGTGCCGTGCACCGCCTCGAACACGGCCATGTCCCGGCCGAGATTGGCGCTGCCCACTACGCCCAGGCCGCCGACGAGGCCGGCGCAGAGGTCGGAGACGATGTCGCCGTAGAGGTTCGGCATGAGCAGGACGTCGAACATCTCCGGGTGCATCACCAGGTGCATGCAGGTGGCGTCCACGATCCGCTCGTCGTAGGTGATCTCCGGGTACTCCTTCGCCATCTGGCGGGCGCACGACAGGAAGAGGCCGTCGCCCATCTTCATGATGTTCGCCTTGTGCACTCCGGTCACGCGGGTGCGGCCGTTCCGGCGCGCATGCTCGAAGGCGAAGCGCGCGATCCGGGTCGAGGCCGTCTGGGTGATCACCTTCATGCTGACCATCACGCCGGGCACCACCTCGTGCTCGAGCCCCGAGTAGAGGTCCTCGGTATTCTCGCGGACCAGGACGAGGTCGAGGTCGCCGAACCGGGCCGGCACGCCCGGCAGGCTGAAGACCGGGCGGAGGTTCGCGAACAGGTCCAGGGCCTTCCGCAGCCCGACGTTCACGCTGGTGAAGCCCCGGCCAATCGGCGTGGTCACCGGGCCCTTGAGCGCAACCTTGTTGCGGCGGACCGAGTCCACGAGGCTGGCGGGGAGCGGGTCCCCGCCGCGCTCGACGGCGGTCTGGCCGGCGTCCTCCTGCTCCCACGTGATCCGCACACCGGCCGCGTCGATGATCCGCACGACCGCGCGCGTGACTTCGGGACCGATCCCGTCGCCGGGAATGAGCGTGATGGTATGTGCCATGGCTGCTCCCATTATAATGGGTCGATCGGCCGCTTGACGGTCAGTCCTTCATCCTGCGCCGACCGTCGCCATCCTCGCGGCGCGGCGAGATCACCTGGAGGTCACGAGTGCCTGCTGACAACGCGCTGGTTCCCACCCTGCACAACATCGCCACCCGCCTCCGGATCGAGTCGATCCGTGCGACGACAGAGGCTGGCAGCGGTCACCCGTCCACGTGCTGTTCCGCGGCCGACATCGTGGCGGCGTTGTTCTTCGCCGAGATGCGGTTCGATCCCGGGCGCCCGCAGGATCCCGACAACGACCGGTTCGTGTTGTCCAAGGGGCACGCGGCGCCGCTGCTGTATGCCGCGTGGGCCGAAGCCGGCGCGTTCGACCGCTCGGAACTGCTGAAGCTCCGGCAGATCGGATCGGACCTCGAGGGGCATCCCACGCCCCGCCTGCCGTTCGTAGACGTGGCGACCGGCTCGCTCGGCCAGGGGATCTGCGCGGCCGTGGGGATTGCGCTCAACGCGCGGCGCATCGGGTCGGCCTATCGCACCTACGTGCTGCTCGGCGACGGCGAGTCGGCCGAGGGCTCGGTGTGGGAGGCCGCGGACGTCGCGCAGCACTACGAGCTGTCGAACCTGTGCGGCATTACGGACGTGAACGCGCTCGGTCAGAGCCAGGCGACGGCGTGGGGCCACGACATGGAGGCCTTTGCCCGACGGTGGCAGGCGTTCGGCTGGAACCCGATCGTGGTGGATGGCCACGACATCAATTTGCTGCTCGACGCGTTCGAACGCGCCCGGCACACCACCGACCGGCCGACGATGATCCTGGCGAAGACGATCAAGGGCAAGGGTGTGTCGTTCGTCGAGGGGCTCAACGGCTGGCACGGGCGTCCGCTGAAGAAGGACGAGGCGGTGCGCGCCATCGCCGAGCTCGAGGCGCAGTTTCTCGCGGAAGGCGGAGGCCGCGATGTGCCGCCCCCCGCGATCCAGCCGCCGCCGAAGACCAGCGGCCGCGAAGCCGCCGGGCGCGCCGAGGTCTCTCCCCCCACCTTCAAGCTCGGTGAGAGCATCGCGACCCGCGAGGCCTACGGCACCGCGCTCGTGAAGCTGGGCGAAGTGGACCCCAGAGTGGTCGTGCTCGACGCCGACGTGAAGAACTCGACCTTCAGCGACAAGTTCGAGAAGGTGTTTTCCGGCCGCTTCTACCAGAACTTCATCGCCGAGCAGGTGATGGTCGGGTCGGCCATGGGGCTCGCCAGCCGCGGCGCCATCGCGTTCCCATCCACCTTCGCGTGCTTTCTCACGCGCGCCTACGACTTCATCCGGATGGCCGCCATCAGCCGGCTGAACGTGAAGCTGGCCGGATCGCACGCGGGCGTGTCGATCGGCGAGGACGGCCCGTCGCAGATGGCGCTCGAGGACCTCGCGATGATGCGCGCCGAACCGAACATCGCGGTCCTCTACCCCTGCGACGCCGTCAGCACCGAGCGGCTGGTCACGGAGGCCGCCTACTACGACGGCCCGGCCTACATCCGGACGTCGCGGCCCAAGACGCCGGTCATCTACGGGCCAGATGAGCGGTTTCCGATCGGCGGCTGCAAGGTGCTGCGCGAGAGCACCGAGGACGTGGCGACGGTCATCGGCGCCGGCGTGACGGTCTTCGAAGCGCTGAAGGCTTACGACGAGCTGAAGAAGGCCGGCATCGCCATCCGCGTGATCGACCTGTATTCCGTCCAGCCGATCGACGAGACGACGCTGAGGCAGGCGGCGGCCGCCACGCGCGGGCAGATCGTGACGGTGGAAGACCACTACGCGGGCGGCGGGATCGGTGAGGCCGTCGCGGCGGCAACGACCGGCCTGGCGACCGTCCAGATCCTCGCGGTTCGTGAGATCCCGCGCAGCGGGAAGCCCGAGGAACTGTTCGACCGCTTCGGCATCTCGGCGAGCCACATCGTCAACGCCGTGCGGAAGATCGCCGGCTGACCCGTAGCCGCGGGCGACGGAGGGAGGAGCGACAATGTCCGAGAGGTTGGACCTGCAGCGGCGTTTCTTCGCGGAAGAGGTCCAGGCGGTGTGCAACCTCCGGACCCCGCAGTTGGTCGAGGCACTGGCGACGGTCCCTCGCGAGGCGTTCCTCCCGCCGGGGCCGTGGACCATTCGCGCGGAAGGTGACTACGGCGGTCCCCCGAGGCAGACGCCGGATGCCAGCCCGCGCCACATCTATCACAACATCTCGGTGGCCATCGACCCGGCGCGCCAGCTGTTCAACGGCGCGCCGGGAGTCGTGGCGATGTGCATCGACGCACTGGGGCTCGAGCCTGGAGACGCGGTGCTCCACGTGGGCTGCGGCCGCGGCTACTACAGCGCCATTATCGCGGAGTGCGTCGGCTCGTCCGGACGGTTGACGGCCATCGACATCGACCCGGACCTGGCCGCGGAGGCCGCGGCCGGCCTCGCGTCACGTGCCCATGTCGAGGCCAGGCAGGGCAATGGTGTCGAGGGAATTCCCGCCGCCGCGTACGACGCGATCCTCGTCAATGCCGGCGTGACGCACCCGCACGAGGCATGGCTGCGCGCGCTCAAGCCTCGCGGTCGCATCGTCCTGCCGCTCACGTTCACGATGCCGCAGATGGGCGCGATCGGCAAGGGCGTCATTGCGGTGCTTCGCGATACGGGCAGCCCCGAGTCGCTCGAGGCCCGCGTGCTCACGATGACCGCGATCTACTCGGCGGTAGGCATCCGGGACGCCGCCTTGAACGACAAGCTGGCCTCGGCCTTCATGCACGGGGCCTGGCCCGTCTTCACGCGCCTGCGCCGCGACGCGCACGAGGCGGCGCCAGCGTGCTGGCTGCACGGAGAAGGCTTCTGCCTGTCCGCCTGATGCCACACGACGCCGCCTCTTCTCCGCGCGTGATCCTGATCACCGGGGCCTCGTCGGGCATCGGGAAGGCGTGCGCGGAGTTCCTGCATGGGCAGGGCTACCGGGTCTACGGCACCAGCCGCCGGGTGCCGCGCGCGGTCGTCGACCCGCCCGCGTCGGATGGGCGACACCCCGCCTTCGAGCTGATTCCCCTCGACGTCACCTCGGACGAATCGGTCGAACGCGGCGTCGCAACCGTGGTGGCCCGCGAGGGACGCCTCGACGTCGTGGTGAACAACGCCGGATTCGGCCTCGCCGGCGCTGTTGAAGAGACGACGGTGGACGAGGCGCGCGAGCAGTTCGACACGAACTTCTTCGGCACGCTCCGGCTGTGCCGGGCCGTCCTCCCGACCATGCGGCAGCAGGGCGGCGGCTACATCCTCAATGTCAGCTCGATCGCCGGCCTGATAGGCATCCCGTTCCAGGCGCTCTACAGCGCCAGCAAGTTCGCCGTGGAAGGATTCACCGAGGCGCTGCGGCTGGAAGTGGCCCCGCACGGGATCCGCGTCGTGCTCGTGGAGCCGGGCGATTTCCGCACGGGCTTCACGGCCAGTCGGCGCCTGGCTCGCGCCGCGCATTCACCCGTCTACGCGGACCGCCAGGCGAAGGCGCTCGGCGTGATGGAGCGGGACGAAACCCGCGGCGCGACGCCCGAATCGGTGGCGCGTCTCGTGCACCGTATCATCCGGAGAGGGTCGCCCCGCCTGCGCTACGCCGTCGGCCCGGCGTCGGAAACGGTCGCGCTCGCCCTCAAGCGTCTCGCGCCCTCCCGCCTGTTCGAGTGGGGCATCGCCTCCTACTACCGGGTACGATAGCGGCGAGTGGCGTCCGATCGGACACGATGACGTTCCAGGATGTGTCCCAGCGCGAATGCGGAAGGCTGGAGCGCGATCCGCTCGCCCAGAAGGCGTGCACGGCCGATGTCACCGAGGAGGCCAGGCGGATCGTCATCGACGCGCGCAATCGCACGGCGGAGTTCGCCGCCGCGATGAGGAGCGTGCTCCAGTCGCTTCAGGCGATGAAGGCAGCCTTCCTGGCCGTGGCCGATCGTCCCGGCGCCGACGCGCCGGCGCTCCTGGCGTCGCTGACCCGGTATCGCAACCTCTACCTGGCGGCGGACGGCCGGCCCGAGCCGCTCATCGACGAGTGGGTGGCCTACGTCGCGTCGCGTGCGAAGAGGGATGCCGTCGCCCGCTCCAGGCCGCGCCCGCTCCCGCGCCGACGCGCACCGCCTCCACACGACTCGACACCCTGACCGGCGTTGACCTCTCCACGTGCCTCCACTGTCACCCGGGCACGATGGTCATCATCGAACGCTGGCCCCGCGGGCCGTGAGGCAGCCGGCGCCCCAGCGGCTCGGCGCCGCGGTGGACGGCCGCGAGAGCGAGGTTGGGACGCAAGAACCTGATGCAGCATAACGCCGTCAGCGTGCCAGCCTGAGGCGTTCAGAACCGGATGCTCTTGACCGCAGGCGCCCGCCTGGCGGACATCGGCCACGACTCGCCCTGGCTGCCCATGATGTCTCCCGGCAGGAGAGGCCGCTCTGGAAGGACGTATTTCAGGTCCACCAACTTTTGGTCGCGGAACACGGTCATCGTCACCTCCGACCCGACCTTCAGTGTCGCCAGCGCCGCGATGACGTCGTCAGGCGTGCCGAGCGTCCTGCCGTTCATCCTGGTGACGATGTCGCCGCCGAACAGGAAGTCGCGGCCGGCAATCGTCATCTCCAGGTTGCCACCCTGCAATGGCGCAGCTTCCGCCGGGCTGCCAGGCTCGATGACCTCGATCAGGAATCCGGTCTTGAGCGGGATGTTGAGCAGGCTTTTCAAGCCATCGTCCACGAACTGGCCGTGGAACCCGAGCCAGGGCCGGATCAGCCGCCTGTCCCTGGCGAGCGCCGGCAGCACCTGTTTGATCAGGTTGACGGGGATCGCCAGCCCGATCCCCTGAGCGTTGGCGATCACGGCGGTGGTCATGCCGATCACTTCGCCGCAGCGATTGAGGAGCGGGCCACCCGAGTTCCCATGGTTGATGGGCGAGTCGATCTGAATCATCGGCTCCGTTTGGGAGAAGAACGTGACCGGCAGAACCCGATTGACCGCCGAGACGATCCCGTGGGTCAGCGTCTGGCTCAGCCCAAGCGGGTTGCCGATCGCCAACACGTCTTCGCCAACCTGGAGGCCGTCGGAATCGCCCAGGGTCAGCGTCGGAAGTGTGCCCTCGGCCGGCTTGGGGATCTGCAACACCGCGATGTCGAAGATGGCGTCGGCCGCGACCAGGCGGGCCGGGACCGTCGCTCCATTGTCCAGGGTGACCGACAGCGCCTGTCTGCCCAGCGCCACGTGGGAGTTGGTCACGATGACGCCATCGGTGTTGATGATAAAACCCGACCCGACGATGTGCTCGACCCGGTCCGTGACCCGGTAGGGATTGATCGAGGTGCCTTCGATGAAGACGACACCCGGGGAGCTCTGCTCGTAGATGGCTGCGGCCGTGTTCGAGCACGACCGTTGCTGGGCCGAGGCCCCGGGCGCGGCGGCCGCCAGCGCCAGGAGGACGGCACCGATCG
>JADGOB010000295.1 GCA_017883185.1 Acidobacteriota bacterium
TCCGGCAGCTCCCACGCCGTCGACCGCGGGGGCGACGCCCGCTGCCATCGGTAATCCGACGCCCTCTTCAATGTGGACCCCGACACCATCCCAACTGGAGACGATCACTCCATCGGTGACACCGCCGATGGCAGGCACTCCGCCGATGACCGGAACGCCCGCTCGACGACTTCGGACGCCACGTGCTCAGGCGACGCCCATGGCGCCTTATTCCACGACCCCGGCCCCCAGTCCCGGGATGACGGCCCCATCACTGACGCCGGTGCCTCCGGGACGGTGACGCGTGGTGAAGCGGGATGAACCAAAGAAGACGAAGGAAGCCAAGAGCGGGAAAAGTTTTCTGGGCCATGCCTTAGCACGTAAGCCTTCGGGACCAAGCGTCGCTGGCTGTCGAGAAGCGGCGCTCTAATCGCACCGTTTACATCCTCCGGATGTGGTGCTTGAGCAGCCTAGAGAGTCAGCTCAGCCTCCGCTCTCGCGCGACGTTGGCCAGGGTGTGCGTCTGCCGAGGGGGCGGTCCTTTGTGTAATAGCGCTTTGTCCTCGCGTGTCGTACTCACGCCACCGATCTGTGCGCGCGCGATAATGAGTTCCTGAATCTTCTGAACGCGTGTCTCCATGGCTTTCTCGATCTCATTACCGTAGTCGTCTTTCTTCTAGCGCCATTTTGCTTCGGGCTCGGTGGCTACGTGGCGGCCATCGCTTGGGGGCTCGCGGTCGTCCATCTCCTGATGACACTTTTCACGCGCTTTCCGCTCGGCCTCGTCAAGGTGATCCCCTTTCCGATCCATGGGGTGGTCGAGCTCGTCGTCGGCGTCGTCCTTGTGTTCGCCATGCCGCGTTTACTCGGCGCCAGCCTCGGCTCACCTGCGCGAACGTTCTTCATCGGCGCGGGGGCGGCCATCCTTGCCGTCTGGGCGCTGACGCGTTATCGGGAGTCTCCGCGGCCCTGACGGGAGGGATTCCTCGGGCGGCTTCCTCCTTCCCGTTCAGCATGACGAGGTATGCCACGCGCGCGTCGATGTCGTCGGGCACGTCAGCCATTACTCGTTCCGGCGTCTATGAAGAAACTCCACCCGAAGTCGGGAGCGGTGGGGTTGAAGAAGGGTCTCATGCGGCTAGCTTGCGAAATGGCAGATCCTGGCTCGCGGAGGGTGCCTCGGTGGCCTCAAACGCGTGCCAGGCTGGAAAGACCATGAGCGGCTGGTCTCTACGCGCCACAGCACCCCGCAATTTCCATTGCACCCCTATAACCTGCGGCAAGAAGTTCAACCTTCCCCCGATGGCCCCAAAGAGACGCCGCCGTTCCGAGAGCGGCGGCGTGTAAGGCGTGAACGCGCTATGGCTTGTGAGGCTGCGCGGGCGCGGTCTTCGCGGGCGGCACAGGCGGCGCGGGCGCGGTCGTCACGGGCTGCACGGGTGCCGTCTTCGCGGGCTGCTGCACAGGCGCAGTCTTTACAGGCGGCACGGGGAAAGTACTCGGCAAGGTCGATTTCAGCGGGTAGGTCCGTTGTGCTGCCGGCCATCGGCTGGTGGTTCGACGGCCGGGCGTCGCTCGTCATCGGGTCGCACACGCACGTCCCGACGGCGGACGCGCGCCTCCTGCCGAAGGGAACGGCCTATCAGGGAGACGCGGGCATGACCGGCGCGTACGAGGGGATTATCGGCTTCGCCCCGAAAGCCATCCTCGAGAAATTCCTCTACCAGACGCCGCGCTCGATGGAGACCGCCACGCGCGACGTCCGCATGTGCGGCGCGATCGTGGACGTGGACGAGGCGACGGGGAAGGCCCGCGGGATCACGCCGATCCAGGAGAAGCTGGCCGGCTGATATGGAACGGCCCTGTCAAGGTTGACGGGGTCGTGGCCTTGATTTTTCGTCGTCTTACCGCCCGTAATGGGGCGGTGGGAGCAATGGAAGTGGACTGCGGTGCCCGGCACGAGCGCGATCCGGAAGGCTGGGCGACGCTGGCGGGATCCATCGAAGTCGTCCGCGTCCCGGGCGACCACACGACCTATCTCGGCGACCACGTGGATGAGGTCGCCGCCATCCTCGGGCGCTGGCTGGACCGGGTCTGACCGTTTCCCTACCGCACGCCGCTCATCGCCGCGTAGCTCCCGTCGGACGTCCCCTGCCCCGGAGAGGCGCCATTGTTGATGACCCCGTAGACTACGAAGTCGAGTCGGAACCGTCAACGCTCACGTCCCAGGACCCGACGAGCCGCCACTGGTGATCCACAGAAGCGAAATGAAAGGGATAGATGTCATGAAGATGCGAGTGATGACCATTGCGACACTCATGCTGGCATTCTCAATCTTGGCTGATCGCGCAATCGCAGCGACACCGCCGGGCGCAGGTCAGGCCCGCGGAGATCTCGTCGTCAACGGTAAGCGGCTGACGCTGAACTACGCGGTTGCCGTTACCGGACCCGACACGTTCGACCCGACGAAGGAAGCAGTCATGGTTCTCCTCACTGCCAAACCGGTCCCGCAGTCGAAGATCGACTCCGCGACGTCGTTTTCCGATGTGCGAGATGCGGTCGATCTCGGTCTGGCCTACCGGTTCCGAATCGGCGAAGGCTTCCACATCACCTTCCGCCACGCTGCATTAGGCGAGCAGGAACTGCAAACGTCAGGACCGGCAACGGCATTGAAGGACATTGTCGTCGGGCCGGAGACCGTCTCCGGATCGATTTCCCCATGGATGGGCAGCGAGGAAAACATCATGTCCTTCGTGGTGGCGTATTCGATTCAGTTCACGGCACCGATCGCGCGGCGTTTTTCGCTGGACAAGCCGGTGGTGTTCACGGCAAAGGCGGCGAAGCTCACGGCTGGAGGAGGCGTGCCAGGCAAAGCGTTTCTCGACGAGAAATGCAAGCCCGTCCCCACCGATGCGAAAGGTGTGGAGGCTGCGTTGAAAGAAGCGGGAGCGCTTCCAACCGACAAGGATCTCCAGGAGCTGTCGAAGAACGCCGGCCATCCGGTCACGCGCGCGGAATTCATCGCGCAGATGGCTGATCTCGCAAAAGCAATGGCTCCACTTCGGGACACCGACTGCAAGGTGTTGGGCGGCAAGGTGGAGGGTGACGTCGCCGTCCTTCAGGTCGAGGCGAAGACCATGGGCTCCCGCGGCCGGACCGACGTGATCATGGTGCGGGAGGGTGCGAAGTGGAAGGTGAAGAAAGAGGGCACGTGGAGCCCGATCAAGTGACGCGCCGGTGATGCGCGGCACATCAAACGTATCGCGGATGACGCCGCTGCGTTCCGCGGAGTAGAGTCCGATACCGCGATCCGCTGGCCGTCAACGGGCATCCCGCTGGAAGCAATCCTGCTAGGATCGCCGCATGGCCGTCGACAAGGAACTCCTCGACATCCTCGCGTGCCCCGCCTGCGACGCGCGGCCGCCGGTGACTCTCTGCGCGCTGAAGGCCGACGTCGCGAAAGCCGTCGTCGAGAAGTACCGCGAGAGCCTGAAGGACGAAGAGCCCGTCGTGACCGAGGGGCTCTCATGCGCGGCGTGCGGGCGCGTCTACCCGATCGTCTCCGACATTCCCGTGATGCTCGTCGAGGAGGCTCTTCCGGCCGACGCCCGGATGGCCTGATTTTCCTCTGAAGTTCCTTCCCGAACCGATCACGCGCCGAAGAGGCTGGGAGCGCGCGGCTTTCGTGTTCTTCCTGCTCGGTGTGGGGTGTGTTCCCGGCATCGGCGTCGCGAACATCTGTCTCGGTGCGGCCCTGTTCTG
>JADGOB010000296.1 GCA_017883185.1 Acidobacteriota bacterium
CCGCCCGGGGCGCCTTGGACGTTGCGCTGTCAGCCGAGGTTCGCCGTCGATACGATGACGACCTCGGGCCCCACTTCGCCATCGAAGAGGAGGAGTTGCTTCCGGCACTGGCGCTGGTTGGGCGCACCGACCTGGTGGAGAGGACGTTGCGCGAACACGGTGCCCTCCGGGACCACCTCGCGGCCGCCGAATCCGGCGCCCGCTCGCGACTGGCCGAGTTCGGAACGCTGCTCGAGGCGCACGTGCGCTTCGAGGAACGCGACCTCTTCACCGCGTGCGAGGCCCTTGTCGGTCCCGAGGTCCTCGCACGGGTCGCTCGTCGCGCGCCCAAGGGGAAAGGCCCCGGCTACCCGAAACGGTAGCTGCCCGCCCCGACGCCGGGATGGCCGCGGCGCCCACCGGCATGCGCACTCGGTGTCACCGCCCCGGCGAGTGCACATGGCCCGATCACACCCGGAGTGCCCGCTCCTCCGATCGATGCGTGCCCCGCTCGAGGACCACCATCAGTGTCGCGGTGACCAGCGGCACCACGCCTGCCACCAGGAACACGCCGTCCCCCACCAGACGAACCCACTCGAGCGCATGGAACAACCCGCTCATCGTAAATGCCGGTTGCCGGGCGTGCCAGTATCCGTTCGCGATCACGTCCCACAGCTGCAGCACGCCGGCCGGAAAGAGGTCCAGGACGATCATCAGCGCGAGGCCGACATTGAGTCCCCAGAAGCCGAGTGTGATGAGGCGTTCCACGCGAGCCCACGCGGTCTCCGATGCCAGCGCGCGAAGCCCGAAGATGACGACCGCGAGCGCCAGCATGCCGAATACGCCGAACAGCGCGGCGTGCCCGTGGTTGGGGGTCAACACGGTGCCGACCTCGAAATACGACACGATGGGGAGATTGATCAGGAACCCGAATATCCCAGCTCCGACGAAGTTCCAGACGCCGACGGCCATGAGGAAGTTGATCGTCCAGCGGTAGCGGTTCGACAGTGCCTCCCCGCACTCCTCGCACCGACGGCTTCTCAGGCGGATGAAGTCCCAGGCATCGAGCGTCAGGAGGGTGAGGGGCACGACCTCAAGGGCCGAGAAGCAGGCGGCCACGCCCATGTTCAGCGTCCCCTGACCCGTGAAATACCAGTGGTGGCCGGTGCCGAGGATGCCCCCGCCCAGGTAGAGAATCGCGTCGAGGTACACGACGCGGGTAGCCGTCTTCGCCGTCACGAGCCCCAGGAGATGGAACATCACCGCCACGAGGACGGTCGCGAACAGTTCGAAGAAGCCCTCGACCCACAGATGGATGATCCAGAAGCGCCAGTTGTCGATGACGGCGAAGTTCGTGTGCGGGCCGAAAAAGAGCGCCGGCAGATAGAAGATCGGGATCGCCGCGGCGGCGTACAGGAACAACGCTCCAAGCTCCGACCGGTTGCCCCGCCGCATGACCGGCCGCAACGCCCGGTACAACAGCACCAGCCAGAACACGAGACTGGCCGCGAGCAGGATCTGCCAGAACCGGCCCAGGTCCAGGTACTCGGAGCCCTGGTGGCCCAGCCAGAACCATGCCTGACCCAAGGCGCCGTTGATGCCCAGATACTCCCCGAACAGGCTGCCGAACACGACGACAGCCAGGGCAACGAGCAGCACGACGACGCCAGCACGCTGCCCGCGGGGTTCCGCGCCGCCGACGAGCGGCGCCAGCAGGAGTCCGCCCGCGACCCAGGCAGTGGCGACCCAGAAGATCGCGAGCTGCAGGTGCCACGTGCGGGCCAGGGTGTAGGGAAGCAGGTGCGACAGGTCGACGCCGTAGAACGCGCCCGGCTCGACGCGGTAATGCGCAATCACTCCGCCGAGAAGGGTCTGCGCCAGGAAGAGGGCCGCGACGACGGCCAGGTACCAGGCCGTCGCGCGTTGACTCGGGGTCCATGTCCACGCCAACAGGCGATTGTCGTGCGAGTGCGCCGCGGTGGGCGACTGGTGCCAGCCAAGATAATCAAAACGCCCGAACAGGAAGAGGACGGTGCCGAGCCCACCAAGCAAGGTGATGAGGCTCAACGCACTCCACAGGTACGTCTGGCCGCTGGGCGTGTTCCCCGCGGCCGGATCGTAGGGCCAGTTGTTGGTGTAGGAGTAGTCCTTCCCCGGCCGATTGGCGACAGCCGCCCAGGCGGCCCAGGTGAAGTACGTGGCCAGGTCGTCGAGTTCGCTGCGCTCGCGGATGTACTTCAGCGGCAAACCGGCGGCCGCCGTTGGACCCGAGAAGAAGTCGCCCCAGTGCTGTCGGGACGCGGCAAACGCGGCCGCTTCGATCTCCGTGAAGCGAAGTGTACCGGTTGCCGGATCGTAACGATTCTCCTTCAGCGTGCGACGCACGGCGTCGGCGATCTCGGCGGCGGCTCCAGCCTCGAGGGCGGCGTACCGTCGCCCGTACCGCGTCTGTGCGAGCGTGTCACGCCCCACCTCGACCGCCTCGTGCACCGTGTCGGCGCTGTAGTCCGGGCCGAGGTACGCCCCATGGCCCCAGAGCGTTCCGTGTTCCATCAGGCCGTATTTCAGGAACACCTCCTGCCCGCGCAGGATGTCGGCCGACGTGAACAGCGTGCGGCCCGAGGTGTCTTCGACACGGTCGGGAATGGGCGGGGCGTCGGTGTAGGTCCGGACGGTGATGTAGGACAGCACGGCGAAGCCCGCGATCATCACGAGGATGGCCGAATGCCGCCACCAGGGTGACAGGAAGGTGGTCTCTTCAGACTCATGCATGGCGTCGATCTCCCGTTAGGTGCCGATCGGGGCGGGCCGTTCGCGGCGGCCACCGTCGGCGGTTCATCGCCGTTTCGTCGGTCGCCTGCGCGGTACGGGCTGCTGGGTCGTCCGGAGTGTCTCGCTGAGGAGTCGCCACCCTCGCTCGGCATGGCGGGTCACATCAAACGCGCCATCACTCATGTGCCAGAGGACGGCGCCCGGCTGGATGAGCCCGAGGAAGAGTGTGGCGACGGTCTCCGGATCGACGTCGGACCGTATCTGTCCGTCGGCCTGTCCCTGTTGGACGATCGCGGCCACCTCGTCGAGATATTTCCGAATACCGGCGAACATCCGCGCCCGGCGATCCCGCCGTCCAGCGTAGACCTCCTCCGAAAAGACGATGCGGGGGAGCGCGCCGTTGTCCCGGACCATAGCGAGGTGCCGCATCAGGAGTCGTCGCAGACGCTCGAGCGCATCGGTCGTCTCGTCGCGGACGACGCGCACGTTCTGTTGCAGGCTGTCACGGATGTGCTGGAGGACGGCCTCGATCACGTCCTCCTTGCCCTTGAAGTGCCGGTACAGCGCGGAGGGCACGAGGCCGATCCGCCGGGCGAGGCTGGCCACGCTCAATCGCCGCAGGCCATGACTCCCGATGAGGCTCAGTGCCGCCTGGATGATCTGCTCGCGGCGGACGAGGGTGTCCAGTTTCTCAGTGGCCATTGAAGTGAACTGTAGTTCACACCACTGGGCCGAGTCAACAAGCTGAGTGGTTGCCTTCGTGTCGCTATTGACAACCGGACCGTTCAGGTCCTATATTAGTGAATATGAATTCACAACAACGCCCTCTCCCGTCGCGGTCGGAGGCTCTGACGGGCCGGCTGCTTGGCTTCAGGAGCGCCGGCGGACTCCCCTTTTTTGCTCGTAATGTGAATCACCGTTCACTATTGTCGGGAGCAGACACCATGAACAGCAGATCTCGGCGCTTCGTTCTCGCGGTCGCCGTGGT
>JADGOB010000040.1 GCA_017883185.1 Acidobacteriota bacterium
TGAAGTCGATGAAGGAAGACCTCGACGTGCTCGTGCGGGGGTTCCAGAACGGCAAGCGGCTCGGCCTCGTCATCAGGAACGAGAAGGCCAACCCGACGTGCAACACCGCGTTCATGTGCGCGCTGTTCGAGGAGGAGAGCGGCGGCGCGTTCGACGTCCGCCAGAGCATCCTGGGCCACCTGCAGCAGGGCGGCGACCCGTCGCCGTTCGACCGGATCCAGGCCACCAAGCTGGCCCGGCGCGGGGGGCCTGCTGATGGTGCCGCTCGTGTGGTTGATGCGTCGCCCGTCCCAGGAAGAGCATCACCCGACCATTGTGGCGGACCAGGCGACCCGCATTTCAAGGTCCCATCTCGAGCGGGAATCCGGGTAGAATGGGCGGCACCGAACTCAGTACTGGTGGCCGGTCGGGATTGCCCCGTGGCGGGGAACTCGTTCGGCCACAGAAGCCGTTGGCGTCGCGGGCGTCCCCATGCTGTCGTCTTCGTCCCTCTCCATCGTCACCCGGAGTGACGCCGTGCGCGCCGTGATCGCGCGCGTCGACACGATTGCCGACTCCGACACCTCCGTGATGCGGGTGGGCGGCAGCAGCATGATCCCGGTCGATGTCCGCCTCATTACGGCGTCGAAAGTCGATCTCAAGGAACTGGTCCAGCGCAACGCGTTCCGGTCGGACCTGTTCCACCGTTGTCACGGACCCTCGAGCATGATCACCGCGTTCCTGCGTGCCGTCAGGTCGTCGAAGGAGGCAACATGAGCAGGCCACCGCTGACCATCTGGGAACAGGCCCAGATGCAGGGCTACTCCCGCCGGGATTTCCTCCAGTTCTGCAGTTGGATCGCCGCCGCCGCTGGCATCGAAGCCTCCGGCGTGCCAGCGGTGGTCGAGGCGCTCGACACCAAGCCGCGCCTGCCGGTCATCTGGATGCACTTCCAGGAATGCACCTGCTGCAGCGAGTCGTTCATCCGTTCGTCACACCCCATCGTCTCGAACATCATCCTCGACACCATCTCGCTCGACTACACAGAAACCCTGCAGGCTGCGGCGGGCAAGCAGGCCGAGGCGGCCCTCCACAGCACGATGGAGAAGTACAAGGGCCAGTACCTGATGCTCGTGGAGGGCTCGGTGCCGACCGCCGCCGACGGCGTCTACTGCTGCATCGGGGGGCGCACGGCCCTCGATATCGTGAGGGAGGCGGCCGCTGGCGCCAAGGCCGTCGTGACCTGGGGCAGTTGCGCGTCGAACGGCTGCATCCAGGCGTCGAAACCGAACCCCACCAAGGCCACACCGATCGAGGATGTCATCTCGGGCGTGCCGATCATCAAGGTCCCAGGCTGCCCGCCGATCGCGGAAGTGATGGCCGGGGTCATCGTCCACTACCTCGCCTTTGACCGCATCCCGCAGTTGGACGGCATCGGCCGCCCGAAAGCGTTCTACTCGCGCCGCGTGCACGATACCTGCTACCGCCGGCCGAACTACGATGCGGGGCTCTTCGTCGAGTCGTTCGACGACGAGAACGCCAGGCGCGGCTACTGTCTCTACAAGGTCGGCTGCCGCGGCCCGGTGACCTACAACGCCTGCGGTGTCATCCGCTGGAACAACGGGGTCAGCTACCCCATCCAATCGGGGCACGGCTGTATCGGCTGCAGCGAGGCGCACTTCTGGGACAACGGTCCGTTCTACCAGCACCTGGCCAGCTTCCCGGGCTTTGGGATCGAGACGACAGCCGACACGGTGGGCATGGCGGTCGGGGCGGTCACGGTGGCGGGCATCGCCGCGCACGCCGTGGTCACCAACATCCGCAAGCGATCGGTCATCGCCGAAGAGATCCGCACGAGCGAAAAGATCCCGGAACAGGGCAAGGACGCGTAGCGAAGGGCAAAGGAGACTGTCATGGCTGATCGCGTTGTCATCGACCCCATCACCCGGATCGAAGGGCACCTGCGCGTCGAAGTCGAAGTGAAGGACGGCAAGGTCGTCGAGGCCTACAGTTCCGGGACGATGGTGCGGGGGATTGAGATCATCCTGAAAGGCCGGGACCCGCGCGATGCGTGGGCGTTCTGCGAACGGGTGTGCGGCGTCTGCACGACGGTGCACGCGCTCGCCTCGGTCCGCACGGTGGAAGATGCGCTCGGCATCACTGTGCCGCCCAACGCCGAGCTCATCCGCAACCTGATGTTCTGCGCGCAGTACATGCAGGACCACGTCGTGCACTTCTACCACCTGCATGCCCTGGACTGGGTCGACGTGGTCAGCGCGCTCGGGGCCGATCCGAAGAAGACCTCGGAGCTGGCGCAGAGCATCTCGAACTGGGCGCGCAACTCGCCGGGCCACTTCTCCGACCTGCAGAAGCGGCTCAAGGCGTTTGTCGAAAGTGGGCAACTCGGCATCTTCGCGAATGGGTACTGGGGCCACAAGGCTTACAAGCTGCCGCCAGAGGCCAACCTGATGGCCGTCTCCCACTACCTCGACGCGCTGGAGTGGCAGAAGGAGATGGTGAAGGTCCACACGATCTTCGGTGGCAAGAACCCGCACCCGAATTACCTGGTGGGCGGCGCGCCGTGCTCGCTGAACCTCGACGAGAGCAACGCCATCAATGCCGAGCGGCTCGCCTACGTCGGGTCGCTGTTCGACCAGGGCCGGGAGTTCATCGAACAGGTGTACCTGCCGGACCTGATGGCCGTGGCGTCGTTCTACAAGGACTGGGGCGCCGTGGGCGGCGGCCTCTCCAACTACATGTCCTTCGGCGACCTGCCGATGCACGGCTACGGGGACCCGTCGAAGTTCAAGTTCCCGCGCGGCGTCATCCTCAACAGGAATCTCAACGAGGTGCTGCCGATCGACGTGAAGGATCCCGAGCAGGTGCAGGAGTCGATTGCGCACTCGTGGTATGCGTATTCGGATGGCGACGCGGCAGCGAAGCACCCGTGGCAGGGCGAGACCACGCTGAACTACACGGGACCGAAGCCGCCCTACGAGTTCCTCAACGTCGACCAGAAGTACAGCTGGCTGAAGACGCCGCGATGGAAGGGGCACGCCATGGAAGTCGGGCCGCTCGCCCGGCTGCTGGTGGCCTTTGCCGCGGGCAACGCCGAGGTGAAGGAAGTCGTCACCTCCGCCCTGAAGGCCCTGGATGTGCCGGTGGCCGCGCTCTTCTCCACGCTCGGACGCACGGCGGCGCGCGGACTCGAGACCAAGCTCATCGCGGGCTGGTCGAAGGAGTTCTTCACCCAGTTGCTCGCCAACATCAAGAACGGCGACGCGCGTACGGCCGACACGTCGAAGTTCGATCCGGCCCTGTGGCCCGCCGAAGCCAGAGGCGTGGGCATGACGGAAGCCCCGCGCGGCGCGCTGGCGCACTGGATCGTCATCAAGGACCGCAAGATCGACAACTACCAGCTCGTGGTGCCGAGCACGTGGAACGCATCGCCGCGCGACGGCAAGGGCCAGCGTTCGGCCTACGAAGAAGCGCTGATTGGCACGCCGGTCGCCGATCCCGAGCAGCCGCTCGAGATCCTGCGGACGATTCACTCGTTCGACCCGTGCATCGCCTGCGCGGTGCACCTGCACGACGAACACGGACACTACGTCCACCAGGTGCGGGTGTTCTAGAGGAGGCGGCTATGGAGAGTCTGACGCTGCGCCGGGTTTACGTCTGGGAACTGCCGGTCCGCCTCTATCACTGGGTGAACGCGCTCTGCGTCGTCGTGCTGAGCGTGACGGGCTACATGATCGGGAAGCCTCTCTCCCTCCCCGTGAGCGGGGAGGCGTCCTTCAGCTACTTCTTCGGGTGGGTGCGGTTCATCCACTTCGTCGCGGCGTTCGTGTTCTTCTTCAACTTCCTGGGGCGCATCTACTGGGGCTTTGTCGGCAACCAGTTCGCGCGCTGGAACAACTTCCTGCCACTGACGCCGAAGCTGCTGGCCCGCCAGTGGGCGGAATTCCTGCAGGTGCTCAAGGTCGACATCTTCCAGGCGCAGGTCAAGCCGCTCGAATCGATCGGGCACAACGCGATGGCCGGCTGGACGTACTTCGCGACGTTCCTCGCGTTCGTGTTCCAGTCGGTCACAGGGTTCGGCCTCTACGCGGCAATGAGCACGTCATGGCTGCCCGGCCTGTTCAGGTGGATCGTGCCGCTGATGGGCGGGGACTTCGCCGTGCGGCAGTGGCATCACATGGCGATGTGGTTCTTCGTGATCTTCTCGATGGTCCACACCTACCTGGTCTTCTATCACGACTACGTGGAAGGCCGCGGCGTCATCTCGTCGATGGCCGGGGGATGGAAATTTGTCGAGAGACGCGAGAACGTGAAGTAACGGGGGGGTGCCGTGGCCGCATCGCCGGTGCTGGTACTCGGGGTGGGCAACGTGCTGATGGGCGACGAAGGCGTGGGCGTCCACGCCGTGCGGGAGCTCGAATCACGCGCGTGGCCCGCTAACGTCACGCTGCTCGACGGCGGCACGGGCGGCTTTCACCTGCTCTCGCATCTCGCGGAGTGCGGGCGCGTGCTGATGATCGACGCGACGCTCGACGGCAGGCCGCCGGGCACCGTGTCGGTCATCGAGCCGCGGTACGCGTCGGATTTCCCGCGTGCGCTGTCCGCGCACGACATCGGCCTCAAGGACCTGGTCGAATCCGCGGCGCTCATTGGCAAGCTGCCGAAGGTCACGCTCATCACCATCTCGGTGGCCGAGCTGCAGCCGATGCAGATGACGCTCTCGCCAGAGGTCGCTTCCGCCCTGCCCCGCGTCGTCGCGCTCGCCCACGAACTGGCCACCGAGCTTGCGTCTACGTCCCCGACACCTTGATGGTCAGGCGCTTCGTGTCGGTCCCTCCGAACTTCGACTCCGTCCTGACGTCCACCCAGCCATCGGGCCCCGTGATCTTCACGAGGCCGCGGAACCGCACCGAGTCGCGGCCGCGCAGCCGGAACTCGGTCGCCATGCCAGACAGCGCCGTCACGGCCGACTGATCGTTCAGCGGGTCGAGCCGCACGACACCCGCGGGCACCTCGACCAGCGAGACGTTCGGCGACATGGAGAGCGTCAGCCGGTCCTTCACCGCCCGCTTCAGCTGCAGCGACCGATCGGAGAAGGTCGGGTAAACGCGGTCGTTCTTCACCGTCGCGTCTATCCAGAACAGGTCGCCGGTGGCCGGCGTCACCGTCACGCGGTCGATCTCGACCCTCGGAAACTGCGCCGCGGCGTACAGCATGAAGTGCGTCTGCCGCAGCGCCTCGGTCTCCATGTAGGGCGCGGGCGGCGTGCGCCCGGTGTGCTTCTTCGCCGAGCCCCCGATCCAGATGTCGCCGAGGTCCGGATGCTTCACGCGGTGCGGGACGATCCACCCCTCGCCAATCAGCTCGGTGTCGATCCACGCCTGCTGTTCCTCTTCGTCCATCCGGCCGTCGCCGTTGCGGTCCACCTCGGCCATCGGCGGCGGGCCCCACAGCTCGATCAGGTACGCGAACGACCCGAGCATGTTGTACGAGGACGCCTGCGCCTGCCCGGACAACCCGCTGAACGTCGGCGTGTAGTCCTTGAGGATGTGCGCCCCCTCGGTGACGATGGCCATCTGGGTGTCCATGTCGTTCTGCATGTCAGCCGGCGCAATGCGGGGGAAGAGCTGGGCGTAGCGGTCCGTCTTCCGCATCTCGGCCAACTGCGCCGCGACGCGCGCCTCCTGCGCCGTCCGCTGCTCGGCAGTCATCGTCGTGGCCCGAACGTCGGGGGGCGCCATGAACATGATCAAGCGTCCCGTGTTGTGGAAGTGGAAGCTGGCGAAGATATTGGGGTGCTTCAACTGGAACTCGAGGACGTTCCGCGTCTCGTTCTCCGACATCGGGTACGGCCAGCCGTCCTGCAGCGTCCAGCCGAACGGGAAGTTGCGGTTCGGGTCCGGACCGCCGAGGTCGTCCTCGTTGATGCGGCCGTCGCCGTCGTTGTCGAAGCCCTCCATACCGAGGCGCCGAAAACGCGGCCCCTCGTCGCGAGGATCGGTCACCCGCACGAAGCGGCGCTTGTCGGGCGAGAGGCGGAATTCGCCGTTCGGATCGTCGATCCACATCACCGAGATCTCGCCGTCGCCGTCCACGTCTTCGGTCTGATCCTCGTCGTAGAGGCCGTCTCCGTCATCGTCGGCGGGGCGATACGGCTCGCGGGGGTTGTTCTCGGTATTCGGCTCGGTGGCGTAGGAGTCGTTCGCGTCCACGTTCAGGCCCGGAAGGATGTAGAAGGTCGTGCGGTCCACCAGGCCGTGGACGTACGGGTCGTAGTCGTAGCGCGTCAGCAGCTGCCAGGCGAAATACAGCGAGCAGGTCACGCCGTTGATCTCGTTGCCGTGGATGGCGCCGTCCACCCACATCGCCCGCTTGGACTCGGGCGCGCCGGTGGACTTCGCGGTGATGGTCAGCATCCACTGATCGCGTCCCATCCGGCTCTTGCCGATCGTCGAGAGGTCGGCAAGCGACGCGTACTGCTTCTGAAGGCCCTGCATGATGCGGGTCTTCTCCGCGTAGCTGTAGTACTGCTTCCAGTTGATCGGAAAGTCCATCTCGCCGTGGGCGCCGCCCGGGCTCGTCTGGAGCTTCTTCTGGGCGCGAACGGGTCCGAGCCAGGCACTCGCCGCGAGCAGCAGCAGCACCAGGGCAGGCACCAGCAGGCGAGAGCCGAGTCTGTTCGTATGCATGGGATGCTCCTTGGCGTTACTGGATGACCAGGTCCTTGACCCGGGTGCCGCCCTTCTGCGACGTGACGGCGAGCCTCAGCGGCGTATCGCCCTCAACGGCCACCAGCCAGCTGACCACGCGGCGATTCCCCGTCTGCCGGGGCTCGGCGGCGTCGGGCCGCTGCTGACGCATCTGAGCGAGAGGCGACTGGTTCGCCTGCGCCCCGAACCCGCCGCGGCCACCACCGCCACCGCCGCGCGCGCCGGCCACCCCGGCCGCCGGGCCGGCGGCCGCCGGGAGCGGCAGCGTCCCCTGGAGCACGCCGAGGCGCATCCACCGGGTCCCCTCGAGGAACGTGATCTTCGCAGGGTCGCCGAGCAGCCAGATCACGTCTTCACGATTGCCGCGCAACTGCGCGCCCTGCGCCACCTGCGTGGGCAGGCTCCCGGTGTTGGCAATCGTCGCGGTGATCTGCACCACCTTGTAGCGGCCGGGCGTGCCGCCCTTCCTGATGAGCACCGCGTCGCCCGACTGCGTGGCGGTCGCCTTCGATGCCTGGCTGGTCGTATAGAGCAGCTTCGCGGCGACCTCGGCGATCTCGACGTGCGGCAGCAACGTCGCCTTGAACCGCTCGAACTGCCAGTGCGTCTCGCACAGGGCCGCCAGGCCGTCGCCGGGCACGGCTTTCGTGTCGCGCTTGCTGTCCCACAGCTGCGTGCTCATCGTGTAGGCGCCGAACTGCCCGTAAGCCCAGTCGGCGAAGGCGCCGTAGCCGCCCGGCTCCTGCCGCTCCTGGTTGTAGGCACTTCGCCACGCCCGCGGCTGATCGATCGCCGCGGTCCCACGTCGTGATGGCTGGTCGGCGGCCGGAGCCGCGCCCGAAACTCCACCACGCCGGCCGCCCTGCCCGGCTGGCTGACCCGGGGTGCGCGGCGCCACCTGGGCGCCACCCTGCGGGAGCGCCTCGATCCACGACGCCGGCACTGGCTCGCCGATCAGTTCCAGGTACTTCCGGCCCAGCACGCGGTCGAACACCGCGGCGTCGCGCGGGTCGATCCGGCTGTCAGGCCACCGCGCGAACGGGCGCAGCGTGTAGCCGCCGCTCGTGTGGAACGACTGGGCCAGCAGGATGTTCGTGTGGTTGGTGAAGAACTCGAGCACGGCACGCGCCTCGGGCGACGACGAGGGAAAGTCGCCGGTGCCGCCGGGCGTGTTGTCGTCCTTCCACCAGCCCTCGGGGTAGTTGCCGTTGACGGTGGAAGCCGTCTCGGCGCGCGGCGCGGGCTTGCCCGCCTCCACGCCCCCGTCCTGGTACACCATTGGGCAGATATAGAACGCGCTGTCATCGACGAGCCTGGTGATCTCGGCGTCGCTGCCGTAGCCCGACACCAGCTTCTCGATGATGTAGAGGCACACCTCTGTGCCGGCCAGCGTCGCGCCGTGCGTCCCGCCGTCAATCCACTGCGCGGGCTTGCCCTGGTACGGCTTCATGGGCGTCACGTTGCTCACCGCCGGTTTACGCGGGTTGGCGAGCGAGACCAACCCGTCAATCGTGACGCCGGTCTTCCTCGTCGAAACGACGAGGACGTAGATCGGCCGCCCCGACTGGCTGCGCCCGATCTCGACGAGGTCGGTGATCCCGGGGTAGGCGGCCGCGACCTTCTTCAGGTAGTCCGTGGCCGCCGCGTAGCCGTGGAACCCGGTGAAGCTCAGGGCGACCGGCGGCGTCGCGGTCTTCGCGGCGGCCGGCGGCGCGCCTTGCCCCGACGCGACGACCGCCGCGCCGAGCAGGAGACAGAGTGCGGCGGCCAGGCCGGCGCTCATACGGCCGGCCCGCTGGCGCTCGCGGCCGATCCGTCTCGAACGATCATCTGATGGTGGCATGCGCACAACTCCGGGAAGCACAAGCGTCAGGAGAATCGAGGGGGCGACTCGGTAGCCGGGGGCTGGCGCAGCATATCACGCCGGCGGGCCTGCCCGGGTCGCGGCGACGAACGCGTGTCACGACCGTGCGGCGCCGTGCGAAACGGCGGGGTGTTCGTCTCCGGCGGTTTCTCTTTCAGTTCAGCTGGAGCGCCTGGTCGTACACCCGCTTGATCTCCATCGGGCCCGGTGTGCGCCCGCCTTCCACCTTCGTGACGACGAGCAGTTGCAGCCCGTCGGAGATCTTGGTGAATGTCTGGGTGACCTTCGCCCCGCTGCCCAGCTTCATCGAGGTCACCAGCGAGCGGCCGTCCCACCGTGTGGTCCGCTCGGTCGTCGAGCCGGCCCGCTGTTCCTTGACCTTGGTGCCGTCCGGCTTCAGGGACAGCACGCGCCCTTCTTCGTCGGTCAGGCTGAGGCTGGCCTCGTGCTGGACGATCAGAAGAAGCCGAGGCGCCTCGAGCACGCGGCTCATTTCCTCGCGCGCCGCGCTCGACTCCTGGGACCCGCCTCCGCGACCGGTGTCGCCACCCATCCCGCCGCGGCCGCCCCTCCCACCACCGCCCCGGCCCATTCCGCCGCCCGCGCCTCCGCCACCCCGTCCGCCTGGCGACCCGCCGCCCCGACGCCCCTCATCGCCTTCGCCGGGAGCCCCCATCGCGCCAGGGGGAGGATCGCTCGCCTGCACGTTCAACTCCCAACGGCCCGCGAGATTCGGCACGGATGAGGGCGGTGCCGGTTCCTGTGACGCAAGGGCGACCCCGGGAGTCAGCGCGAGCACGAGCAGCGACCCTGCGATCAGCGTTCCCCTCACCCGTTCACGTATTCCTCTTCGCATCTGGTTCACCTCGGTCCCTGTCAAGAAAGCCGTCGGTCGAGAGGCGCCCGTGCATGATCTGACGTCAGTCGCGTCAAGAAGGTTGTCACGTCCTCGTGACAAGAAGAACTTCACCATCAGACGCCGGCCGAGCGAGTCGTCGCCACGGCCGAGGCTGTCTCCAGAGATGACGTACATCGTGGACATAGGCAGGATTCGGGATTAGGGACCAGTATAGAACCAATAACCGTGACGATCAGTTTCTTCACACGCCCAGGTACTGCAGGTAAGGAATCCCAATACCGATCAGCGCGGAGAGGAACAGGAGGCCGAAGACCAGGCCGAGCGTCCAGAACTCCTTCCGCGAGACGTAGCCGCTCGCATAGAACACCGGCGCCGGGCCCGTCGCATACGGGGTAATGATGCCCATCAGCCCCAGCGAGTAGCAGAGCAGCAACGCGAACGCCTTCACTGGCACACCCGGGACGGACGCGCCTGCCGCCAGCACGACCGGCAGCAGGGCGGTCGCATGCGCGGTGATGCTGGCGAACATGTAGTGCACGAGGAAGAAGACGGCGACGAGCGCCGCCATCACCGCGGTGGGCGACAGGCCGACGAGCGCGGCCGCAGCCCCCTTCGCGAACCAGCCCACGAACCCGACCTTGTTCAGGCCCTCGGCGAGGCCGAAGAGCGTGGCCAGCAGGACCAGCACGTTCCACGCATCCTTGTGCGCGACCATCTCCTGCCACGACACGAGGCGCAGCGCGAGCATCAGCGAGATGACGATGAGCGCGACGGTGGCCGCCTCCATCACCTGGCCGCCGAAGATCCACAGCGAGATCGCCAGCAGCGCCAGCGACGCCATCGTCAACTCGTTGCGGGAGACGGGCCCCATCTTCGCGAGCTCTGACGCGGCCCACTGCGGCACGTGCACGCCACCGGTGATCGTCGGCGGATAGACCTTGTAGATCAGCCAGGGCAGCACCGCGATCAGCAGCAGGCCGATCGGGAGGAAACCCAGCACCCACTCGCCCATCGTGAAGCGGTACCCAATCGTCTTCTCCACGAGGCCGAGCGCGAGAAGATTCGGGGCCAGGCCGGTCAGGAACATCGAGCTGGTGACGGCGGTCGCGGCAAACTCCGTCCAGATGACGTAGCCGCCAATCCGCCGCGCCGTCGGCCCCGGGTACGAGTCGTAGAGCGGCGGGATGTTCCGGATGATCGGGAAGATCGTGCCGGCGCTGCGCGCGGTATTGGAAGGCGTGAAGGGCGCGAGCACCAGATCGGCCAGCATGATCGCGTAGCCGAGGCCGAGCGTCCGGCCTCCCAGCCTGCGTACCAGCAGCAGGGCGATTCGCTTGCCGAGGCCGGTGTGCTCGTAGCCGAGGGCGAACATGAAGGCCGCAAACACGAGCCAGACGGTGCCGTTGGCAAACCCCGAGAGCGCGAGCTTGAGCGATGCCTCGGGATCCGGCGCGGCCAGGCGCGACGCGGCCGCGAGCGCCATGCCGATGAACCCCACGCCGGAGGCCGGCAACGGCTCGAGCACCAGGCCGACAACCACCGCGGCAAACAGCGCGAAGTAGCGCCAGGCCGCCTGCGTCAGGCCGTCAGGCGCTGGGACGAGCGCCAGGCTGACACCCACCGCCACCGGCAGCAGCACGCGCCACGGAACCCGATGCAGGACAGAGCAATCTTGGTGCGTGATCGTCTCTCGGGATGGGCGGTGTCAGGGCAGGAACCGGACGAGACCCTCGGTGGCAAGATGCACGCCGAACCAGACGGCCTCAGCGGCCAGAACGGCCGCGAGCAGCGTCATGCCGCCCAGGGAGACCGACCAGACGCGCGCAAGTGGCGGCGCCGACACGTCGTTCGTCGCGGGCGCCAGCAACCGGTCGATGCGGGCCCAGAGCAGCGTGCCGTCGTAGAACGCGCTGCCGGCGGTCGGCAACCCGAGGGCGGGCGCCAGCCGCGCGACCTTGAGGAGGGCGGACGCCAACGACACCGCGCGTTCCTCGCTCCCTCGTACCGCACGCGCATCGGCCGCAAACTCCACGGCCGCGCGCCATCTCTGTTCCAGCGCACGGCCCGAAGACCAGATCCCCAGCAGGTCGGGGGAACAGGCCACGAGCACCCGCTTGAGGTTGTCGCGCGTCGCGTGATGTGCCAGCTCGTGAGCCAGGCTGAGGTCCAGCTCGTCCTCGGTGAACGCCTCGACCACCGACCGTGCCATGAACACCCGCGGCCGCCGGAGGCCGGCCAGCGAGATAATCGGGGCGGCATCGGGCAGGAAGTACACGGGCAGCCGGCCGCCGGCCAGGCGCCTGGCTTCGGCCGCGCGCGCCATCCAGCCTCGCTCGAGGGTGCGCGTGACGCGCGCATCGCGAACGGCGCGCCGCATCGCGAGCGCCAGGGTGACGCCGCCAAGCAGCCCGAGCGCGATCAGGCTGTACCCTGCTGACTCGTCGACGCCCTCCGGCTCGAATCGCCACTGCGCGGGCAGGAAGACGACGAACGTGAAGACGAGAGCGACGACGCCGGGCAACAGCTTCAGCGCGAGCAGCACCGCGGGCGCGCTGCGCGCGCGCAGGCGAACCGCCCCGCGTTCCACCAGCCACCAGGTCGCGGCAGCCATGGCCGACAGCCCGAGGTTGACCGCCCCGAACCACGCCAGCGCGAGGACGAGCGTGAACAGCACCTCGTTCACCGCTCTTCTCGCTCGTTCGTCGCCGGGTCGATCGCGTCCCCCGCCGTCGCGGGCCTGGTTCCCGTGCGGGCCAACTGCCGCCGCTTGGTTCTCACCAACCGGTCCAGCTCATCGAGCAGCGCGCGGTCGCGCTCACCCACCGCTTCCACGAGGTTCGAAAGGAATGGCAGCGGGGCGGCCAATTCGCCCGCCAGGAGTCCCGAGACCACGTCGCTCGCCACAATCTGATCCAGCTGTTCCCTGGTCGCCGACGCCGAGTACACGAATGCCCGCGCGCGCTTGGTGCGCGCCAGCAGTCCCTTTCGGAACAGCCGGTCGAGCGTCGTCATGACCGTCGTGTACGCGACCTTGCCATCCAGCCGCGCGTGCACATCGCGGACAGTGACCTCGGCGCTGGCCCAGACAATCTCGATGACCTGCTTCTCCAGTGTCCCAAGGCCCGCGCGGAGCAACTCCCGCGGCGGCCTGAAGCCCCAGAAAAGAAAACCGCCGGCGCGCGGTACCCGCGTCACGCCTGCACCGTGGACTTGACCACGCGGACCGCGGGCGCGATCAGCCGGTCAAACTGCGGCAGCGGCCCCATGAGGGGACGCGCGTAGTTCTTGAACGACTCGTCGATATCGTTGAGCCCCTTCAGGAACTCCCTCGGCAGCGGCTTGGTGTTGAGGGCCACCGACTCGAGAGAGGTGAGGAAGTAGTCCACCGAGTAGTCGCCCGTCCGCCGGATGGCGACCGATCCGTTCTTCTTGCCGTGCACGGCGAAGTGCACCGCAGTCTCTCCCACGTCGCGCGCCTCGCTCTTGTCCACCTCCGAGATGACCCCCAGGAACGACCTCTGCAGGTAGCCGAACGTGTCGCAGCGCACGCGCGTGATCTTCAGACGCGCCTTGACGGCATCCGACAGCGCGTCGCCCAGCGTACTGCGGCCGGACAGCTGCAGGTTCCCGAACGGGTCCCGCTCCTCCTCGTCCTTCAGCTTCAGCAGCATCGGCACGCCATCGTCCGCCACGATCCCTTCGCAGACGGCGGCGACGCAGCGCCCGCACTTCGTGTAGACGCGGTCCACGTCCTCGATGAACCGGTCGATGCTGAAAGGCGCCTCCGGCACGTAGATCAGGTGCGGGCCATCGTCTGGCCACCGCCGCGCGAAGAGGGACGTCGCGGTCAGGAAGCCCGAGTTGCGCCCCATGACGACGCCGACGAAGACGCCCGGTATCGCGTAATTGTCGAGGTCGAGGCCGGCGAAGGCGGACACGACGAACTTGGCGGCGCTGCCGAACCCCGGGGTATGGTCGGTGACGAGGATGTCGTTGTCGATCGTCTTGGGAACGTGGATAACCCGGAGGTCGTACCCCTTCTCTTCCGCGAAGTTCGCGACGATGCGGCACGTCTCGGCGGAGTCGTTGCCGCCGATGTAGAAGAAGTACCGGACGTCGTGGCGCTGGAATACCTCGACCATCCGCTCGCAGTAGGCCGAGTCCGGCTTGTCGCGGGTGGAGCCGAGCGCCGAGGACGGCGTGATGCCGACCGTCTCGAGGTTGTGCGTGGTCACCTGCGACAGGTCGAGGAAGTCCTCGTTCACGATGCCGCGCACGCCGAAGCGCGCCCCGTACACCTGCGAGATGAACGGATACTTCCGTGCCTCGAGCACCACGCCGGCGAGGCTCTGGTTGATGACAGCCGTCGGACCGCCGCCCTGCGCCACCGCCGCCTTGCCTTCGAGTCGCAACATGATGACATCCTTCAGGGAGATGAGAGGGGCCGAGTTTACCACCGAATCGCCGCCCGTGAGCGGCGGCCATGATGCGACACGCCGGCACACGCGCCGATGGCGGGCCGCTGGCGCGCGGCCAGAGCCAGGGACTGCAGTCGTTCGGGCGACAGGTCCAACTCGTGTGGCATGACGCTACCTGAACACTACCTTCACCGCGTCGCCCGCGGCGGACATCTTATCCACTTATCCACCTCGACGACGGGCGCGTTACGTGTGGCCGCCAGCTGGTTCAACAGCTTGTCCTTGTTGCCCGACGCGACGACGATCGTATAGTCGGCCTCCGGCACGACCAGCTTGGTCAGGTCGTTCGAGGTCTGAGCCCGCCGCCCTTCGCCGCCCGTGTGCATCGCCGGGATGTTGATGGGCGGGGCGACCATCCCGAACACGGCCGACCTGAAGAGTATCGACGAATTCCCGCGGCAGCGTTGTCGCAAGTTGTCGCGGGGACAAGACTGGGGTTCGGGATCAGGGATCGGGAGTCGGGGTGAATCCGGGTGAGCGGGGCCTCTCGATCTCGACAGGAGGTGATGCGGTTATATATACTCTGGCCATATATGTCCATGCCAAATGAACTGGCGCGGGAAGTGAAACGAGGGTCCACCGAGCTGCTCATCCTCGCGCTCATCGAGGACCGGCCCCGGCACGGCTACGAAATCGCGCGCCTGATCGGCGAACGATCCGAGGGAACCATCACCTATCACGTCGCGTCCCTCTACCCGACGCTGTACCGGCTCGAGGACCGAAACCTGATCGAGGGACGATGGGTGGAGAAGGCCGGCCAGCGCCGCCGGCGCTACTACCGCATCCTACCCGAGGGCCGGAAGGTGCTCGCCAGCCAGCGCAGTGTCTGGGAAGGCTTCTTCCTCGCCCTCGATCGCGTGGTGAAGCTCAGGCAGGCCTGATACCGGGCCTGCGGCCGGCGGCTTGCGACCTGCGGCCTTGCCGGGTTGAACAGCGCCAGGACAGCAGGCCCGAACGCCACAAGCGGGGTGTCTAGCCGAGGCTGGTCGTGGAGAGGACAGTATGGACTGGAAAGCCAGGGTGCGCGCCGCATTCGCGTCGCGCACCATCCCGGATGACGACATCGTCGAGGAACTTGCCCAGCATGCCGCGTCGGCCTTCGAGGCGGCGCGGGCCGATGGGTGCGACCCGGCAGAGGCCGGGCGCCGCGTGGAGACACATCTCGCCGCGTGGGCCGGCCAGAGCGCGATGCTCGCGCGCCGTCCCAGCCGTTCACCTGCCGTGGAGCCGCCGGCCGCCGCCGCGCCATGGTTCGCCGGGCTTGGCTACGACGTCCACTACACGTTTCACGTGCTCCGGCGCCAGTGGACGCACGCGGCCGTCATTGCCCTGACCCTGGCGCTTGGGGTTGGGGCGACCACTGTGCTGTTCAGTGTCGCCTACGGCGTGCTGCTCAAGCCGATGCCATGGCGCGACGCCGATCGGCTCATCCGTGTCTACGAAACCCGGCAGGGCAGCACCAGGAAACCGACCTTCCTAACCAATGGCACCTACCTGGCCTGGAACGAGCGGCCAGCCACCATTGAAAACCTCGCTGGCTGGTCGGTCTACCCGGCGGCGATGACGGGTGTCGGCCAGGCCGAGCGGGTGCGCGTGGTGGAGGCGACGGCCAGCCTGTTCTCGATGCTCGGCGCCCAACCTACACTCGGGCGGTTGTTTGCGACGGCGGCCGACGGGGGTGCCGAACCCTCGCAGGTCGTGTTATCTCATCAGCTATGGCAGCGAAAATTCGGCGGCGCACGCGACGTGGTGGGCCGTCCGCTCCAGATCGACGGGCAACCGTATCGCGTCGTGGGGGTCGCCTCCGAGGCGTTCGCGTTTCCCGATCGCGAGGTCCTCGCCTACATCCCGTTCAACGTGCCGCCTGTCGGCGGGAAGGATGGTCAGGGCGGAACGATCTCGATGTTTGCCGCGCTGGCGAAGCTGCGGCCCGGCGTCACGCCGGCGCAGGCGGCAGCCGAGGCCACGGCCAGTGGCCGATCGGCCCCCGATCCCGGCCTGGTCACCATCGCCGTCTTCGGAACCAAGGGCCAAGTACAGGTCTCGGCGGTACCGCTGCTCGACTCGGTCGTCGGCGAGGTGCGACCCGCGCTTCTCATGTTCCTCGTGGCGGTCGTCCTTCTGCTGGCCGTCGCCACGGCCAACGTCGCCAGCCTGCAGCTTGCCCGTGCCACGTCCCGCCGCCGCGAGATTGCGATTCGCAGCGCGCTCGGCGCGGGCGGTTCGCGGCTGACACGCCAGTTGCTCGTCGAGAACCTGGTGGTCGGGCAAATTGGCGGCCTCGCGGGGCTGCTGCTGGCGGCAGTCCTCCTTCGCGTGCTCCCGTCACTCGCGCCGGCTGACTTCCCCAGGGTGGCCGACATCGGCCTCGATTGGCGCGTGGCGTTGTTCTCGATCGGCGTCTCGCTCGCCGCGAGCCTCGCCTTCGGGCTGGCCCCCGTGCTGCAGGCGCGGGGCGTCAACGTGTCGGAGGCGCTGGCGGAAGACGGCCTGGCACCGGTCGGTGGCCACACCCGGTCGAAGACGGCGCGGGCACGGCTGCTGATCATGGCTGGCCAAATCGCCACCGCGGCCGTCCTGCTGGTCGGCGCGGTGCTGCTGACGCGGAGCTTCGTCGCGCTGATGCGGGCCGACCGGGGTTACGACCCAGCGAACGTTCTCACGGCACGGCTCTTGCTGCCCGACTCATCCTACTCGGCGCAACGGCGCTCCGAATTGGTCGAGGGCACCATCGAACGTCTGAAGCAGCTGCCAGGAGTCAGGGCCGCGGCTGTTGCTTCACGCCTGCCTCTGGCTGGCGCCGAAATCCTGAGCGCCTTCCCGGTGCCGGGTCGTCGCGGCGGCCGCGAGGTGTCGGCGCACGCGGCTCTTCGTCAGGTGAGCCCGGGCTATTTCGCCGCGCTCGGCCTGCGCATCATCAAGGGCCGCGGATTCGCCGAAACGGATACGGCCGCCTCTCAGCAGGTCGTCATCGTCAACCGCACGTTCGCAGCACAATATCTGGACGACCCGCCGATTGGCGTCCGATTCGCTTTCGACCGCGAGGTCGTCGGGGTTGTCGACGACGTGCGCTACGGAGGCGTTGGGGACCCGGTGCAGCCGGAGATGTACCTGCTGTCGCGCCAACTGAAGTCGGGGTTCACGGTGGAGGAGCCGATGGTGCTGGTCCGCACGGCGGGCAACCCGTTACTCCTCGCCTCCACCCTGCGGTCGATCGTCCGCCAGATGGCTCCCTTGGCGGCGGTCGAATCGGTGATGACGATGGAGGATCGGGTGTGGACGAGCCTGGCGCGTCCGCGGTTGTATGCGGTACTGCTGGGCGGGTTCGCGGCGTTCGCGCTCGCGGTAGCGGGAGTCGGCCTGTTCGGCGTGCTGAGCTACAGCGTGTCGCTGCGAGCGCGCGAGATTGGCGTGCGCACGTCGCTCGGGGCCACGCCGTGGAGCATCATCGGCCTGGTGGTCCGGCAGGCGTCAGTGGTCACTGCCGCCGGTCTCATCGTCGGCCTCGGGGCCGCGGCGATGCTGGCGCGGTCGCTGTCAAGCCTGCTCTATGGCGTCGCCCCGTCAGACCCGATCACGTTCGTCGCGGTTGCCGCACTGCTGGCCGTCGTGGCCGTCGTGGCCTGCGTGGTGCCGGCACGCCGCGCCGCGCGGGTGGATCCCGTGCGCGTACTCCGCTGAGAGGACGACGGGACACCCGGCCTGCGGCTCCCGACTCGCGGCTCGCGGCCAGCAAGGCCGCAGGTCGCAAGTCGCGAACCGGGAAACGGCTGCCTACTGGTCGGGCATGCCGACGGCCTTCAGTGGCAGCGCCTCCAGTTGGTGCAGGTCGACGCGTCCACGCGGGGAGACACGGCAGGCATGGCAGCCGGCGCGGCGAGCGCCGCCGGTTCTGGAACGATCCTGGTCGTCGAGGACGAGGCGCTGGTACGCCAGTTCGTCCGCAACGTGCTGTGCAAGCACGGCTATGCCGTGATCGAAGCGGCAAGCCCCGAGCAGGCCCTCGCCCTCGCTCTCGCCCAGCGACAGTAGACTGAACCGGTTACTTCGTTGGCGGAGCCGGGGTTCCCCCGTCCAGCGTGCCCGCCACCCAGTCGAGAGTGACGCGGGCGACCCGGTAGTCGCGCTGGGCGCGGGCCAGGTTCGCGCGCGACGCGGCCACGTTCAGTTCCGCGTCCTGCACCTCCAGACGCGTCTTCACGCCCAGCTCGAACCCCTTCTCGGCCAGGAACAGCAGGCGCTCGGCCTGCGTCACCGTGCCGCTGAGCGCCGCGACGATCTCGGACGCCTCGCGCACGGCGTCGAGCGCGGCGCGCACTTCGAGGGCGATCGCGTCGCGCAGCTTCAGCTCGTCAAGGCTGATGCGGCTCAGGTCGCTCTGGGCCTGCGCCACCTGCCCCTTGGTGCGCCAGCCGTCGAAGAGCGGCACGGAGCCGAAGACGCCGGCGTTCCACATGTAGCCGCTGGAGGAGATCGACGGCAGCCCGACGCGGCCAAGGCCCCATCCCGCGGAGAAGTCCACGCGCGGCTTGCTGGCGGCCTTCGCGATGGTGACGAGTTCGCCGTAGACCCCGCGGGTGTTCGCAAGCTCACCGAGCTCGGGACGGTTGGCGAGCGCCTTGGCGAGCACCGACTCGTACGCCGGAACCGAGTCGATCGGCGTCCCGAGCGTGCCGGTGACGTCGATCTCGCCCGTCTCCGCGAGCAGGTAGCCGAGCTGCATGCGCGCCACCCGCACCGCGTTCTGGCTGCGGATGACCGCCGGCCTCGCGTTCTCGACCGCCACTTGGGCCGCCAGCACGTCGTATTCGGTGGCCGTGCCCGCGGACTGGCGCTTGGTCGATTCGTCGAGGTGCCGCTGCTTCTGCGCCAGGTCCTCCGACGCAATCTTCGCGAGCTCCCGCGCGGCCAGCACGTCGCAGTATGCGGTGGTCACGTCCCTCGCGACCGCCTGGCGGAATCGTCGCAGCTGCTGGTCGGCCACGCCGAAGCCCAGCTTCGCGGCGCGGATGGCTGCGCCCACCTGGCCCCACGTGAAGATCACCTGCGTCACTTTGAACTGCCCGGTCAGTGCATCCTGGCGGCCGCTGAAGATTTCCCCGATGTCGACGCTGCCACCCCCGCTGGACGAGCCGCCCGAACTGAACATCTTGAACAGGTCCTGCTGGCGATTATCGAAGTTGCGGACGAACGAGCCGGAGAAGGAGGCCTGCGGCAGCGCATACGCCCGCTCCTCGAGGTACTTGCCCTGGACCCACTTCTGATACTCGATCGCCTTCTGGATATCGCGGTTCTTCGCCGCCGCGATCGACAGCGCCTCGTCCAGCGTCAGGAGCTTGGCCCCGCCCTGGGATGCGGCCTGTTTCGCCGCCTGCCCGATGATCACCGACAGCGAACCGGGGGCGCCTCCCGCGGCCGGCTGCACCGACTGGGCCGACGCCGGCGCCGCTCCGCCGGCCACCAGCGCCAGGATCACGAGGCTGATGGCCGCGGCCTTCGCGTGCCGCACGCCCTTCCTGAACATCCACGCCGAGAGGTCGTCGAGGATCGAATAGACGACCGGCACGACGATGAGCGTCAGCAGCGTCGAGGTGATCAGGCCGCCGACGACGGCGCGGGCCATCGGGGCGCGCATCTCCGCACCCTCGCCAATCGCAAAAAACAGGGGCAGCATGCCGAAGATCATCGCCGACGTGGTCATCATGATCGGTCGAAGCCGCGTCCGGCCAGCGGTGATCAGCGCCGTTCGCCGGTCCATGCCCCGCCCTCGCAGCACCTTGGTGTAGTCCACCAGCAGGATCGCGTTCTTCGTCACGAGGCCCATCAGCATGATCAGGCCGATGAGCGACATGATGTTGATGGTGTCGCCAGTCAGCACGAGCGTGCCGGCCATCCCGACGATCGACAGCGGCAGCGACAGCATGATCGACAGCGGGTCGATGAACGACTCGAACTGCGCCGCGAGGATCAGGTAGACGAAGAGAATCGCCAGCAGCAGCGCCTCGCCCATGTAGCCGAACGACTCGATCATCATCTCGGTGTCACCACCCTGCACCAGCTTGTAGCCCGGAGCCAGGTTCAGTGTCTCCCCGGCTTTCATCGCGAGGTTGCTGGCGGTTCCAAGCGGCAGGTTGTCGAGGTTCGCGCTCACCGTGACCTGCCTCGAGAGGTCCTTTCGGTTGATCTCGGCGGGCGACGTGGCGCGGGTGAACGTCACCAGGTCGGCCAGCGGCACGAGCGTCGCGCCCTGCGCGCCCGGGACCGTCACCTTCAGGTCGCGAATCTGCGACACGTCGGCGCGCAGCGCCTGCTGCAGGCGCACGCGGACGTTGACCGCCTCCCCTTCCTCGTCCTCGTAGGTCGAAACCGCCTGGCCGCCCACAAGCAGGGCGACGGTGTTCGCCACCGCGCCGCTCCCGAGGCCCGACGCGGCCGCGCGTTCGCGGTTCACCACCAGGCGATACTCCGGCAGGTCCTGCTCCATCGTCGCCTCAATGTCCACGATGCCGGGGATCTTGTACATCTCCTCCTTCAGCCGCGCCGCGTACTGCTTCAACGTGGCGATGTCGTCCCCCTGAACGGCCACGGTCAGCGGCCGCTGGAACGAAGAGGGATCGTCGAGAAAGTTGAGCACGACCCCAGGAATCTTCTCGAGCCGGTGCCGCGCGTCGTGCACGAACGCCTTCACGCCGCGCCCACCCTCCTTCTTCGACACCAGCTTCACGAACACCATCCCGTCGCGGACGGTCTCGGCGTCGCCCGAACCGATCGAGGCGTACGTGTACTGCACGTCCTTGAACTTGGACAGCGCCTTCAGCACGTCCGCCAGCCTGCCGCGGGTCTCGGCGATCGACGAGCCGGGCGCGCTCTTGAACTTCAGCGCGAACTCGCCCTGGTCCATCGTCGGCTGGAACTCGGTCTGGAGGATGCCGAACACGGCGAGGCCGCCGACGAATGCGGCGATGGCCGCGCCCACCACCACCAGGCGATGGTCCAGCGCCCACGCGATGACGCCCTTGTACCGCTCGGCCATCCACTCGAACCCGTCGTTGAACCGATCCAGGGTCCGCTGGATGAGGTTCCGCTTGCCTTTCCGCTCGATGTCCGGGTCGTGCCAACGCGACGACAGCATCGGGTCGAGCGTGAACGACACGAACAACGACACCAGCACGGCGAAGGCGACCGTCAGGCCGAACTGGTAGAAGAACCGGCCGATGATGCCCTTCATGAACGCCACCGGCACGAACACCGCGATGATCGACATCGAGGTGGCCAGGACGGCGAGGCCGATCTCGGCCGTCCCCTGGCGGGCCGCTTCGAAGTGATCCTCCCCCCGCTCGAGGTGGCGAACGATGTTCTCCCGCACGACGATCGCGTCGTCGATCAGGAGACCGATGGCCAGCGACAGCGCCATCAGCGTCAGCGTGTTGATCGTCATGTTCAGGAAGTACATGACGATGAACGACGAGATGACCGAGATGGGCAGCGTGAGCCCGGTGATGACCGTCGATCGCCAGGAGTTGAGGAAGAGGAAGACGATGACGATGGTCAGAAAGCCGCCCAGCAACAGCGTGTTGTACACGTCGGCCACCGACTCCCGGATGAAGCCGGACGTGTCGCGGACCACCTGAATCTCGGTGCCCGGCGGCATCTCCTTCTGCAGCGTGCCCACGGCCGCGAGCACCGCGTCCACCACCTCCACGGTGTTCGCCTTCGTCTGCTTGGTGATGTCGATCGCCACCGCCGGCTTGCCGTTGATCAGCGCCAGCGAGCGCTGCTCCTCGACGCCGTCATCGATCGTGGCCACATCGCCCAGCGTAATCGGCTGCCCGGCCCGACGGGTGATGACCATCTGGCGGTACTCCGCGGCATCCCGCGGCTTCCCGCTGATGCGCAGCGGTATCTCGGTAACGCCCTGCGTCAGCCGGCCGAGCGGCGTGTTGACGTTCTCGGACGCGAGGCCGCCCACGACCTCGTCGACACCCATGCCGAGTGCCGCCAGGCGCGCGGGGTCCAGGTTGACCGCGATTTCGCGCTTGGACGACCCGATCAGCTTGGCCTTCGCCACGCCCTGGATGCTCTCCAGGCGGCGCTTGATCTTCCGGTCGGCCAGCGTCGTCAGCTCCCGAGGCGGCATGGTCTTGGATTGCACCGCGAGCGAGATGACCGGCATCGCATTGAAGTCGAACTTCTGGATGACCGGTTCCTTCATCCCCTCGGGCAGCTCACGACGCACGGCGTTGATCTTCGCCCGCGCCTCCTGCGACACGTCGTTGACCTTCACCTCGAGGTTGAACTCGACGATGACGGACGAGAGCCCTTCACGGGAAATCGAGTTGACGTGCTTCACGCCCGCGATCGGGTTCACTGCCTCCTCGATCTTCTTGCTCACCTCGCGCTCGACCGTCTCGGGCGACGCGCCGGGGTACTCGGTGATGATCGACAGCACGGGAATCTCGACGTCCGGCATCATGTCGATCGGCAGGCGCCGGAACGAGAAGACGCCGAGGGTCACCAGCGTGAGGATCATCACGGTGGCGACGACCGGCCGCTTGATGGAGAGGTTCGAGAGGAACATGGCTACGCCCCTTCACCCTTGGACACGACGACGCGGTCTCCGTCACGGAGCGCGAAGCCGCCCCGCGTGACCACCTGGTCGCCGGGCTGCACGCCGGACAACACCTCGATTGACGCTCCGTTGGCCGTGCCCGTCGTGATGACGTGTTTCTGCGCCTTGTCGCCGCTCACCACGAACACCTCGGCTTTCCCGGTGTCGAGGCTCCAGTTGAGAAGGGCTTCCTTGCGGACCTGCAGCACGCCGGTGCGCTGGCCGACGATGATGCGCCCCTTCACGAAAGCGCCGCCCCTGAGGACGCCGTCGGGGTTCGACACCTCGGCGATCACCTTCGTCGACCGGCTGGCCGGGTCGATCGCCGGGTTGATGAACATCACCTTGCCCGTGAACGCGCGGCCGGGCTGGGTCTCGGCGGAGAACTCCAGCGGCTGGCCGACGCGCACCGAGGCGAGGCGCGAAGACGGCACGGACACCGTCAGGTCGAGCGCCCGGTTGTCGACGATGTGGAACATCGGCGTGTTACCGCCCATGTTCTCGACCCGATCGCCGACGCTGACGCCGCGGAACGCCACCACGCCGTCCATGGGCGCGGTGATGAAGGACTTGGTCAGGCGCGTCTCGGCCGTCTTGATCTGGGCGCGGGCCGCCACCATCGCTGCCTCCGCCGCCTCCACCGCGGTCTTCGCGTCGTCGAGCGCCTGCGGAGTGATGAGGCCGTACTGCTTCAACTGCAGCGCGCGCTCGTGCTCGCGACGCGCACGGTTCTCGCCCACCTTCGCCTGCGCCTCGGCGGCCTTCAGCGTCTCGATCCCAGCCTCGGTTTCGCGCGTGTCGAGCCGCGCCAGGCGCGCGCCGCGCTTCACGGGAACCCACTCGGTGACATAGACATCGGTGACGACGCCCGTGACCTCGGATTTCACGTCGGCAGAGAACTTTGCCTCCAGCGTGCCGACCACTTCCACGCTCTCCTGCAGGTCGGCGGGCGTGACTGCGTCGACGGTGACGGCTACCGGGGGCCGCCCGGCTTCCATCGACTGCGAGTCAGCCTGCTTTGAACATGCGGCCGCCGTCGAGATGGCGATGCCGAGCATGATGATTCCAGTTGATCGTGCGATACGTGTCATTGCCGTCGTTCTCCTTGCTGCCCCTGCTCTCGAAGGACGCCATCGAATATCAGTCCGATGACGCGCCGCATGGTATCGAGTCCAATCGGTTCGAAGCTGTAGTGAATCTGCCGTACCGCAAACACGCCGATGACGCCCATGATCACCAGCGACACGTCGGCCGCTGAGGCGGCCGTGGCGATTTCGCCGGCCGCCTGCCCCTCCTCGACGATTCGCCGGACTGCGGCCTCGAGCCGGCGGTCGAAGAGCGTGAAGTCGAACGGTGGCGCACCTTCGACCGGGCCGAAGAAGGTGGCATGAGCCACGCGAACCACCGGCACGTGCTCCTGGAAGAGGCCGTGGAGGTCCTCGCAGAGGGCTTCCAACCGCTGGCGCGCCGTGCCCTTCCGGGCGACCGCTCGTTCCATGGCCGCCGTGAACTCGCGACACGCCTCGTCGAGCACCGTCGTCAGCAGCCGCTCCTTGCTGCCAAAGTGGTAGTAGAGCGCGGGCTTTGTGACGCCAGCGATCTCGACGATTTCCCGGACCGACGCGGCGGCGTAGCCCTTTCGGTCGAAAATACAGACCGCGGCACGGAGCAGGCGGCTGCGCGTCCGTTCGTCCGTTTCTGCCGGCGCTACGTCTGCCGTCGCGCCTGGTTCGATTGTTCCCATCAAGTTCCTCATGGACGCCCAGTCGGCATACCTACCGTTCGGTAGCACCAAAGATCGGGATACGGGTGAGGCAGGCGAAAAGTTCCAATCTGGGGTTTACTGGAACAGGAACGAATACCTACCGGTCGGTAGTATAGCAGGGATCGGGGATCTGCGGATCGGGAAGTCAGGGAAGTCGGGAAGTCAGGAAGTCGGGAGCCGGGGAGTCGGGGAGTCCTGACATCACGGGTCAGATGGGGATGATACAAGGGATCCGCCACCTACCATCCGGCGCCAGCGAGGTGCTGGTAGAGCAGGACACCGTCGACATCGTAGAGGGGCCGGTAGGCATCGCCGCGCCTCAGCAGGTCGCCGATCGCCCGCAGGTCTCCACGAGGCACCCACGGATCGTCTGCGTTCAAGTCCAGCAGCACGAACTTCGGTTTCAGGCGCCCGGCCAGAAACTCGCCGCGGTCCCACAGCGTCAGGTACATCAGCCGTCGCTGCGGGATCGCGCAGAAGGTGTAGAACTGTGCGAGGACGCTCCCCTCGTCAGCTGTCAGGTAGTGCGCGATCAGTGACCGCACGACCCGGACGCTCGCGCCCGGACCCCTTCCGAATACCGTGTGCGGATCGATGAGCGACCGGATTGGCTCCGGCCCGTACCCGGGCAGGTGCATGACGAGGCTGGCGGACAGCACGACCCCCATCGCAAGTCCGACCGCCCAGGCGGCGCAGCGCCGCGGCTCCAGGCAAGTCGCCAAGCGCGCGCACGCCGTCCGCAGGGTCACCAGCGCGAACGGCAGCACGACGAACGAGACCGTGAGGGCGGCGTGATAGGTCTGATAGACCACCGGCGGCACGATGACGAGGGCAGCCGCGAGGATCGCGACGGCCGCCCACGGCCACGTGCGGTGCGGGTGATCGCCGGCAGCTCCTGATCCGCTGTCAGTGCCCGGCGTGGTCATCCTTCACTCCTCCGCCGGTGTTCCCGCCCATGTCGAAGGTCTTGAAGCGTCCGAGCCCCCACTTGCTCAAGCGAAACTGCACGGCGGTCGCGAGGCAACCCAGCCCGTACTTCACGCTTCGGGGGAAGTTGATCGACGACGCTTCAGGAAAGTACTTCGCCGGGCAGGTGAGCTCGCCGACCCGGAACCCGGCATAGAGAATCTGCGACAGCATCTGGGCGTCGAAGACGAAATTGTCCGAGTCTGGCCCGGCGGGACCGCCTCCAGCACCGCGCGGGTGAACGCGCGTCGAATTCCCCGGACCCCAGGAGATACGCCATGGCCGGAATGAGTCTTGGCGTGTATTGGTAGTCGGCATGCAGCATCACGACGATGTCCGCCCCGCGTTCGAGTGCTGCCCGATAGCACGTCTTCTGGTTGGCGCCGTAGCCGAGGTTCCGCTCGTGAACGATGGTCGTGATGCCCAGTCGCCGCGCGAGGGCCACCGTCTGGTCCGCGCTCGCGTCATCAATCAGGATCACGTCGTCAACGACGTCGAACGGGATCTCGCGATACGTCTGTTCCAGCGTGCGCTCGGCGTTGTACGCCGGAAGCACCACCACGACTCGCTTGTTCCCGATCATCTCTGCGGACTCCGATCTGGCGAAGGGGGTGGCTACTCGCACCTGAGCGCCGTCAGTGGGTCAACACTCGCCGCGCGGCGATCCGGGAGATCGCGACGAGACGACCACCACGGCTCAGGAGTCCTCAATGGCACGCGAGTATGGCACACGGGCCCCGAATCGAGAACCTCGGTCCTTTGGAATCAGCAGCACACGCGGAGGCACGCGTGAACCGAGCCGTCGTGATGTCACAAAGAGATGATCGCGGAAGACAGGTGGTTGTGTTGTTGAGGTATACTCTTGCGGTTGCCGCTGCTTTGCGTGTGGCAGCCGCAACGCCAACGCCATCGGAGCCTGTTGACCCGATTGCCGAGGTGTGTTGGATATGCGTCATCTCCGGCTCGCCGTCGCCGCCACGGTGCTAACCGCACTTTCCGGTTGTGCAGGTTCGTCGTCCAGCCCGCCAGCCCCGTCCAGCCCGTCAGCGCCGTCTTCTACGGTCGCACCCACCACCGCGGTCGTGAAGATCATCGTTGCTGGAACTCCGCCGCCGCTGGGGACGTCTTCTCAATTCACCGCGATCGCGGTCCTGAACGATGGCTCCAGCCAGACAGTCACGTCACTGGCCTCGTGGCTGTCGTCGAACACCTCCGTGGCAACGGTAAGCCGCAGCGGAATGGTCGCTGCGAGGAGCAATGGCTCGGTCGTGGTCACCGCGACGTATTCAGGTACACAAGGCGCTCTGGCGTTCGCGGTGGCACCACCGGCGACCTTTACGTTGAACGGGACGATTACTGACGCCACTTCCGGCGGCGGCGTGGCGGCCAGCGTGACCGTGAAGGAGGCGCTCGGCGGCATCAAATCAACGGTGGCAGACGGCACCGGCCGCTACTCGATCCTCTCCGTGGCAGGCGGGGCAGTCGATGTGACCGCGGTGGCGTCCAACTACGTGGCGGTCAAGAAATCGATCGTGATGTTCGGCGACACGACGCTCAACTTCGCGCTGGCGCGCGTGTCACCCTGTCCGCTGATCGGTTTTGACGATGTGGGCTCTCAGGGAGCCCCGTTCACGACCTACACGAGGTGCGGCTTCACTGTCGCGGCCGCGACGTCAAATTGGACGGTGTCGACCGGTTATGGACGCCCGGCTCCGTTCATCCAGTTCGCTTCCCCCGGCGGCACCACGACGATTGGCGAGGTCATCGTGACGGCTGCCGGCGGGAAGTTCACATTCCAGTCGGTGGACCTGTATTCGAGCACGACACCAATCCCGTACGTCATCACTGGCATCGCGAACTCGACCACCGTGTTCAGCATCCAGAAGACGCAAGGCAACACGTTCGGGAACTTCGCGACGGTCGTGAACCCAAACCCAACAACCCTGATCGACGCGCTGCTGATTCGACTCTCGAACCCAGCGGCCCCGTGTTGCTCGAATCCGATGGGGCTCGACAACATCGTGGTCTTGTACTGAACCGAACGCCTGACCAATCTCCGCCTCGAGCAGAACGACGTTCGGTCTCGAGGGAAGACGTCAGTGTGTGTGTCGGCGGATTGCGTCTGACAGCCACCAATTGCCGATGTTTGCGTTGTCTCCAGCGGTTATGGCACGCGGAATGGCACACGTGGACCGAAGTAAGCATCCCCCGGCAGAGCCGGGCTTTCGATTGTGAGCCGCTCAAACCGGCTTGCCGGACGGGCCCTCCAAGTAGGCCCGCCGCAACGGCCAGTTCGGGCGCCAGAGCAAACACGACCTGAGAGGAAGACCGTCTGAACTTGCACTTCGCCCGGTGCGCGCCAACACTGTTGACTATGTCCGGCGGCAGCGCCTCCTTTCGTGCGCTCGGCGGCTCACGACGGAGCGCCACCCATCCGGACACACTCCCGGAAACGTCAAACTCCGACTGCCTCCCGGCAGAGCCGGGGGGCCTCCTGCTGTTACCTAGGCGACCGCCGTGGGAACGCGCCATTTAATCATCGCGACTTTCAGGGCGTCGTTGACCACGAGGCACGAGACCATCGCATAACCGAATACTGTGAGCGTCTGCCGCCAAGGCAATGGCATGAGTCCCGGAAGACCCACGTACGTCAGAACAGTTCCCGCGAGCGCATCCACCATCAGGGCCGCCAGGAGGATCTTGCTGGGCATTGTCGCCCAGAACCAGCGGCGTTCTCGCGCGGACACGATGGAGAACACGGCGAGGTAGAGAAGCGTCAGGAAGCTGAACGTGTAGAGGGCATTGTTGTTGGTCGCCAAACCGAAACGCGACCAGCCGATCCACAAGAGGAAGAGCGCCTCCGCGAGCATCGCGACACCCAGCACCACCGACACGGTGATAAAGCCCCCGATGTTCCACGTTTCCGGTTTCTTGGACGGGCGAACATGGTCGGTGGCAAGGGCGATCTTTGCGAAGTCCGTCATGAAGACCAGCAGCAGCATCGCAAAGGCGGAAACGACGAACTTGCCGGTCACCACGAACGCAATGGCCACAAAGGCCGCCTTCAGGATCGTCCGGCTGATCTTGTTGATGATCCACGTCAGAATGCGTTGATAGATCGTCCGTCCCTGCTCGACCAACGCCACGATATTCGTGAGCCCGGGTTCGGTCAGCACGACGCTCGCGGCCCCCTTGGCCACGTCGGTCGCGGTGCTGACGGCGACGCCTACTTCGGCCTGACGCAGCGCGGGCGCGTCGTTGACGCCGTCGCCCGTCATGCCGGTCACGTGCCCCGCGGCCTGCAGGTGCTGCACGACGATGTACTTGTCCTCCGGATACACTTCGGCGAACCCATCGGCGCCCGCTAACACGTCAACCGCCTCATTCCCGGCCTGCGCACTCGCGGCTTTCAGGTCCGCCACCCGCCGGATATTGGACAACCCGACGCCGCGCGCGATTTCACTCGCGACCGCCAGTGCGTCGCCGGTGAGCATCTTTACCGAAACGCCCAAGTCCCGGAGTTCGGCGATCAGCTGCGCGGCCTCCGGCCGGGGCGGATCATAGAGTGTCACCAATCCGACCAATGCCGGCGCGCCCGCCTGCGCGGCCGAAGCCGCTCCGTCGCGGCGAAGGCCCGCCTCGGGGCCGCGCGCCACCGCCAGCGTCCGATATCCCTTCAGTGCCGATTCGCTGACCCGCGCCTCCAACGTCTCGATCGCCGGGGGCTGGAGTCCGCAGGCCTCGGCGACGGTTCGCACGGCTCCTTTCATCACGCGCAGCCGCTGCCCGTTCTGCTCGACCACGGCTTCAGTCCGCCGGTTTTTCGCATCGAACGGTGCGAAGGAGACGGGCGCCACCTTGGGAAGGTTGTCGAAGATGTGCCGCTCTTTCGCTGCGGCAAGGAATGCCAAGTCAATCGGATCCTGGTTGGCTTCTTGGGACGCGAGTGCGCCAGCGAACAACACATCGGCTTCTGTCGCATGCTCCAGCGGGATCACGCCCGTGAGCGCGAGTTGGTTCATCGTGATTGTGCCCGTCTTGTCCACGCAGAGCACATCCATTGTCGCGGCATCCTCCGCGGCGCTGAGGCGTGTGACCAGCACACCGCGCTTCGCCAACTCCTTCGCCCCGACGGCCATGCTGACGGTGAACATGACGGGGAGGGCGACCGGCACCGCGCTCATCAACAGAACGAGCATCAGCGGAACCATCTCCAGGAGCGGCGCGCCGCGGATCAGCGACAACACGATCACCACGCCCAGCAGCGCGCCGACGATCACGAAGAGCCAGCGGACGACCTTGGCCACCACCGCTTCGATGTGGAGTGTCGGTCGCGCTTGCTGCACCAACTCGGTGGTGCGGCCAAAGTAGGTCTTCGCCCCGGTCAGCATGACCACGCCGTTGCCCTCGCCCCGGCGGACGACGGACCCCGACGAGAGCACATCGCCGGGCGCCTTGTCGGCGTCCTTCGACTCGCCGGTGAGCGCCGACTGGTCAACGCTCAGCGCTCCGGTCAGGAGCTTGACATCCGCGGGAATGATATCGCCCGGGCGCACGCGGACGATGTCGCCCGGGACCAGATCCCGGGCGGGAATGACCTGCCAACTCGCCTCGCGCCGGACGCGCGCACTGACCTGCAACCGTCGCCGCAGCGTCTCGACGACGCCGGCGGCCCGATGCTCCTGCATGAAACTCAACACGGCATTGACGATCAGCAGCGCGCCCACCACCGCGAGATCAGAAAATTTCCCGAGCACCGCCGACAGGACCATGATCAGCTCGAGCATCCACGCCGACAGGCCCCAGAACTTGCCGAGAAACATGAGGACCGGGTGCCCTCTTGTTTCGGCCACTTCGTTGTAGCCGTGCTCCTTCCGGCGGACGTCCACCTCCGCGTGCGTGAGCCCGGTGTCGGGGTTCACGTGGAGCGCCTCGAGCGTGTCGGGGACCGGCACGGAAGCGATGTCGGGCGCTTTCGCCGTTGGCGGCTTCGAGGGCGGGCCCTCCGCGACGGATTTTCTTGCGACGGTTTGCATGTGACGATCCTCTGCGGGCCGACCAGTGTCGCTCGTCCAGAACTGGGTGATCGGCCCGGTCCTGACGTTCGACCTCACCCTCCGCTGAACCCCCGTTCGTCGGAACTCGCCGGACGCGC
>JADGOB010000112.1 GCA_017883185.1 Acidobacteriota bacterium
GTCACCGACACGGTGTAGCGCACCTCGCCGTACTTCGCGTGACGGAACACCACATCGTGAGGCCCGAGCGGCACGGACAGGGCGGACAGCGGCGTCTGGCCAACGGGGTGCCCGTCCACGAAGACCTCTGCCGTCTGGTCGGCGAAGAGATTCATCATGCCGACGGGCAGTTCGAGCGGCACCAACACCAACTGTCCCGGCGCGGCATCGACGTACTGCCTGAGCTTGAGCCCCAGCGACTGGTTCACGAACTCGAAATTGTGACGGCCTGGCGGAACCATGACCGGGGCGCTCCCCGTCGTCCCAAGCGCCCTCCCGTTCTCGAAGACCCTCAGGTCGTAGGGAGCAGTCACCTTGAGCCAGGAGGCGGTGGGCACCGCCAGTAGCGACACCCGGCCGGGCTGAACGATGACGTCCTGCTCCTGCACACTGAGCGCTGTTTCCACGACCAGCGTGTGCGTGCCCGGCGAGAGGTCGGTGACCCTGACCGGCGCGTCCCCGCGCGGAACGCCGTCGAGCGTAATGCGTCCCGTGGTCGGGTAGGTCGAGATGCGCAGGCCGCCACGCTCCCCCGCCTCGGGGAACGTCATCTTCTGGGTGATCTTCCCGTTCGCCTGGATCGTCAGCTTCTTCGACTTCGCCGACCCGCCGCTCTGCACCTCGAGCAGGTGTTCGCCGGCCCTGAGTGTCAGTTCCGTCGGGGTGTGCCCCAGCACCTGGCCGTCAACCGTGATGATGGCTCCGGGGGGATCGCTGTCGACCACGATACGCCCGAACGACCGCCAGCCCTCGAAGACCACGGTCCAGAAATAGGGCGCGTACACGGCCGCCGCCGTCGCGATCACGGTCAGAACCGCGAGCACGAGGAGGCGCTGCCGGCGCTTCGGGTCTGGTGGTTCTTCCTCCGCCCCGGCACCGTCGTCGGTCGCCACGTCTTCGTCGCGATGCTCGTCGCCGTGCAGAATGGTGTAAGAGGGGTCCAGTCTCGGGTCTGGCGCCTGCCAGTCCGCGACGCTGGTCGCATTCGTGGCGGCCGTCCGGTCATTCCACCCGACCGCGGCGCGAGGATGGACGTCGGTGGGCACGACCACGACGCGCTCAGGATCGCGCCTCGGCGCCTCGAACAGCGTTTCCGACCTCGGCTCCCTCACTGGGGGAGGCGGCGCGGGCTGCCACGGATCGGACGGCGTGGTCGTTACGGATGGTTCTGCCGGAGCGGCCGGTGTTTCTGCAAGGAACGTCTCGAGCAACGTCGCCGCGCTCTCCGCCGGCACGGCCACGGGCCACGCCCCGAAGGGATCCGCCAGCGTGACGGCAGCGCGGTCGGCAGATCGCTCGGCCGGCCCATCTTCCGGCTCGCCCAGCGTGGACGCAGGACTCGTGGGAGCCGGGCCCATGTCGGTCACCCGCAGGCTCGCCCCGTCCACAGAGAGTCCAACAGCGGCAGGAGCACCGAGGTCTGACACGGTCGCCACAGGAGGGGTCGCCATTGCCTGCGGCGCCACATCCGGAACCAATGCGGGCCTGGCCTCGGTGGCCGGGTCGGGTTCGGGCACGACCACGACGACGGGAACCCTCACGGCTGCGGTCTCGCACACCCCGACAAATGCGTCCCACGCCACCGACGAGGCGCCATAACCGCCGTCCTGAAGCAGTTGGCCAAACGCCTTCTGCGCCTCGAGGAGCGTGCGGAAAGACGAGTCGCCTCGCAGCGCGAGGGCTCGTTCCAGCCAGTTGCGCAGGCCCGATCGCAAGGGCACGCGGGCCCCGTCAGGCGTGGTTTCCGTAACCTCCTGAAGTCGTTCCGGCAGTTCCTGCGGGTAGTCGGCGGACTCGAGCGGCCGCCCGAGCAGCATAGCCAACGTCACCAGCCCCACCTGCACGATGTCGTTGCGTCGGCCGTATTGAGGACTCGCGTGGTCTGGGAGTGTGGCCAGGCGGAACTCGCGCCAGAGGCGAGCGACGCCCCACGCCGCCACGGCCTGCTCGACCAGATTCCCGAGCACGTGCTCGGCGATAACCACCCGGCCTTCCGCGGAGAGAATCAACCGGTCGGGCCCGAGGGCCCCGTGATAGCCGTCGGGCGCGAAATCATGCAGCAAGGCTACCGAGGCCATCATCTGGCGGGTCACGGCCAGGACGCCCGCCGTGGTCGGCTGCAGTTGGGAGCGCGCGGCCACGTCGAGAATCTCGACGAGCCGACGGCCGGCAATGTGAGCGGACACGAGCACCGGCCGTCCGTCACGCTCGGACACGCTCTGGACCCTGCGGACGCGGCAGTAAGACGAATGGGTGAAGTTGGTGAGGCGGGCGACCCGGTCCTTCAGCGCCTGCGCGAAGAAGGGCGCAGCGGCCAGCGCGTCACAGAAATGCAGGTGTTCCAGCAGGGCGCCCGACGCTTGCGGAACGATGACCCGCTCGCCAAGGCGATCGCAAAACCCCGGGATCTGGGACAGGGAGTCAGACGCCGACACTGCCATACATCCTATTGTCGGCTCGACGCCCCGAGAACTTGACCCGACCCGAACCGATCCTGGCACATCCGGTGAGCTGTTCCGGTATAGAATGGCTCTCAGGCGCAGACTTCACGTCAAAATCAGGAGGTATTCCGATGCACGGGTTCGTCACCTTCTGCACGTCGGCCGGCTTGGTACTTGCCGCGGTCGCCACCGTGCGAGCGCAGCCACCCGGAGAACTCAAGCCAGGAGACCCTGCCCCGGCGTTCACGCTGCCAGGGTCGGACGGCAAAACACACAGCCTGGCCGACTTCAAGGGGAAGAAGGCCGTGGTGCTCGCGTGGTTCCCCAAGGCGTTTACCGGTGGATGAACGGCCGAGTGCAAGTCGCTCCGTGAGAGCGGCGACCAGATTCGAGAGACCGGCGTGGCCTACTTCACCGCCAGCGTGGACAGCGCTGAAACCAACAAGAAGTTCGCAGACTCGCTCGAGCTCGACTACCCCATCCTCAGCGATCCGGGCAAAGAGGTCGCGAAGGCCTACGGCGTGATCACCGGTGACAAGGCTTATGCGTCGCGCTGGACCTTCTACATCGGGAAGGACGGCAAGATCCTCTACATCGACAGGCAAGTCAGCCCGGCGTCGCACGGTAAAGATGTAGTGGAACGCCTCAAGGCCCTGGGGATGTAGGCGAGGCAAGCCTGGTCAGCGGCCGCCTGGGCTCAGGATCGCCCCACGAGTGCCAGGAACTCGGCCAGCACCATGGCCGTGGCGCCCCACACCTTCAGGCCGTCGATCGCGAAATACGGGACATCCTGGAAGAGATCGTCTCGCCACCGGGGGCATCGGCGAACGCAGCCGGGGTCTTGCAGCGCCTCGAGGTTCGGCTCGAGCAGTTGTTCGACCTCGGCGTCCGCCAGACGGAAACAGGGCCGTTCCGCCGTGACGCCCACCACGGGGTGCAGCACGTAGCCGCTCACCGGGATGTGCAGCGGGGTCAGCCGGCCCAGGACGCGGATGCGCGCCGGCTCGACGCCGATTTCCTCATGCGCCTCCCGCAGGGCGGCCTCCTCGATCGTCTCACCGGGTTCCACCGCCCCTCCCGGCAACGACACCTGCCCGGCATGGTTTGGCAGCCAGGAGGACCTGACGGTCAGCGGCAGGTGCACGCCGCTCTCGTCCGGAAACAAGAGCAGCAGCCCCGCGGCAGCCCGCGATTCGGACAGTACCCGTCCAGGCTGCCACCCGGGGCGCGGCGTGGGTGCCAGGCGCAACTGTGCCTCGAGGCCCGGCAGCGGGCCGGCCAGCGCCCCCCGGAGACGGCGTTCGAGGTCCGGCAGCGTTATTGTCACCTCTATCTGTTGTATCATCCCTCCGCCTGTTCTGTCCCCCATGAGGAGCATCCAGATGTCCCGCTCGACCAGCATCGCGTTCGCCCTGGCACTCGTCGCGTGCCTTTCCGCGGGCGTTCTCGCCCAGTCGCCGTCGCCGGTTCCCAAGGGCCACCTGCTGATCATCGGCGGCAACGGCACGACGGACGACATCGTCAGGCGCGCGGTCGAAGCGGGTGGCGGCGCCGACGGCCGTGTCGCGGTATTCCCCCAGGCCTCCGAACTCGCGGAGACGGGCGCGAACGCCGTGAAGATGTGGAAGGATGCGGGCATGGGCACCGCGGTGGCGATCGATCCGAAAGATCCCGCGGCCGCCATCACGGCCGTCAAGGAGGCCACGTTCATCTGGTTCCCGGGCGGCGATCAGAACCGCCTGACCAAGGCGCTCGAGAACACCGGCATCCCCGAGGCGATCCGCGCGCGCTACGTTGAAGGCGCGCTCGTGGGCGGCACGAGCGCAGGCGCGGCGGTCATGTCGCGGGTAATGATCACCGGCGAGGCCGACCTGCAGAGCATCACGGCCGGGAAGACGGCAACGGCGCCCGGCCTGGCGCTCTTTCCCGACGCCATCCTCGATCAGCACTTCCTGAAGCGCCAGCGCGTCAACCGGCTGGTCAGCGCCGTTCTCGACCATCCGGCGCTGGTCGGCATCGGGATCGACGAGACCACGGCGATCTTCGTGACCGGGCGAAGCTTCGAGGTGCTGGGCAAGAACTCAGTGGTGGTGATCGACGGCAGGAAGGCGGCCGTAGACAGGATCGCGGTCGGTCTGCTGGCAACCGGCCGCGGCCTGATCATGAGCGTGCTGAAGGCGGGGATGACGTTCAGCCTGGACAAGGACTGACCGGACGGCCCCGGCTCCTGAATCCCGACCCATGCGCTACACCTTCGCAATCGCCTGTTCGAGGTCCGCGATGAGATCCTCGACGTCCTCGATCCCGACCGAGTAGCGCACGAGGCCGTCGGTGATCCCCGCCTCGAGGCGGTCGGCCTGCGACATGCTGGCGTGTGTCATCGAGGCAGGGTGTTCGATCAGCGTTTCCACGCCGCCCAGGGACACCGCCAGCGTGGCCAGGTGCACGTTGTCCATCAGGTTGCGCCCCGCCTCGTAGCCCCCGTTCAACTCGAAGCTGATCATCGAGCCGAAGCCCGTCATCTGGCGCTTCACGAGCTCGTGCTGCGGGTGCGATTCGAGGCCGACGTATCGGACCCACTCCACCTTCGGGTGCGCTTCGAGCCAGCGCGCCACCTTCATGGCGTTCTCCTGCGCCCGCTCCACCCGCAAAGACAGCGTCTTGACGCCGCGGCTCACCAGGAACGCCTGGTGCGGGTCCATGTTGCAGCCGAGGACCACCATCATCGCCCGTAGTTGCTTGCACACGGCCGGGTCTTTCGCGACGATGATCCCGCCGACGACGTCCGCGTGGCCGTTGATGAACTTGGTGACCGAGTGGAAGACGATATCGGCGCCCAGGTCCAGCGGTTTCTGCAGGCAGGGGCTGGCGAACGTGTTGTCCACGACTACCGGGCACCCGTGCTGGTGCGCCAGTTCCGAGACGGCGCGGATGTCGGTGACGAGCATCGCCGGGTTCGACGGCGACTCCAGGTAGACCATCTTGGTGTTCGGACGGATCGCGGCGCGCACGTTCTCGATGTCCGACGTGTCCACGTAGCTATACTGCACGCCGAATCGGCTGAACTGCTTCTCGATCAGGCCGCGTGAGGGGCCGTACACCGACCCGGTGCTGACCAGGTGGGCGCCCTGCGACAGCAGCGCCATGTAAACGACGGTCACGGCACCCATCCCGGACGCCGTGGCCACGCCGTCGGCGCCGTTCTCGAGTTCGGCGATGTTCTGTTCGAGCGCGCGGATCGTCGGGTTGCCGATCCGTGTGTAGATGAAGCCGTCTGCCCGCCCCGCAAAGCGATCGGCACCGATCTGCGCGCTGTCGAAGGCAAACGTCGATGTCTGGTAGATGGGCGTCACGGCACTGCCGTACATGTCCTTCGGCGCGCCGGCGTGCACCATCTTCGTGTTGAACCCGAGTTTCTTGGTATCCATATCACTCCAGGAGGAAGAGGGCGGATTTGTCGGGCAATGATAGCAGGTTGATCAGCCGAGCTCCGCAGGGAACTCCTCGCCCGGGTTGATGAAGCGATTCTGTTCGAGTGTGTACTGCTTGTCGTAGAGGTGGCGGTAACGACCGTTGGCCGCGAGCAACTCCTCGTGGGTGCCTCGCTCCACGATCTGGCCGCCCTCGAGGACGAGAATCTGGTCCGCACTCCGGATCGTGGACAATCGGTGCGCGATGACGAACGTCGTGCGACCGCGCCGGAGCGACCGCAGGCCGTCCTGGATCAGCGCCTCGCTCTCGCTATCGAGACTCGATGTCGCCTCGTCGAGGATCAGGATGCGCGGGTTGGCCAGGATGGCGCGGGCAATCGCGACCCGCTGGCGCTGGCCGCCCGACAGCTTGACGCCGCGTTCGCCGACGACCGTCTCGTACTTCTCCGGGAACTGCTGGATGAACGCCTCGCAGTGCGCGATTCGACTCACGGCCAGAATCTCGTCCCTGCTCGCGCCCGGCCTGGCGTAGGCGATGTTCTCGGCGATCGTGCCGTCGAACAGGAAGTTCTCCTGGAGGACGACGCCCAGATGCGCCCGGTAGTCGTGGAGGCGGATGAGAGACAGCGGGACGCCGTCCACCCGCACCTCGCCGGAGGTCGGCTGGTTGAACGCCATCACCAGGCTGATCAGCGTGCTTTTCCCCGAACCGCTGGAGCCGACCAGCGCGGTGGTCGATCCGGCCGGCGAGGTGAACGACACGTCGCGCAGCACGGGCACACCCGCGGTGTACTCGAAGCTGACGCGATCGAGCTGCACGTCTCCTCGAAGCGTCTCGAACGGCCGCTTCTCCCGATCCTCCTGCCCCTCGGTCATCATCGACCGGACCTCCCGGATTCGGTCGAGCCCGGCAAACCCTTCGCTCACCTGTGTGCCGATGGACGCAATCTGGACCAGGGGCGCCACGACGAGTCCCGTGAAGAGCAGGTACATGATGAAGTCGCCCAGCGTCATCGAGCCGGCCAGGATCGCGCGGCCGCCGAGGACGATCATCAGGACGCCGATGGCCCCGATGATGACCGTCGAGAACGCGGTAATCGCCGAGACACCCGTGATCGAGCGGGCGACGTTCCGGAACAGACGGTGGGCGCCGTGCGTGAAGACGATCTCCTCGCGCTTCTCGGCGGTGTACGACTTGACGATCCGGATCCCGCCCAGGCTCTCGCCAAGGCGGCCGGTGACGTCCGCGTTGATCTTGCCTCGCTCCCGGAACAGCGGGCGGAGACGCATGAAGGCCACGGCCATGCCGGCGCCGAACGTCAGCAGCACCACCAGCGTCACGGTGGTGAGGCGCCAGTTCAGGTAGAAGAGCACGCCGAGCGCAATGCTCGCCGTGACCAGGCCGCCAATCAACTGCACCAGGCCGGTGCCGACCAGGTTCCGAATCCCCTCCGCATCGGTCATGATGCGCGAGATGAGGACGCCGGACTTGGTGGAGTCGAAGTAGGTGATCGGCAACCGCAGGACGTGCGCCTGCACGCCGCGGCGCAGGTCGGTGATCGCGCGCTGGGCGGCGACGCCGAGCACCTGAGACAGGGCGAACGACGTCGCGGCCTGGATGAGGGTCGCGCCACCGGCCGCCGCAGCCAGCCACCCCAGCCACTCGACACGCTGCTTCCCGATCACGTCGTCAATCAGGAATTTCGATGTGGCCGGAAGAACGAGGCCAGACAGCCGGTTGAGCAGCAGGAGCCCGAGCCCGAGCGACAGGCGCCTCCGGTGCGCCCACACGAGGTCCCGCGCCTCGCGCCAGACGACCGGCAGGGATAAGGGTTTCTTGGGGGCGTCAGAAGACATTTTTTGACTGTAGCATGTCAGTCGGTGTTGCTCGTCAGTCGGTACCATTTCCGACTCGTCATCGTCAGCCCCGACTCGTCACCGTCAGTTCCGACTGGCTGCGTCAGCTCCGACTCGTCATCGTCAGTTCCGACTCGTCATCGTCCGTTCCCGACTCGCCATCGTCAGTTCCGACTTATACGTCCAATTCTTCCGCCTCTTCGGCGCGGTCCATGATGAAACGGAACCTGGCGGAGGCGTCGCGGCCCATCAGCTCGTTGATGACCCGGTCGGTGAGAATCTGATCGGCAATCTCGACGCGCAGGAGCCGGCGCGTCTTGGGATTGAGCGTCGTCTCCCACAGCACTTTCGGCATCATCTCGCCCAGGCCCTTGAACCGGGTGATCTCCGGTGTGGCCTTTCCGGGGCCGGGCGTGCCGTGGTGTGCGAGAATCCGCTCGCGCTGGGCATCGTCGAGCGCCCAGTGCGTCTCCTTGCCGATGTCGATCCGATAGAGCGGGGGCTGCGCCAGGTACACGTGGCCGCGGGCCATGAGCTGCGGCATGTGGCGGTAGATGAACGTGAGCAACAGCGTGGCGATGTGGTTGCCGTCCGAGTCGGCGTCGGCCAGGATGATGACCTTGCCGTAGCGAAGGCGAGAGAGATCGAAATTCTTGCCCAGGCCGCAGCCGAGCGCGGTGACCAGGTCCGAGAGTTCCTTGTTCTCGAGCACCTTGGCGAGCGACACGCTCTCGGTATTGAGCACCTTGCCACGCAGCGGCAGGATCGCCTGCCTCGTGCGGTCGCGCCCCTGCTTGGCCGAGCCTCCGGCCGAGTCGCCTTCCACGACGAAGATCTCGCTGTCGGGGCGGTTCGGTGATGAGCAGTCGCTCAGCTTGCCCGGCAGCGTCAGCCGGTTGGACGTCGCGCTCTTGCGCGAGACTTCCTGCTGGGCCGCGCGGCTTGCCTCGCGGGCGCGCGCCGCCAGGATGATCCGGCCCACGATCGCCTCGGCCACGCTCCGGTTCTCGTTGAGCCAGAGCTCGAGCGCCGGGCGAACCATCGAGTCCACCACGGAGAGCACCTCGGGATTGTTCAGCCGGTCCTTCGTCTGTCCCTGGAACTGCGGCTCCTCCATGAACACGCTGAGAACGCCGACGAGCCCTTCGCGGATATCTTCGGCGCTGAGCGTCACGCCCTTCGGCGAGAGACTGTGCGTCTCGATGTAGTTGCGCACCGCCTTGCCGAGCCCCGCACGCAGGCCGTTCTCGTGCGTCCCGCCAGAACCGGTCGGAATACCGTTGACGTAGCTCTTCACCAGCTCGTCGGTCGCCTCGGTCCACTGCAGCACCAACTCGATGCGCAGGCCGTTCTCCTTGACGAGCGTGAACGGCGTCTCGTGGATCGGCTCGAGGATTCGCTCGGCGAGGATCTTCTTCAGGAAGTCGGCGAGCCCCTCGGCGTGCTCGAACGTCTCCTTCTTGCCGTTCGACTGGTCGTCGAACAACAGCTTCAGCCCCTTGTGCAGGTAGCTCGCGACCTCGAGCCGCTCGCGGATGACCGACGGCTCGAATTCGATCTTCGGGAAGATGGTGGGATCGGGATGGAAATAGACGGTGGTGCCGGTGCCGCGCGCCGAGCCGACCTTCTTGAGCGGCCCGTCCGGTTTGCCCTGCTTGAACCGCTGCTCCCACAGCGCGCCGTCACGCTTGACGGTAGCCACCAGTTCCTTCGAGAGCGCGTTGACGACGCTCGCGCCGACGCCGTGAAGCCCGCCAGCGGTCTTGTAGTTGCCCTGGCCGAACTTGCCACCCGCGTGGAGCATCGTGAAGATCACTTCGAGCGCGCTCTTCTTCGTCTGCGGGTGCTTGTCCACGGGGATGCCACGGCCATCGTCAGTCACCGAGATCGACGACCCGTCGGCATGCAGCGTGACCGCGATCAACGACGCGTGGCCGCTCATCGCCTCGTCGATCGCGTTGTCCACGATCTCCCACGCGAGGTGGTGCAGACCGGCAGAACCGACACCGCCGATATACATGCCGGGCCGCTTGCGGACCGGATCCAGCCCTTCGAGAACGGTGATGTCTTTCGCGGTATAGGAAGTGGTCATCGAATCGCGACGAAATCGAATCGCTGCGTGCCTGGTAGTCCGCTTGGTCTCGCGTCCCCGGCCCAATCCAACTGACTATCATCTCACAGACGGCGGCGATTCGGCGTCCCCGGCGCGCCAGGAATCTCGGACCGTCCGACCAGCTGCCCGGCCTCGGTGCGAACCTCGACGCGCAGCCGCGTCCCCGGCTGCACGTCCTTTGCCTGGGCGCTCGTCCAGAGCCGGAACCCCTCTGTACGGCCGCCCTCGAGCGTGTAGTATGGAGAGGCGTAGACCAGCCGGCCATCCTGGTACCAGCGGTGGCCGATGCGGTCGCGCAGGCCGAGAGGGGCGTAGATGGCGGTGACGGCATACACTCGCCCCGACCACCCCACGGGAAGCGTCTCGATGGGGCGCACCACCTGCAGCGCCCGGCGATTGATCGCTTCGCCGAACTCGGCCTTGAGCACACGGAGCGGCGCGGGCGGGATGAGCGGGCGGCCGAGGGCGACGAGCAGGACGAGCGCGATACCGGCAAGGCCGACGTGCAGCCTGACATGGAACCGGGCCAGTTCGCCCCGGCGATACCGGATGGTCGCAAACGCCACTACGGCGAGCGCCACGCTCACCGGCAGCGCCACGCGGTTGCTGATGCTCCAGAGCACCGGCAGCATCACGTTGATGCAGGCGAACAGGTTGAACGCGAAGAAGACCGCGGTCAGGCCTCGCCTGACCGACAGGTGTTGGTCGTAGACGACATCGAGCGTCGAGATAAGGGCCGACACCCCGAGGAAACCGACGAACAGCAGGTTCGCCGACCAGGCGGACGCGCTCGCGTAGTAGATCGGCAGCAGGAAGAACAGCAGTTGCTGGTAGAAGTTCTTCGTGACGTAGTTGATGACGAGGCGCAGTCGCCCGCGCCACTTCGTCTCCGTGCCTGGCCGGTCCACCAGCGCGGGCACGAACAGGCTCGTCACCCAGAGAAAGGCGACGTGGAAGATCGTGACGCGCAGCCAGGCGTAGTTGCGGGCGCCCGCCCACATGACGACGATGCCGAGCGCGAGGGCCCACAGGCTGTGCAGGCCCCACAGCAGCCGTTCGTGACGGTCGAGGAACGCGGCGACGGGCGACAGGAACCGGGGAAATCGAAGCACGTGTGATGCAGATCATAGCCCGGGCGGCTCGGCGACGGCTATCCTGACTGCCGAGAGGTTCCAGGCCCGATGCCTCCAACAGCAAAGCCGTTCATCCGCCGCCGACACGACCACTCACAGCTCGTGCGTCGCGCCTTCCAGGCGGCGTTCCTGCTGCTGAACCTGTGGATCGGCGTGCAGTTCTACGTCTTCGTCCGCTACTACGAGACCGGCGGGGCCACCGTGGCGGTGACGCGCCCACCGGGGGTCGAGGGCTGGCTGCCGATTGCCGGCCTGATGAACCTCAAGTTCCTGCTGGCCACCGGGCATGTCCCGGACATTCACCCGGCTGGGCTGTTCCTGCTGGTGGCGTTCGTCAGCATCTCGTTCGTCTTCCGGAAGGCATTCTGCAGCTGGCTGTGCCCGATCGGGACGATTTCCGAGTGGCTGTGGCAGGGCGGGCGAGCGATATTCGGGCGGAACTTCGACCTCCGCCGATCGGTCGATATTCCGCTCCGTGGCCTGAAATACCTGCTGCTCGGCTTTTTCGCCTGGGCCATCGTGCACATGTCGGCCGAGGCGCTGCGCGAGTTCATGCACAGCCCGTATGGCCTGGTCGCGGACGTGAAGATGCTGAACTTCTTTCGCGACCTGGGCACGGCTGGCGCGTCGGTGATGGTCGGGCTGGTGGTGCTGTCGATGTTCGCGAAGAATGCCTGGTGCCGCTTCCTGTGCCCCTACGGCGCGCTGCTCGGTCTGATTTCCCTGGCCAGCCCGGCCCGCATCCGCCGCAACCCGGATGCGTGCATCGACTGCGCGAAGTGCACGAAGGCGTGCCCGTCGCGCCTCCCGGTCGATCGGCTGCTCTCCGTGAAGTCGGCCGAGTGCACCGGGTGCCTGGAGTGCGTGGCGGTCTGCCCCGCCCGCGGCGCACTGGACCTGAGCGTGACCCGGAAGCGCCCCATCCCGGTCGCGGTGATGGCGGTTGGGATCGCCCTACTCTTCCTGGGCCTCGTGAGTATTGCGAAACTGACCGGCCACTGGCACACCGCCCTGCCGGACCGGCTCTACCTCGACCTCATCCCCAAGGCCAGGTCCTTCGGTCACCCCGGGATGTAGGACCAACCGACCCCTCATCGTCAGTTCCGACTATCGTTAGTACATCATCCCCATAACGGCCGACGCCGCCGTCGTCGCGAGAACGACGCGGGCGATGCCCAGGCGGTTGCCTACATTCAGCCGCCGCGTCGCGAGGAGCCCGAGGGCAACGAGGGCCCCAAGAATAACGCCGAGGCCGGTCATGTTCCCCGGCGTTGGCATCACGTCCCAGGCTCACCAGCCAGCAGTCGGTCGCGCAATCCCGCGAGGTATCCGGGCTCGCCATGGCGGGTGTGCGCGGCGCGATCCACCGTCACCCCGCGCGTCACGTC
>JADGOB010000297.1 GCA_017883185.1 Acidobacteriota bacterium
CGCCGGGGCGGCGTAGCCAAGTGGTAAGGCAGAGGTCTGCAAAACCTCCATCATCGGTTCAACTCCGATCGCCGCCTCCAACATTCCTCCTGCAAATGGGCACTATTCGGGTGGCTCCCGCCTCGGACTGTCGCCGAATGCCGCCATGTCCGCCGACATGCGAGCGCTACACGGCGGCGAAGACCAGCTCCGCGATCCTTACCGCCGCCTCTTCCTGCATCGCCGGGATGGCGTGCGAGTAGGTGTCGAGGGTGATCGCGATGGTCGCATGCCCGAGACGCTCGGATATCACCTTGGGATGGATCCCGGCGCGCAGCGCCAGGGTGGCGTGCGTGTGGCGTAGGTCATGCAGGCGGATCACCGGCAGCAGAGAACGCCTCACGGCAGCCCGGAAGAAGCGGCTTACGACCTCTGGGTGCCAGGCCTCGCCGTCCGCCTTGGTGAAGACGAGACCGGTGTCGCTCCAGGCGTCGCCCTTCTTCACCTGATCGGCGAGCTGCTGCGTCGCCTGGCGCTTCAACATCTCGACCGTCTCTGGGTCGAGAGCTACTGACCTGCGACCCTTTGCCGTCTTCGGCTCCGAGACGACGACCACGGCGCCGTTGGGGATCAGCGCTCTGCGCACCGAGAGCCGCCCCGCCTCGATGTCGACGTCCTCCCATCTCAGCCCCAGGGCCTCGCCCCTTCTCATGCCGGTCATGGCGAGCAGATGCCAGATGGGGGAGAGGCGCTCGCCATGCGTCGCCGTGAGAAAGGCCTTGAGCTGCGCGGCGCTCCAGGTCTTCAGCTCTCTGTTGCCGTCGCCCCTGATGCTCGGCGGGTCCGCCGCGTCGATGGGGTTCCGCGTCAGGCGTTCCCAGCGCACTGCGTCCTTGAGCGCCCGGTGCAAGACGGCGTGCACGTGACGGATGGTGAGCGGGGAAAGGCCCGTCTTGCCATCCTTCTTGCCGCAGAGGGCGAGCTGCGCGTAGAGGGCATTGATCTGTGAGCCGTGGAGCTTCTGCAGCTGCACGCTGCCGAGGTGCGGCACGATGTGGCACTCGACGTGCTGCTTGTAGCTGCGGAAGGTCGAGGGCCGCACCGTCGCCTCGATCGCCGGCAGCCATTCGCTCTTCAGGTACTCGCGCAGGCTGAGCTTGGTCGGCGGCGCGTAGGTCTTCTCCTCGATCGCGACCAGGGTCTTGTTCATCGCCGCCTGCGCTGCCCTCTGCGTCGCGAAGCCGCTCTTCGTCTGGCGGCGCCGCTCCTCGGTCTCGATCAGCCTGCCGCCGCACTTGGGGCAGATCTGCCGCGGCCGTCTCTCGACCCAGAACCTGCGCCCACACTCCTGGCAGCGCTCGGCGGCGTGCACGCCGACGTCGGCGATGTACTCCCAGCTGCCCTTGCCGCGCTTCCTCACGTGGCCTTGCATGACGCCTCCTCGCCTCGCTTCTGGTCACAACACCATCGCTCTGGTGAAGACCTCCAGCAGTAAGGATGTGGCGACCAAAGCACGGAAGATGTGCGGCAGGGACACCGGAACGGTGCCCCTCACGACGTTGTCTTGAAAAGAGTGCGAAGGGCCTGCCGGCGGAGGTCACATCACCGGCGGCAGATCCTTCGCGGGGAATCTCAGCGGCGAGGGCACGCGGGAGATTGCTGCCTGCGAGATTGTGCGGCGCGCGAACCGCGAACTGCCCGACTTCTCCAGCGCTCTGATGAGCGCGTCGCGCTGGCCCTCGGTGAGACCGCCGACGCTCTTCTTGGGGCTTACGTGGCAGTGCTCCAGGAGGCGTGCAGCCTTTATGCGCCCGTATCCCGGCAGGGCCATGAGCACCTCTACCACCTTGGCCGAGGTGAGGCACTGCGGGGGGTCGCCGATGAGGGTCTTAATGGAGACGCTCCCGCGCTTCAGATCGGCCTTGAGCAGCGCCCGCTGCATGCGCACCCGATTGGCCTGCGCCAGTGCTTCGCGGCGCTGATCCAGTGAGCGCCTGGGGACCTCAGTGGGCGGCGTGCGTGGGGAGGACATGGCCGGCAGTATATCCAAGAGCCTGCGGCGGCATCTCAGCGGCGGCCCGTGAAGAGCGGCTGCACCACCGCCAGTTTCGACGCGCGGACGGGTTTGGTAGACCTGTGCGCGTCGGCTACGCGAACTAGCAGACCTTCGCTCGCTGCGCCGGCGACACGGGCTCGTGATGAGCGGCGAGCCGCGCGAGCGGGGTACCGGGTTGAGGATTGGATGTGGGAGGCGCAGCGGGTGAGGAGCTCTCTGGGCTGAAGGGCGGCGGGGCAGTAGACTGCCGGCATGATGTGGCTCCAGGAGAACTCCGCCGCCATCCAGGCTGTCTCGACGGTGGTCCTCGTCGTGGTCACGATTATCTACGTGTACTTCACGCGATCGCTGGCCAACGAAGCCAGGGAGCAGGCAGAGGCCGCGAAGAATCAGGCCGAGGCAGCGAAGGAGGCCTTGAATCGTGCGGAATCAGATAGACGCTACTCCTGCCTGCTTCAAGCGCAACTGGCGCTCGGCATGCAATTGGAAAAGCTACTCCACATCCAGCGCGGGCACCTCGAACGTCACCGCAATGACCCTGATCGGCACATGCGGCTCGGCACTTTCTACACGAGCATGACTGATCTGCGGATCGACTTCTCGGGGATGATCTTCGTCGCGGAGGGCGACGACGGTTTCGCTCTCCTCCAGACCATGTACTTGGCTGAGCAAGGGTACATCACCGCCACGACCTCGCTCGCCGGATTCAACAGCAGGATTGAGATGCAGACGCCCGCCGGAGCCAACAACAAGGGCACGGTGGATTCGGAAGCCGGCGAGACTGCGGTGCGCGATTCGGCTACCGCCACCGACCTCAAGGAGTTCGTAGACGACCTATACCGTTCTGTTGACACGGCTGTCGACAGCGTGCGGGAGGCCATTGGAGACCTCACGTCAGTGACTCGGCGGCTGTACCCGAAGCGCAAAGCCCATCATTTCGATGCCCTGCCGAAGACCTGAGGAGCTTCGGCCACCCAGTGAATCGAGCAGATGCTTTCAAGTAAGCAGTGTACGCTGCCCCGATGCCCCTCTTCGACATCACCTTCCTCCGAGTCGATCGCGACGAGAGTCCGACGGTCATTGAGGCTCTCTTCCTCACGGTCGACTGGCCCGTGATGCCCCGCGAGGGCGAGGGCGTGGAGATCATCGAGGACATCGAGGCGCATCCCGTGGAGAACGTTGGCTACGGCGTGGATGGGGACCCGATGGTGCATCTCGGCCGCGTGGTGCTCGATGACCTGCAAGTTGCGCAGCTCCGCAAGTTCGGCTGGCGCACGACTCCGATCGCCGGAAGTCGCTAGGCATTGAGACGGCGCCGTCCGTGCGCTGACCCATGATTGGGAGCCGGGCGAGGTTGTTGAGCGGCCGGTGGGCCGGTCGCTGCCGGTCTAGTGGTCGAGTGTGCCCTGACGTCTCGCACTAAACGACGTAGACTTCGCGACGCGTTGCGCAATCTGCGCAAGCAGGACCTGGCCGACCGAGGGGAAGCCATCTCTTGGACAGGATCGCCGAGCTCTTCGACAGGATGGATGCGTGGCGGCACCTGCCGAGCTATCAGCTTGAACGCCGCTCTGACATCCTCTTCTCGCTGTACCTGACGGAGGTTCTGGAAGCGAAGCTGGGTTTCGCGGTCCGTCCGGAGCTTGTGCCGGAGTTCCCCTTGCGGAAGGGCACGATCTACCCG
>JADGOB010000113.1 GCA_017883185.1 Acidobacteriota bacterium
ACAACCAACTACACGTTCTGGTCTGGCATCATTGCCGGCGTCTTTCTGATGCTCGCCTATTTCGGCTGTGACCAGAGCCAGGTGCAGCGCTACCTCACGGCGAAATCCGAGGACGAGGGGCGCAGCTCGCTGCTGCTGAGCGCCTTCGTCAAGGTCCCGCTCCAGACCCTCATCCTCCTGACCGGGGTCCTGGTCTTCGTGTTCTACCTGTTCACCCAGCCGCCCATGCTCTTCAACCAAGTGCATCGGGCCCAGCTCGAGGCCAGCCCGCGTGCGGGCGAACTGGCCGTGATCCAGCGCGAGTTCTCCGCCGCTTTCGCCGCGCGCCGTGAGGCTGCCCTGGCCACGACCGAGGCGCGTCGCAGCGGCGATGCCACGCGCCTGGCACAGGCCTGGGGGGCGTTCCGGGCCGCCGAGCGCACGCTCGGGGGGATGCGGGCGCGCGCCGTGCAGCTGGTGAAGGACGTCAGCGGCGACAAGTCCTACAACGACGTCAACTACGTCTTCCCGACCTTCGTCACGACGCAGTTGCCGATTGGCCTCGTCGGCCTGATCATCGCCGCGATCTTCGCGGCCGCCATGTCGGCGAGCGCCGGGGAGATGAACGCACTCGCCACCACCACGGTCATCGACGTGTACCGCCGCCACATCCGGAAACAGGCGTCTGACGCACACTACCTGCTGGTGTCGAAGCTGGCCACCGGCTTCTGGGGCCTGACGGCCTGCGCGTTCGCCATCTATGCGGCTAACGCCGGCTCGCTCATCGAGGTGGTCAACAAGGTGGGATCGCTCTTCTACGGAACGCTGCTCGGCGGCTTCGCGCTGGCGATCGGCACCCGGCGCGCCACGGGCCGTGGCGCGTTCTGGGGCATGCTGGCAGGATTCGCGACGGTGCTGGTCGTCGCCAGAACGATGTCGATCTCGTACCTCTGGTACAACCTCGTCGGCGCACTCGTCGTGGTCGTCGTCGGCATGGCGATCAGTTACTCGGGCCCCTTCGAGCCGAGGCCCGGCGTGCGCTGGATTGGCGGCGCGGTCGAGTAGACCGGCCAACCCGCGACCACCACGTCCCGCCTCGCGTGAGCGTACCGCGCGGTCGGCCCCGCCCGTCAGCGGGCCAGAATAGCTGGTCGAGCTCGTTCCCGCGCGCCGTCAGCCATGTGTCGAGGGCCGACTTCACAGTAACGGTCGCCCGGCCCGCTCGACATGCGGATGAACCCGAATCGGGGCCAGCCGGCGTCGGCCTTGGGGGGGAGCGGGGCCCGGAACCGGGCCTGCCGGATCACCGGCGGCGCCCGTGGCGCGCCGGCGCTACCCGGTGTGCTCGCTGCTCGGCCACGACGCGGGCAGCGTGAAGAAGAAGCAACTCCCGACGCCTGGCGTCGACTCGACCCATGCCCGCTCGCCGTGGAGACGACAGGAACATCTGGAACACCTGCCCGAGGCTCGGGGCTCCACCGACACCCTCCGTTACCGGCTATCGCCCAGGCAGTTGGGGAGGACGGGCCCGCAGATCTTGCACGCGAGCGGACGTGTGAGTCATAATGAGTCGGTTAATGAGTCATCAACGGAGGGTACTGGCGTGGCCCTGAAACAGCTGACCCTGCGGGGGTTCGACAAGGAACTCGAACGGCGCCTGCGTCACGAGGCCCAGGTGGACGGCGTCTCGCTCAACCGTGCGGCCTTGAAGTTGATCCGGCGCGGGGCTGGGCTCGACTCCGCCGTGCCATCCAACGCCGTCGGATCAGGGCTGGACCACCTTATTGGCACCTGGTCAGAATTCGATGAACGCAGCCTTCGCAATGCCACTGCCGTCTTCGAGCGGGTGGACGAGGACTTCTGGAGATGAGAGTGCTCCTCGACACGGACGCGTATTCGGCGCTGAAGAGGGCCAACCCGGCCGTCGTTGACATAATTCGCCGGAGCGAAGATGTCCTGCTCTCGACGGTGGTTGCGGGCGAACTCCTCTACGGATTCCGCTGCGGAAACTGGTACGAGAGGAACCGCGATGAACTTGACCAGTTCATCGCGAGCCCGTTCGTCACGGTCGTCCCGGTCACGATGGCGACGGCCGACCGTTTCAGCCGCATTGCGGCAGCGCTCAAGGCTCGCGGCAAGCCGATTCCGGCCAATGACATGTGGATCGCGGCACAGGCGATGGAAACCGGGGCCGAACTGCTGTCATTCGATCGACACTACGAGTGGGTGGACGGCCCTCGCGGGACCCTCGCGGGACTCAAAGGAGAAGCAATACACGCCACGACATCACGATTATCTGGATCCAGCAGCGGCAGATGGTCGCCCGCGCCGGTCAGCAGCCAATCAGACGGGCGATGACTATCCGCTGAATCTCCGATGTCCCTTCGCCGATGCGCAGGAACCTCGAATCGCGGAAGAACCTCTCCACGGGATACGCCTTCATCAAACCGTATCCCCCATGGAGCTGGACCGCCTCGTCGGCCACCTGGCCCGCGATCTCCGAACAGTAGAGCTTGGACATGGCCGCCTCCTTCTCGAAGGGCTGGCCCGTATCCCGCAGCCAGCAAGCCTTGTACAAGAAGGTTCGGGCGAGCTCGCACTTCAAGGCCATGTCCGCCAGTTTGAAACTGTTGACCTGGAACTTGATGATCGGTTGACCGAACTGGTGGCGCTGGCGGGCGTACTCCAGAGCCGCCTCGAAGGCCCCCTGGGCGCATCCCAGCCCCATGGCGGCGATAGAAAGACGTCCTGAATCCAGGGTCTCCAGCATCTGCCGGGACCCGGCCCCCCGGGGCCCAAGCATGTTCTCATCGGGCACGAGGCAATCCTCGAAGACCAGCTCCGCGGTGTCCGAACCACGCCACATGAGCTTGCCGTGCATCGCTCGAGCGCTGAAACCCGGGGTGCCGGTCTCGATCATAAAGCAGGTGAATTCCGGCTTCCCTCCCTCGCGGGCGGTCACGCACTGGACGGTGGAGCCGATGCACAGCGGATTGCTTCCGTTGGTGATGAAGGTCTTGGATCCGTTGATCACCCACCCGCCATCCACCTTTTTCGCCGTGGTCTTGCTCCCCCGCGAATCGGAACCGGCGTCCGGCTCGGTGAGTCCGAAGGACCAGAGGGCCTCGCCGCTGCAGAGCTTGGGGAGGAAGTGGCGTTTCTGCTCTTCCGTGCCGTAGGAGTAGATCGGCCCGATGCCCAGAGAATTCTGCGCGGCCACCGTGGCGGCCTGGGAACCGTCGACCCGGGCCAGTTCCTCCACGGCGATGATGCAGGCTAGGTAATCCAAGCCCTGGCCCCCGTATTCCGAGGGGACGGTCATGCCAAAGAGGCCGATCTCCCCCATCGCCCGCGTGAGTTCGGTGGAAAACTCCTCCTGCTCATCCAGCGCCGCGGCCTTCGGTTTGATCTCGTTCTCGGCGAAGTTCCGCACGGTGTCGCGAATCAGCCGGTGCTCTTCAGTCAATGTGAAATCCATATGCGCCTCTCTATCCCGCCGGAGGGACCATGGGCGCCGGCCGGCGGGCATAGTCGTCCCGCAGCTTGCGGCGCATGATCTTGTTGCTGGCCGTGCGCGGAAGGGCGTCGATCCGAACCACCTCTTTGATCTTGAAAAGAGGGTTGAGGAAGGTGCGGATCTGCTTCTGCATCGATTCCCTCATGTCCTCCGGCCGAAACCGGGCAGGAGGCGCAACGACGACATAGAAGACCAGTTCGCTCGGTCCGCCTCCGGGCGGCGGCACGGCGATGGCCGCGCTCCCCTCCAGTCCGTCGAGGCCGGAGACCGCGCGTTCCAGTTCGATCGAGCTGACCTTGATGCCCCCCAGGTTCATGGTGTCGTCCACCCGGCCGTGGGCCCGGAAATATCCCCCCGCCAGTCTCTCGATCTGATCGCCGTGACGCCGGAGGGGAACCCCCTCGGGCCCGGAAGGAGTGCCGGCGAAGTAGACATCGTGGTGGTCGGCGTTGACGAGCATGGTCGAGAGTCCAACGGATGGGGGGATCAGGAAGACCTCCCCGTTTTCCGTTTCCCGCCCCTCCTCGTCCCGAATGGCCAGGTCCAATGCCATAGCCGGGGTGCTGAAGGTCGCGGGAGGGGCAGGCTGCACGACCGTACCCGTGATGTAGCCTCCGCCAAGCTCCGTGCCGCCGCAGTATTCAATGATCGGACGGTACCCGGCCCGGCCCATCAACCAGAGCATGTCCTCCTCGTTGGAGCTTTCACCGGTGGAGCTGAAGACGCGAATCCGTGTCCAATCCACCCCCTCCGTGGCCCCGCCCGCCCGCCAGACTTTGACCAGGCTCGGCACGAGTCCCAGCACGGTCACCCCCGCCTGCTCCACGAACCGGCAGAAGCCGGGTCCGGTCGGAACCTCGTCGTAGAGGGCGAGGGTGCAGCGGTTCATCAAACCGGCAAAGATGAGCCAGGGGCCCATCATCCACCCCAAGCTGGTCGGCCAGGCCAGGACATCGCCCGGGTGCAGGTCATGATGAAGGTATCCGTCGGCAGCGCACTTGATCGGCGTGGTTTGAGTCCAGGGGACGGCCTTCGGATCCCCGGTCGTTCCGGAGGAGAAGAGGATGTTGATCGGGTCGTCCGAATCCCCCGGTACGGGGGAAAAGGGGTCGTCCCTTCCCAGAAAACCTTCCCAGAGTAGATCGCCCCCGCGAAGTGGAGGAAAACCGTCATCGTCCCTCCATCTGGCGACCTTCTTCTTCGGAATCACGACAGTTCTCGGCGCCTGGGCTTCAATCAACTTTTCGTATAACGGCAGCAGCCGCCCCGTGCGCGACAGGCAATCCTGGGTCACAACCAGTTTAACCGGTACGATCCGTAGACGGGTGGCGATCTCGGCCGCCGCAAAGCTATCGGCGATCGAGACCACGACCCCTCCGGCCTGGATGATGCCCAGGTAAACCGCCACCGCCTCGACGGTCATGGGCAGAACCACGGCCACGCGGTCTCCCGGCGACAATCCGGCATCTTGAAAACCGTGGCTCACGCGGCGGGTCAGCCGATCCAGTTCACCCAACGTGACCCTCTCGAGGCGCCCGTTGAGATGAGCAAGGATGGCGATGCGATCCGGATCTCCAACTAGACAACTGGCGGCGATGTTCAGCTTCGCTCCAGGGAACCAGCGGGGGGTTTCCGGGGATGAGGCTGGATCGAGGACGGCGGTGGGCGGCTCCTGGAAGACAATTTCGAGCTCATGGCAGATCCGCCCCCAGAAGTCCGCCCTTCGGCTCACCGACCAGGCGTGAAGGGCCTCGTAGGAGGCCATCCCCAGCTCGGACATCCACCGTCCCAGGTTGGAGCCGCGGATCTCATCCGAGGTAGGGATCCAGGCCGGAGCCGGTCCTCTCTCGGCACTCCATGCACGGTAGTTCCACTGAAAGATCTTCTGATGAACAGAGAAAGGATGGGAAGGGCGAAGCAGCTCGCGGCTGATTCGCCCCCACCTCTGGACGGGATCGGTCTCCGCCGCCAACAGACCTAGCCGATAAACCAGGTCCCGTGCCGCCTCCGGAGCGAGCCCGGCTTCGACCAAGGCTTTGGCCTCGATCAGCCCGTCGATGCTCTGCTCTTCTGCCACCGGACGGACCTAAGCCGGCACCCAGGCCAGATCGAGGATGGTATGTGTCGGATGCTCCGTATTGAAGACCGCCTTGATCTTCATCCCAATCCTGGGCTGACCTTCCTTCAGGTAGGACATCATCTTCGTGCACACCCCTTCGAGAGAGACGGAGATCAGCGGACAGGGGGTGGTGAGCTTGAAGCCCGCGCCGGGGTACAGGATCTCCGTATGGGTGTAGATCTCCCCCACCGTGGGGGCTTCGACCCACACCGACGGGCTCAGACAGTCGGGACAGTGGGTACGCGGAGGCAGGAAGATCCGCTGTTCCTCGCAGGAGGCGTTCCCACAGCGGGTGCCCAGGAGTCTCCCTTCGCGAAGGCCTACAAAGAAGGGAGACAGGCCTCCGTAGGTGTGGATGTGAAAATAGTTCTTGACGTTCTTGATCACCATGGGCTGGCCGCTCAAGAGCTCGCAGCCGGGGTGGGTCAATTCGATGCTCATCGTTCTTGCTCTCCCTCAGAGGCGGTGACCGCCGGATCTCGAGTGACGGAATTCCTCAGGGCCCTGTCTCTTAGACTTTTTCCAGGATGGCCATGGTCACATGGCTTCCCGTCCCCGCGTGGCTGATGGCGGCCCCGCGCCTGGCGTTCTTCACCTGCAGGTTCTCGAAGTCAGCCGGCTTGGTCTTGCCGTAACGCTCCCACATCTTGGGATCGGCGTGGAACTTGGCCCACTTCTGCTGCAGTTGCCAGAAGATCTCGTTGATCTGGAAGATTCCGGTGGCGCCGACGGCGTGCATCGATCCGATCAACCCGCCGGAGAGATTGGCCGGAAGCTTTCCGCCGTAATAACCCTCGCCGCTGTCGATAAACTCTCTCCCCCGTCCGTAGGGACGCAGGCCGATGTCCTCATAGGTCTGGATATCGCTGATCGTGAAGGCGTCGTGTGTCTCCAGGATGTCCAGGTCCTCGACCGGATTCTTGATACCGGCCATGTGATAGGCCAAATACGCGGCCATGCGCGCGGCCAGGAAGGAACTGAAGCCGGGCCAGTCATGCTGATAGTTCTTGTACAAGTCTTCCGGCTCGTGGGGCAGGCGCAAGACCTCCATCGGCCTGCGGTCCGCGGTGCGAAGGGTATGGGTGCCGGAGCAGATGGCCGTGAGCCGGATCGGTTGATCGGTGATCGTGTACGCCGTCTCCTCGTCGGCCAGGATGAGGACCGCGGCGCCGGTCGACATGACACAGCACTCCAGGAAGCTCAAGGGATCGGAGACGAGGTTGTTCTCGAGCACGTCCTCCACGGTGATGCGCATCGGATTCTGGGAGAAGGGGGAGGAGACGGCATACCCATGGTTCTTGACCGCGATCTTGGCCAGGGTCTCCCGCGGCACCTTGTGCTCATACTGATAGCGCTGGGCCATGAGGGCGTAGTAAGCGGTGTACATCCAGCCCAGCTCGGACTCGAAGTTCTTGCAGGCAGCGCTGGCGATGTAGGCATTCCCCTGCCTGGTCGGCACCTCGTCCATCCGCTCCCAACCGACCACTGGGACGCAGTTGGCGTACCCCGAGGCAACGGCCAGGGCTCCGGCGAGCACGCTGTGCCCGCCGGTGGCGCCCCCAGTCTTGACCTCGATGTTGCCCAGCGGATCGAATCCGAGGGCATCGTGGATCTTCGACGCGCCCAGAAGTTGATCTCCGAAATGGTCAGCGAACTGGGAGTAGACGCAGAAGTTGATCATGCGCTTGAGCTCAGACAACGAGACCTTGAGGTCGTTTTCCAGGGCGGCCATGCTGAAGGCCTCGACGCAGAGTTCCTCGGTCGTCTTTTCGGGGTACTTCTTGCGGAAATCGGTCTGACCGGCGGCGACCATGTAGACCGGCTTCTCGAACTTGGGAATGCGCAGATTCCCATGACCAAGTTTGATCATGCTCGTCTCACCTCTCTGATCCTCATGATTCTGGCTGGAAGCGAATATAACCGCAGAGCATAGCAGAATCGATCGTCCCAGGCTGTCGAGTCTCGTCAGCGGTGTCTCGTCAGCGGCTCACGCCGCTCAAGGGCCATGCCAGCCTGATGGCGAAGGGTGTTGAGGTACAGCCGCGCTCCTTTAGGGAAAAAAAAGGACCCCGGCTCAGAGGGTCCTTGAAAGGAGGAGCGAAGCTTTTGGCTTGCTATCTGGTTAGACGCGCGACCCGGAAGATTGGTTTGGCTCCTCCCACAACAGCTCCTCGCCCTACTTCCTTCCCTTCCTGGGTTCCGGCGGCTTCGGCGCGGCTTTGACGATCTCGAGTGTCCCGTTCTTCCGCAACGTCTCGAGTGCGGCGTAGACCAGGTCGAGGTCGACGTCCTGGGCATCCGGCGACAGGAGGTACGCGTATTTCGTGTCGTTGCCGCCGACGACCAGGTTTCCGCACTCGGCGCGCACGGCGTTGTAGATGTCGAGGATGCTGCGCGTGCCATCGACGAAGTTCGTCACCTCGGTGGAGGCCATGCCCGGCAGACGGCGCGGCGCAGGAGCGCCCGGCGCGCCCTGTCCCTGGCCGCCGCGGCCGCCGCCGCCACGTCCGCCGCCGCCCTGTCCCTCGCGCTTCTGGGCTTCCTCCGAGTAGACCTTGAACAGGCGTCGGGGAATCAGCTGTGAGTACTCGCGCTCCTTCTCGGTGAGCGAGGCCGGCACGCTCTTCACGCCGAGCGCAGCCGCCCGTTCGGCGTACACCGCTTCCAACAGCTTCGCGTTCGCGTCCCGCGAGGATTCGAGGGTTCCGACCAACCGCTTCACGCTCGACGCCACGTCCGGTTCCTTCGCGAGCCTGAGCACCGACTCGATCGCCCCCCTGGCCCGGTTGAACGCGCCCGTCACCTTGGTCTGCGCAGCCTTGTGCTGGTCGGGCAGCTTCGCCGCTTCCTGGCCGAGGAGCCTGGCCGACTGGCGCGTGACCTCGGCAATCCATTTCTCGCCGTTCACGGCCGCCTCCCACGCGAGATCGCGGGCCTGGGCCGAACCGGCGGTCGCGAGGTAGTACGTGGCGGAGGCGGCCATGAACCCGACGCGCTTCAGCTCGGTCGGGTCCACGTAGACGAAGCGGTCTTCGCTGCTGTGGTAGAAATTGTCCGGCCAGTAGTTGAACTGCATGGCCGGCACCCCCCCGTTGTTGAAGACGGAGTGATCGCTGCCCGACGTGATCGCCGCGACCGGAGAGAGCCGGTAGTTGAACTGCGCGTTCTGGCCCTGCTGCGTCCGGATCTCTGTCTGGTCGACGAACTGCAGGAGGCTCGCGACGAGGTCGTTCAGGTAGCTGGGCCTCGAGTCCGGCGTCATCTTCATCCGCAGGTACGTGTCGGTGGTCTTCGGGTTGGCGCCGGTCATGTCGAAATTGAGCGCGACCAGCAGCGTGTCCTGCAGTTCAGGGTGCTTGAACATGTAGGCGCTGGACCCGGAGATCTCCGGGACCCAGAGGAACCGGATCGTCCTCTTCGGCGGCGGCAGGTCGCCGTTCTTGATCAGGCGCGCCAGCGTGCGGCCGACTTCGAGAATGGTGGCCACACCGGTGCAGTTGTCGTTCGCGCCGGGCGTCGCGATCGTCTCGAACGCGTGCGCGACGAGGATCAGCTCGCCGGCGGCCGGATCCGTGCCGGGGATCGACGCGGAGACCACGTTCATCTTCCCGGGATACGTGCGCGCGCGGACGTGGGCACGCATCACCACTTTCTGCCCGCGATCGAGCAGGTTGCGCAGGGCCAGGAACTGACGCAACGACAACGCGAACCCGAACCCTTCGCGGTCGGCGGCTGGAGAAATGCTGGCCCACCCGATCTGGTCGAGCGTCGCTCCAGGCGCGTTCCCGCTGACGCCGGGGCTGCCCGTGCCCAGCGCCCCGACGGCGCCGCGCTGCGAGGCTCCGGTGAACAGCGCGCCGAGCGATCCGCTGCCGAGGACAATCTTCCCCTTCACGTCCTTGCCGGCGTAATCGGCTTCGCGGCCCTGGCCGACATACACGACCTCGGCTTCGACGTCCGTGTTCCGGCTGCCGGGCGCGAGCGCGGTCGGCACCATCGTGATGCTCGCGATTTTCTCCTTCGTCGGCTGGACGAGCCACAGGTCGCCCTCTTCCGCATCCCACGTGTCGCGCGTCGGGAAGAAGTCCACCTGCACGGCTGACAGGCCGTACTGCCTGGCCATGCTCTGGATATAGGTGGTCTCGAAGAACTGGTTCTGGTATTCCTCCGCCTGGCGATCGCGGTTGGCGGCGAGCAACTGAACGTGAAGCTGGGCCTGCTCGCCGGACACCTCGTTGAGGATCGGGGTGCGAATGGACGCGGGCACCAGGCACCGATCGGCCAGCGACGGCGGCGCCTGCGCGCCGAGGCGGATGACGAGCGGCAGCGCGACGAGCGACAGCAGCACGAGGATGGGGAACCGGCGCGACTGGCGTGCGGACATGGATCTCCTTGTCGGGATGGAGGCTGGTGCCAGATCAGATACTGAAGCAGGGGCCGAGCGCAAGGAGAAAGTCCCCTGCTGCCACGTCGCGGCCGGCCGGCCGGCCGAAAGAAATCGGAACGGCCACGGGGCGGTTCGGCTACACTGGCAGCGAGGTCACCCATCACCCGTCGATTCAAAGTCATCCTCGCGTTCGCGCTCGTCTACGTCTTCTGGGGTTCCACGTACCTCGGTATCCGAGTCGCCGTCGAGCGCATTCCGCCCATCCTCCTCGCCGGCGTGCGGTTCACGGTTGCCGGGTGGCTGTTGCTGGCGTTCTGCGGGTTGACGGGTCGGCGCGTCGCCGTCAACCGCCGGCAATTCGCGCAACTCGCGTTCCTCGGCTTCATCCTGCTCGGCGTGTCGAACGCGATGCTCGCGTGGTCGGAGCTCTATGTCCCCACCGGGCTCGCCGCGCTGGTCGTCGCGGTCGTCCCGATCTGGTTTCTCCTCGTGGAACGGTTCATCCTCCCGACGGGCGACCGCGTCACCGCTTGGGGTATCGGCGGTGTGGCGCTGGGCGCGCTCGGCGTCGCGGTCCTGCTCTGGCCAAAGGTCAGCGCCGGCGAGACACTGGGGTGGATGCAACTGGTCGCCTGCGCGTGCCTGCTGGCGTCCTCGTTCTGCTGGGCGTTCGGCTCGGTGCTCTCGCGCCGGTGGAAGGTGAGGGTGGATCCCCTCGTGGCCAGCGGCTGGCAGATGGCGTGCGCGGGCGGGGTCGATTTGATCGCGGGTCTCGTACTGGGCGACCAGCATCGGGCGACCTGGGATGCGACCAGCCTGGCCGCCGTCCTGTACCTCGTCGTCTTCGGCTCGTGGGTGGGCTACTCCGCCTACATCTGGCTCCTCCGGCACGTGCCGACCGCCAAGGTCGCGACCTACGCCTACGTGAACCCCGTCGTCGCCGTCTTCCTCGGCTGGCTGTTCCTCGGCGAGTCGATCGATCGCTACATCCTGGCCGGCGCGGCCATCATCGTCCCTGCCGTGGCGCTGGTGACACGCTCGGAGGATCCGGGAGACGACGCGGCGCCGGTGACGGAGGCGGGGTAGACCGTTCAGCCGCCGAAGAGTTGGGTCGCAATCACCAGGCGTGCCGAGGAAGCGACGCCCACGCCCAGGTAGAGAAAGGCGGGGTCCAGCATGTTCCGGCGGTGGGCCTTCGTCTTCATCCAGCCGCCAACCATGATCGACGCCAGTTCCGCGGCGTCGGTGGTCCCGTTCCTCATCAAGTAGATGTTCTCTGAGCTCACCGTGAACCTGAGGCCCTGCCTGGCGATGCGGTCCGCCGACCTGGTGCCCTCCGGCGTGCGGTGGTCGAAGAAGCCGCGCGTCAGCATGTCCTGGCTGTGGCCGCGCGCGATGCCAGCGAGCGACTCCGATGGCGCCAGCAGCGCCAGTTTCTGCCACATCCGCCGCTGATTCGTGAGGAAGGCGATGTGCCACTCGATCTCGCCCACGCGGTCTGGGTCCGGCGCGAACGCGTGCGCGTTGCCGGGTCGACCGAGAGACCAGAGGGTGAGAACCGCGAACAGGCAGTCGCGGCGGGTGACGGGCATCATCCAATCTATCGGCACCAGCCGTGTCGACACCAGCCGTCGAAGACATGCGAGGACCGTGCTAACCTGGGCCGCAGCATGGCCGAATTGCGCCGCAGCCTGACCCTGTTCGACATGACGATGATCGCGATCGGGGGCACGATTGGCTCGGGCATCTTCCTGACGCCGTCGCTGATCGCGCACGCCCTGCCCTCGCCGCTGCTGGTGATCGCGGTCTGGCTGATGGGCGGGCTGATGGCGATGGCCGGAGCGCTCACGTTCGCCGAACTCGCGGCGCTCATGCCGAAGGCGGGCGGCGAGTACGTCTACCTGACGGAAGCCTACGGCGGCCTCGTCGGCTTTCTCTTCGGGTGGGCGTACTTCCTCGTGTGCAACGCGGGCGGTCTTGGTGCGCTGAGCGTGGCGTTTGCCACCTACTTCGGGTATTTCGTGCCGATGGGCGTGGCTGGCACGAAACTGGTTGCGATCGCCGGCCTGCTGCTCCTGACCACCGTGAACGTGCTGGGCGTCAGAGCCGGGGCGATCTTCTCGGACGTCTTCACCGTGCTGAAGATCGCCGGAATCGCCGCGTTGATCGCGGTGGGGTTCGCCTTCGGTTCCAGCCACACCACGTCGTTCACCTTCTCGGTCGGCGACGTCCCGGGCGGACTCGGCACGGGCCTGGCCACGGCGATGGTCGGCGTGTTGTGGTCCACGGGCGGCTGGCAGCACGCGACTTACGCGTCGGGCGAGGTCAGAAACCCGCGCCGCACGCTCCCCCTGGCGATGATCATCGGCACGGCCGCCGTCACACTGAT
>JADGOB010000298.1 GCA_017883185.1 Acidobacteriota bacterium
CGGGGCACACGTTCTTGGACCGCATGATCGCGCTCGTCGAAGGCGCGGAACGGCAGAAGACCCCGAACGAAATCGCGCTGAACATTCTCCTGGCCGTGCTCACGCTGGTCTTTCTGCTGGTCGTGGTAACACTGCAGCCGTTTGCGTACTACGCCGGAACGGAGATCCCGATACCGGTGCTGATTGCCCTGCTGGTGTGCTTGATCCCGACGACGATTGGCGCCCTCATCTCGGCGATTGGTATTGCCGGCATGGACCGCCTGGTGCAACACAATGTCCTGGCGATGTCCGGCCGCGCCGTCGAAGCGGCCGGCGACGTCAACACCCTGCTCCTCGACAAGACGGGCACGATTACCCTGGGCAACCGCCAGGCGACGGAGTTCGTGCCGGTCGCTGGCGTGACGGAAGGCGAGCTTGCGGATGCGGCGCAGTTGGCGTCGCTCGCGGACGAAACGCCCGAAGGTCGGTCCATCGTCGTGCTGGCGAAGGAGAAGTATCTCATCAGAGGGCGCGAGCTGGCCGACAAGGAGGCAGCGTTTATCCCGTTCTCGGCGCAGACGCGTATGTCCGGCATCAACCTCGACGGCCGCGAAATCCGGAAGGGAGCGGCCGATTCGATCGGCGCCTATGTGAAAGAGAACGGCGGCGTGGTCTCGCCGCAGCTACAAACCATCGTCGACTGCATCGCGCGCGCCGGAGGCACCCCGCTCGTGGTCGCCGAGCGGATGCGCCCGCTTGGTGTCGTACACCTGAAGGACATCGTGAAGGGCGGCATGCGGCAGCGGTTTGTCGCGCTGCGTGCGATGGGCATCAAGACCATCATGATCACCGGCGACAACCCGCTGACGGCCGCGTCGATCGCCAAAGAAGCCGGCGTCGATGACTTTCTGGCCCAAGCGACGCCGGAAGACAAGATGGCGCTCATCCGACGCGAGCAGGGTGAGGGGAAACTCGTCGCGATGACGGGCGACGGCACCAACGACGCCCCAGCTCTGGCGCAAGCCGACGTCGGGGTGGCCATGAACACGGGCACGACGGCCGCCAAGGAGGCCGGGAACATGGTCGATCTCGATTCGAACCCGACGAAGCTGATCGAGATCGTTGAGATCGGCAAACAGCTGTTGATGACGCGCGGTGCCTTGACCACGTTCTCGATTTCCAATGATGTGGCCAAGTATTTCGCCATCATCCCGGCGATGTTCATCCTGGCGTTCCCGCAGCTTGGGGCGCTGAACGTCATGCGACTCGCCACACCGGAGTCAGCCATTCTCTCGGCCGTGATTTTCAACGCTATGATCATCATTGCGCTGATCCCTCTGGCCCTCAAGGGGATTGCCTACAAGCCTCTCGGCGCGGCGGCAATTCTGCGGCGGAATCTGCTGATCTACGGAGTGGGTGGTGTGCTTCTACCGTTTGTCGGCATCAAGGCGATTGACGTGTTCCTGGTGGCCGTAGGCTTGGCCTAGTCGACGAGCCGAACGCCGGTCACTCCCGGAGATGCAGTCGTGAAACTGATTCGATGCATCGGGCAACCCCCTACGGTATGAACGACTCGCACATGCCCGAACAACGACCCACCGCTGACGCACTGCTGGCGCGGATCAAGGAGCGGGATCGGGCGCGCTTGCGGATCTACATTGGGGCCGCTCCCGGTGTGGGCAAGACGTACGAGATGCTCCAGGAAGCGCATGCGCTTCGTGCGCGAGGTCTTGGCGTCGTGATTGGTTTTGTCGAGACCTACGGCCGCCGCAACACCGAGGCACAGATCAAGGATCTCGAGGTCATCCCGCGCCGCGCCATTCGGTATCGCGACGTCACCATGGAGGAGATGGACATCGACGCAATCATTCGGCGCAAGCCTCAGGTCTGTGTGGTTGACGAGCTGGCGCACACCAACGTGCCTGGCAGCCGGCACGACAAGCGCTACCAGGATGTCGTCGAGATTCTCGATGCCGGCATCGACGTGCTGACCGCGGTGAACATCCAGCACCTCGAGACGCTCAACGACGCGGTAGCTACCGTCACCGGCGTGCGCGTGCGCGAGACGGTTCCGGACACATTCCTCCACCGGGCGGACGAGGTGATCAACGTCGACGTCACCGTGGATGAGCTCAGGGACCGGCTGCGTCAGGGGAAGATCTACAGGCCCGAGAAGATTGAACAGGCGCTGACGAACTTCTTCCGGAAAGGCAACCTGTCGGCTTTGCGCGAGCTGGCGCTGCGGGCGGTCGCCGACGAAGTGGCGGAGAAAGCGGCCAGCTACCGGACCGGCCAGGGCCTGCAGCCTGCGCTGATGCCGGAGCGTGTCATGGTGTGTATGAGCTCGAGCGTGCTTGCGCCACGGGTCATCCGGACGGGCGCGCGCATTGCCGGGCGGCTGGGCGCCAGATGGTATGCCGTGTACGTCGAAACGCCGCGCGAGCGCCCGGACAGGATTGCGCCCCAGGATTCGGCGGCGCTGGACCAGAACGTCAGCCTCGCGCAGAACCTCGGGGCCACCGTGGTCCGGGTCCACGCCGAGCGCCCCGCCGAAGGCCTGATCGCCTTCGCCCAACGCGAGGGCATCACGCACGTCATCTTCGGGCAGAGCGCGCGATCCCGCTGGGAACTGCTCCGCCACGGTTCCACCACCGACCGCTTCCTGTCAGCGGTCCGTGACGCGGCCGTGCAGGTCGTGCCGCTCGATGAGCACGGCTGAACCGTCAGCCGACTCCGCGCTCTTCGATGCACGCGGGAACGGGATGACGTCGCGGATGTTGGCCAGCACGGCACTCTCGCGCCCCACGGTGACGTTCAGCGCGTGCGGTAGGCCTTGTCGTGCTTGTAGACGGCCTTTCCGTCCTTGTAGAGCGCCACCGCGCAACCGGGCGAGTCCGGGCGGTCCGATTCGGCGAAGACCCTGTCAACCTGCGCCGCCCACGCCGGCCGCACAGGTGGCGCGGTCTGCGCCTGCAGAAGAATCGACAGCGTGAGCGGTATGGCGGCGAGCACTGCGCCGCCCCAGAGACGCATCGTCCATTTGGCCATGCTGACCTCCCCTTCGCGGCTTCAGCCAGAGTGGCGCCGGCGAGTATCCCCTGTCGGAGATTGAAACCCGCGCGGTTGTCACCTTCCTTCTCTCTCATCCGAACGTCTCGGTCGTGAACACGATGGACACCTCCGTCCCGATGCTCCTGCGTCCGCCTTCCACCTCGCCCAGTGACGAGCGGATGTACCCGGAAGACCTGGCGCTGTACAAGGCATTCGACGCGAAGGGGAAGGAGATCACCGGCTACGCCAGGGCCGGCGATGTCTATGTGGACTACGGCCGCAACAGTCCGATCTTCGGCCACAGCCCTGATTTCGGGTACTGGCAGTATGGCGCCATCTGGTATGGGGATGAGCTCTGGAACGGCGGCAATGTCGGCGACTACAACAAAGACGGCGTCGTGAATGATGAGCTGGACCGCTTGCAATACAACGACAAGGAGCTGAAGGTCAGCCGCTTCCAGCCGTGGACCAAGATCATCCACCCCGATTACGGCGAAGCGGAAGTGGGTGGCTGGAATCCTAAGTTCTGGAGCCAGAATCCGCCGCCAGAGCTGCTTGAAATCTGGGCAGAGAAGGAAGCCCGCTTCGTCATCCGCTCGGCATTGGGGAATGAGAACCCCCGGATCATGGCGGCGTTGACGACGGCGAACATCGTGGTCACAGCGCAGATGCCGAGCGCCAGC
>JADGOB010000114.1 GCA_017883185.1 Acidobacteriota bacterium
GCGGCGAGGTGTTGGAGCGCAACTTCGGCACCTACGAACTGCCGCGCTTCTCGTGGCTGCCGACGATCGAAGCCGTCGTCATCGACGCGCCGGAGATCCCTGCGCAGGGAGGCGGAGAGCCGCCGATCGTGCCGCTCGGCGCTGCGGTGGCCAACGCGATTTTCGACGCGGTGGGCGCCCGCCTCGACCGGATGCCCATGACGCCCGAGCGCGTCAAGGCGGCGCTGAAACGGTAGGACGTGGGAGGACCGGAGGCCCCGGCAAGCGCGGTGGTAGAAGCGCCTCGGGAGTGTAGCTTGTGCAATCCGGCACAGGCGCCTCCTCGGGTTGCCGATACAGTGAGAGACCAGCCATGGAACCTGTGATCTCGCCGGCTCCCGTCGTCGTGTCCGTGCCGGCGGAACCGCACGCGGACGGGTTCGGGCCGCTTGCGGCTGGCGGTTTGTCCTCCCGTGAGCCCCCGCGAGTGCCGGCAACCCTCGGCGCAATCGCCGTCGCGGGAGGCGGTCTCAATGGTGGACTCCGACGCAGCTTGTCGGCGCTCGGCGACTTCGGCGAGGTCGTCCTGATCGTCTACGCGGTCCCTGTCGCCGTTCTCGCCGTCGGCATTCCAATCGTGCTGGTTGTCCGGCTGGCGATGTGGACCGTCGGCGTGCGCTAGGAGATCGCCCTGGCGATGCCGAAGGCCGCGGTCGCCGCCAGGCCGCCAATGACCACGGTCTGGATGGCGCTGCGAACGGGTCCTGTGCCTGTGAAGTGCCCTTTGACATAGCCGAAGACCGCCAGGGCCAGCAGCGTGACCGCAACCGAATAGAGCAGTCCCGTCTTGACCGAGGACCACACAAGGTAAGGCCCAAGCGGGATGAAGCCTCCGACGATGTACGCACCGGCGATCGTCAGCGCGCTCGTGAGGGCGCGCTTGGGATCGGGCGTTTCGAGACCCAATTCGAACCGCATCATGAAATCAACCCAGGCGCTAGGCCTCGTGCTCAGCGCCTGCACGATCGGCGCGCTTTCCTCCGCCGTGAGGCCGTAGGATAGGAGCAGCTCCCGCACTTCTGCCGCCTCTGCTGCGGGCTTCTCCCGCACTTCCAGTTCTTCGCGCGCCCGCTCGCTGGCGTAGTGTTCGGCGTCGCTCCTGGCGGCGAGGTAGCCACCGAGTCCCATGGCGATCGACCCGGCCGCGATCTCAGCCAGGCCGGCCGTGACGACGATCCCGGTCGAGTCGACGGCGCCAGAAAGGCCCGCCGCGAGCGCAAAGGGAACCGTCAGCCCATCGGACATCCCGATCACGACATCTCTGACGGTTGCGCCCGACGTGAAGTGCCACTCGAGATGAGGAATCAAGGGCATGGATAGCGTCCTTCTCCTCTTCCTCCTGATTTCCAAAGCCACACCTGCGAAATGGCCGGGCCAGCGAGTGCGAACGCTTCACGTCGGGCACAAGAGCCGTTCGTTCGGCCGGGCAGTGTCAGAAGATTGGGCTACGGCGCCGAATGCTCGGGGACCTTGTGGCCATGGTCCGTCTTCGCCTCCGTTGCGTACCGCTCGACTCTCTGCGCGCCACGCACGACGGCCTCCGCAAGGCTGTCACGGGTCGCCTGCCCTTTGCTCGTGTACTCCTTCGCCGCAGCGCGCACTTGGGCGCTGGCTTGCTGATACCGTTCGGACGCGCTTTTCCCGAGGCTCTTCGCCGAGCCGGCCAGTCGCCTGCGGAGCTCCACTGCGGCCCGCGGGGCGACGAGCATTCCCAGCCCGGCCCCGAGCACGGCGCCTGCGATGAGTCCCATCAGGAAACGATGGTCCCGAGTCTCCTGCGCTGGTGAAGTCGTCACTGGCATTCCTCCTGCTGCTTCTCCTTGGCCGAGTTCGGTTTCGCCGGGCGATAGCCCTGCTTGACGGCTTCCTCCTCGGTCAACCACTTGCCTTTCTTGGTCGTGCCGTACGACGGGTCACCCTCTTTGTGGTAGATCTTCGTGGCGGGGTTGGCCCAGACCATCCCGGCCTGCGGTGGCTCCCGCGGTGCGCCGGTCATCTTCCGATTGACCTTGTCTACGGCCGACGCGGTGGCTGCCGCGCCCTTCTGGACGCCCTTGGTGGCCGCGCTCACGCCCTTCTCGATACCCTTCGCTGTTGCGTCGGCGCCCTTCCCGACACCGGTCGCCGCCTTCTGCGCGCCCTTCTTGGTCGCTGAGGCGGCCGTCCCCAGGGGACCGACCTTCACGAGCGGCGTGATCCCCTCAATCGTGCTGGCCGACAGCCCGGCCTTCGACAGGTCGGCCACGGAGGTGTAAGGCCGACCGGCGATGATCTGTTTCGCCGTGGCCGCGTCGACGCCCGGCAGGCTCTCGAGCACTGCCTGGCTCGCCGTGTTGAGGTCGATCTTCGCGTCGCCCGCCTGGCTGGCCGGCTCTGTCTGCGCCACGAGCACAGGCGCGACCGCCAGCAGGAAAGCCAGTGCCGCTGACGCCGACCAGAACAAGCGCTTCAAGGATGGTGAATTCATCTGCATTTCTCCAGTTCCAGGTTACGATTGTCGCGCGGGGCCCTGCTCTCAGCCGGGAGGCGCTAGCCGCGCCAGCGACGGTATCCCCAGCCTCCGCCGCCGAGCACGAACAACACGAGCAGAACGATCAACAGGGTTTCCATGTCTTCCTCTTCGGTGAGTGGAAGCTGAAGGATCGCCATGCTGGCATGCACGCGAGTTCTCTTGCTTCGAGCTGTACATATGCTGGACGAGGGTACGATGCCAAGACTGTTCACTTCAGAACATCTGCGCGTGATTCGGGATTTCGCTCACGCTGGACTCCGCGCGACTGTACAATTGGGGACAGACGGGGCCCGCGCCCCGCTCCTACGATTCGAGGGTGTCCGCGAAGAGCGCACACCAGTCCGTGACTGCATGCAGCGCCGGCCGAACCAGGGAGGCTTTGCCGTCCAGCGGGATCTTGAGGTGCTACGTCGAGGAGGCCTTCGGAACCGAGTGCCAGGAGCGCTACTGGCAGAGCTTCGAGCGACGGCGGGCGGAACTGGGGGTACGCGGACTACCATGGCGCGCTGCATGGTCGGATGTCCTTCTGCCGGCAAGATGGCGGACCCGGCCATACTGGTGAATGTGCCCGCGAGAGACCGCGGCGAGCAGCTCGAACCCCAGCCCAACCGCGACACGCAGTGTCCGAAAGTGAACAGACGCGCGCTTCCGTCCCTTCTAAACTAAACTGTCGTGTTGTGGGGTCGCTGCGCGGGCGCGGGCGTTGACCCGTGGCGAACGACCTTCATCAGGGCACGAGGAAACCGTTGTTCAGAGGATTGGTGTGCATGAGCGTCAGCATGTTGAACCGGATGTTCGTTGCTGCGGCTGCCATTAGCGCGGTGTCGTTCGTCGGAACGGTTGTGCCGACCAACGCGCAGCCACAATCGCAGCAGGACCCAAAGCAGCAAGAGCAGAAGAAACAGAAAGAGGCGCAAAAGCAGAAGGAGAAGCAGCGCCCGCCGCAGCAGCAGGCGCAGCCGCAGAAGCCGCAGCCACAGCGCCCGCCACAGCAGCAGGCGCAGCCGCAGAAGCCGCAGCCACAGCGCCCGCCACAGCAGCAGGCGCAGCCGCAGAAGTCACAGCGCCCGCTACGGCAGCAGGCGCAGCCGCAGAGGCCGCAGCCACAGCGCTCGCCACAGCAGCAGCCGGTGCCGCAAAGGCCGCAGCCACAGCGCCCGCCACAGCAGCAGGGACAGGCGGAGCCGCGGCAGCTGCAACGGCGTCTGCCACAGCAGGAGCAGCAACAGCTTATCGGTCAGCAGCAGCAACGGCTGGTGCAGTATCGCGACCAGTTGGATCAGCAGCAGCGTCTGGCACCACAGCAGGCCGTGCAGCTGCAGCAGCAGAAGCGTTCGGCGCAGTACGATTTTCAACAGCAGTACATCGCGCGCCTCCGTCAGCAGCAGCTGAGTATCCAGAACGCACCCAACTACAACTACGGCGGTGACCCCTACTTCTACACGCCTCCAAGCTATCGGTACTCTCGTGGAGGCCGATATTACGAGACGAATGAGTACGGCGCCGTCGTGCTCCGGCAGGCCGTGAACTATGGCTATGAGGAGGGTTTCGGGGCTGGACAGGCAGACCGGCAGGATCGCTGGGCGTTCAATTACCTGAATTCGTATGCCTATCAGGATGGGAACTACGGATATGGTGGCTTCTACATAGAGCGGGACGACTACCGCTACTACTTCCGCCAGGGCTTCCGTCGCGGCTATGAAGATGGCTATTACGGCCGCTACCGATATGGCGTGCATGCGACCGGAAGGTACACCGTCCTGGGCCCCGTGCTGTCGGTGATCCTCAACTTGCAGCCGCTTCGCTAGCAGGCTGACGAATCGACACCCGGCCGCCGTGCGGTCGGCCCAGGGGCGCGCGGCCACCACGGCCGTCGCGCGTCCCTCGGCCACTCGATGGTGAGCAGGCATGCCCGAAGAGCCAAACACTCCTCCGAAGTCTCGATCCTCGCCCCGGGCGCTGAAGATCATCGACCTCGTCCGGCCTCACTGGAAGGGTCTGACGCTGGCGCTGATCGCCGTCCTGGGCGAGACGCTCACAGCTATTCTCGAGCCGTGGCCCATCAAGGTCGTCATCGACAACCTTCAGCACTCGAAGACACTGCCAGGGCTCCTGGGCCGCACGGTGACCGGGATCTTCGGCCAGGGCCCGTATGCCGTGCTGAATTTCGCCGTGGCCGCCGTGGCGGGCATTGCGATTATCGGGGCCGTCAGTGCGTACTTCGAGAAGTACCTGACGACCAGCGTGAGTCAGTGGGTGGGACACGACTTGCGCCGGACCATCTACCACCACATCCAGCGGCTGTCGCTCGCCGAACACGACAAGGCGCGGACGGGCGACATGATCACGCGGGTCACCAGCGATATCGAAGTCATTCAGAACTTCATCGACTCTGCGCTGCTCGGCATTGTCGTCAACCTGATGACACTGGCCGGCATGATCGCGGTCATGTTCTACCTCAACTGGCGCTTCACTCTCATCGCACTGTCTGTGATGCCCGTGCTCTTTGTGGTGGTGTACCGCTACACGGGGCGCATCAAGAAGGCCTCGCGGGCGGTGCGCACGAAAGAAGGCGAACTGCTGTCCGTCGTGGAGGAAGTGCTGACGTCCATCCGCGTGGTCAAGGCCTTTGCGCGGGAAGACTACGAGCAGAAGAGATTCGACTCTGAGAGTCTGGCCAACGTCGAGGCCGGCCTGCAGGCCCGAACCCTCAAGGCCAGGCTGGCCCCGGTGGTCGAGGTGATCGTCGCGATTGGCACCTGTCTGGTGCTGGGGTATGGCGCGCGACTCGCCCTGGCCGGACAGATCAGCGCCGGCGTGCTCATCGTCTTCCTCCTCTATCTGGGCAAGATGTACAAGCCGATGCGCGATCTCTCGAAGATGACCGACACCGTCTCCAAGGCGATGGTCGGCTACGAGCGCCTTCAGGAAGTGCTCGACATCGAGAGTCTTGTCCGCGACCTGCCAGGCGCACGCCGGGCTCCGACGTTCACCGGTCAGATCGAGTTCAACAAGGTCAGCTTCAGCTATGGAGCGGACAAGCCGATCATCAAGGATGTCAGCTTCAAGGTCGAAGCGGGACAGGTCGCGGCCATTGTGGGTCCGTCAGGGGCGGGGAAGACGACAATCGTGAGCTTGATTCCCCGGTTCTACGATCCGGTGTCGGGACAGGTCGTCATTCAGGGCGCGGACATCCGGCGCTACCGGTTGAAGTCGCTGCGCGACCAGATGAGTTTTGTCCTGCAGGACACGCTGCTCTTTCGCACGACGATCTGGGAAAACATCGCGTACGGCAAGCCTGGCGCCCCGCCCAACGAGATCAGGCGCGCGGCCGAGCTCGCGAACGCGCATGAATTCATCGAAGCGATGCCCGACGGCTACGACACGATGGTCGGCGAGCGCGGCGTCACGCTCTCGGGCGGTCAACGCCAGCGTATCGCGATTGCCCGCGCCGTCATCCGCGACACACCGATCCTGATTCTTGACGAACCGACGGCCGGTCTGGACGCCGTCTCTGAGCAGGCCGTCATGGAAGCCCTGGACAGACTGATGCAGGGTCGAACGTCCGTCGTCATCGCCCATCGTCTCGGTACGATCCGCCGCGCGGACGTCATCTTCGTCATCAAGGACTGCGAACTGGCCGAACAGGGCACGCACGAAGCGCTCATGGCTCAGAACGGCGTCTATGCGGAATTGTACAGAATCCAAACCCCCGAGGAGGCCACGACCGGCACAGCTTCACCAGTGGCCGTGGCGCAATGACCGGCACCGGGGAAGAGCCGGAGGACCGTGCGACGAAGCGCGTTGACGTTGTACGCCATTCTGATGCTGGCTCCCGATGCTTGGGAGTGTAGGGGAACTTGCATTGTGTTCGGAACAGGACAGCGCGTCGGATCAGGGCTGGCTATCATCCTGACAGGGCGCAGTTTGTGCTCTCTGGCAACACTGCGTATGGACCAACGTGGCGCCTTCGCGGGTGTTCGGTGAGCCCAACGAGCTAGGTTGAATTTGCGGATTCACATGATGGTGATTATGAAAAAGGCACGACGCACACTCGGACTTCTTGGTCTCGTGGTGCTGACGGCGGGCAGCGTGAGCCTCGCGGCACAGCGGGGACAGCCACAACGCAATGGGCCGGCGTCCATCGCGATGTCGGGGACGTACGAGCTCGAAACGACGCGTGGTGACAATGCGCAGCGCGCGGCCGATCTGGCCACTCGCAATTTGTCGCAGCCTCAGCGCGACCGCGCCTATCAGAGCCTGCTGCGCCGGCTGCAACCCCCGACGACACTCGCGATCGATCGCAACGGACGAACGGTCACGATCAGCTCGTCGAGCGGTCCACGCGCGACGTTCGACGCGGACGGGCGGACGCGAAACGAACCTGGGCCGGGCGGACGAGTGACGGTCACGCGCGCCGGGTTCATCGGCGACCGGCTGTCGGTCTCGACGAGCGGCAACCGCAGCACCGACTTCCTCGTGACCTTCGAGCCGCTGAACAACGGTGACGGCTTGCTCGTCACGCGGCGGTTGGACAGTGATGATCTCCGGCAGCCCGTGACCATTCAAAGCTACTACCGAAGGGTTGCCAACCAACCGCGTTGGGATGTCTACGCGCCGGAACCCGGCTACGCCCCACGGCCCGAACCAAGGCCGTTCAGCGTGCCAGACGGCACGCGGATCGTCGCCGTGCTGGACACCTCGCTCAGCACGCGTACATCGCGGAGCGGCGAGCGGTTCTCGATGACCGTACGGAGCCCGGAGGAGTACCAGGGCGCCCGGATCGAAGGGGTCATCGCGCGGATCACGCCGTACGGCCAGGGCCGCAACGCGGATATGCGAGTCGATTTCGATATGATCCACCTGCGCGACGGTCAGACGGCTGAGTTCGATGCGGTCCTCAATACCGTGCGCACACCCGGCGGCGTGACGTTGCGGGTCGATGCCTCGGGCGGCGTGCCCGATCGGAACCGCACCGACGCGACCATTCAACAGGGCGCGGTCGGCGCAGCCCTCGGAGCGATCATCGGCGCTATTGCCGGCGGTCGCAAAGGCGCGGCCATCGGCGCAGTGGTTGGCGGCGCCGGCGGCGCGATCCTGGCGCAGGACCGCGACGAGTATCTGGACCTGCCTCCAGGAACCCAGGTCACGATCATCGTCACGTCATCGCGCTATCGGACACCATAGCGGCGAGACGCGAGAAGTCTTGGCAAACGGGCTTCCGCAAGGACCGTCACCGGGAAGGGCCGGAGGACCATGACCATGCGACGAACCGCTCTGAGGTTGTGCGCCATTCTGATGCTGGCCGTGGCGGCCTTGTCGGCCAGCATCACCGCGCAGAAGAAGGACACCAGCACCGAGAAGGCCGTCGCCGCCACGTTGCCGGAACGGATCTGGCGGGATCCCGGCGACGTAGCCTCCCTGGACTTGATGTATGGGGCCGGTGGCAAGGCGCACGCGCCGGACCCGACGGGCACGTTCACGTTCGTCAGAGAGGACCCGCTCGCGTCGAGCCCGAAGTTCGATGTCGCCGACGGGCAGGGCGTCGAATGGAAGGTCAAGCTGGGGCAGGAGTCGCGGCCGGAAACGGCGGCGACGCGGTTTCTGTGGGCGGCCGGCTACTTTGCCGACGAAGACTATTACCTGGCCGAGCTCACGGTGAAGGGGCTGCCGACCTTGCGGCGTGGCCGGGACTTTGTCTCCTCCGACGGCATCGTCCACGGCGCCCGCCTGGAACGGAAGCGGACCACGGTCAAGAAGCTTGGGGACTGGGACTGGTTCGACAATCCGTTTCTCGGACAGCGGGAACTGAACGGCCTGCGCGTGATGATGTCGCTCCTGAACAACTGGGACCTGAAGCAGGTCAACAACTCCATCTACGTGGTGGACGGCGAGCGCCATTACGTGGTCAGCGACGGAGGCGCCACGTTTGGGAAGACCGGCAACGTGATGACGAGGTCCAAGGGCGTGCCCAAGGACTATGAAGGCTCGAAGTTCATCGCGAGGGTCACCCCGGATCTCATTGACTTCGTGCTCCACAGCCGCCCCTTCTTCCTGTGGGCCGTTTCGGCCTCCAACTACCGCGAACGCACGAAGATGGAGAAGATCACCAGGCATATCCCACGCGCCGACGCGAGATGGCTGGGGCAGCGGCTGTCGATGTTGACGGACGACCAGATCCGCGACGGTTTCCGCGCCGCCGGGTATGGGGCCGGCGACGTCGAGACGCTGACGAGAACGATCCGGCAACGGATTGCGGCGCTCGAGGCCCTGTGATGATCTGGAGGCAGCGCAAGGTCGGCGGGCAGGCGACGATGGGGGAGACCCAGTCGTGAGGTTGATCATCGAGCCCGCGGACGGTGTCGCGCCGCTGCTCTCCGCGATCAAGCGTGCCAAGAAGAGCGTGGAGATTGCCATCTTCCGCCTCGACCGCAAGGACGTCGAGATGGCGCTAGGGGCGGCAGCCGCGAGGGGCGTCCGGGTGACCGCGCTCATCGCCTTTGCCAACCGCGGCGGCGAAAGAAGCCTGCGCCAACTCGAATTGCGGTTCCTCGAGGCCGGGATCACTGTGGTGCGCACGGCCGACGACCTCACCCGGTACCACGGCAAGTACATCCTGATCGATCGCCGCGTCCTGTACGTCCTCTCGTTCAACTTCACGCGTCTCGATATCGATCACAGCCGGGGATTCGGAGTCGTCACCAACCGGCCGAACTGCCTCCAGGAAGCGGCGAAACTGTTCGAGGCTGACTGCACGCGGACCCGGTACGCGCCGAAGGTCGAGACGTTTGTGGTGAGCCCGGCGAACTCCCGGCACGTCCTCGGCACGTTCCTGAAGCGGGCGAGGAAGCAACTGCTGATCTACGACCCCAGGATCTCGGACAAGGAGATGCTGCGAATCCTGCAGGAGCGAGCGAAGGCGGGCGTGGAGGTCAAGGTCATCGGCCAGGTGCCAGCACGGACCTCGTTCGAGGTGCAGAAGCTGGCGGGTACGCGGCTCCACACGCGCACGATCATCCGCGACCGGCGCCAGGCCTTCGTCGGCAGCCAAAGCCTTCGCGCGGCCGAACTGGACTCGCGCCGTGAAGTTGGCCTCATCCTTCGGGACCCGAAGGCCTTGAAGAAGTTGATCGACACATTCGAGTCCGACTGGACCAGGACGAGCACCAAGAGCGTGTCGATTCCACCAGACGCAGTGGACGCGCCGGTCGAGGAGCTGACCGCTGCGTCCACCAAGGAAATCGCGAAAGCGGTCGCGGTCTTCACGAAAGAACTGCAACCACTCGCCACCACCGTGAAGAAGGCGGTGGGGCAGGCGGTGATCAAGGCCGGGGATGAAGTGCTCCACGACAAGGATGTCAAGGTCACGATGAAGCAGGTCGTCAAGGAGGCGGTGAAAGAGGCTGTCAAGGAGGCCGTTCACGCGGCTCGAGAAGCCCTGCCGCCGAGGAGAGCCGAATGAGAACGAAGCGTTGGATCCGATGTCGAGGGGTGTCAGGGCTGGTGGCCCTCTTCCTCTGCGTCGTCGCCACCCGGCTCCTCGCGGGCCAAGGTGCCGCGCCGAGTAAGGAACGGGCCGACGATGCGGCTGCTTTCAAGGAGTTTTCTGCCCGCGTGCAGGCGTACGTCAAGGTGCAGCAGACGGTCGAGTCGAGTCTCCCCGCCTTGAAGCCCACGGACCTGCCGGAAATGATTACGGCGCATCAACAGGCCCTGGCGAGAAAGATCCGGGAGGCGAGGCCGCGCGCGAAGCCGGGCGACATTTTCACGCCCGCGGCCCGCGAGGCGTTTCGCCATGCCAGCCGTGCCGCGCTCGAGGGCCCGCGCTCGGCGAACTCACGCGCGTACATGAAACCGGGCGCGGCCGACTCGACCATGCTTCTAGTGGTGAACGGCATCTACCCGGACACCGAGCCGATTACGGCCCTCTCGCCTGCGCTGTTGACAGCATTTCCGCCGCTGCCCGTCGAGGTCGCATACCGCGTCGTGGGCCGGACGCTGATCGTGATTGACGTAAAATCGCGTCTGGTCGTCGACGTCGCTCGCCTCATCCTTCCCCCGGCATCATAGGAACTGGAGACACGTATGCGCCGTCGCGGCGTTCTCTCGCTGGTTCTGTTGGCCGTTGTCACACTGGTCGTGTCGGCCAGCGGCGCGGCTGACTTCGCGTTTCCGCTCCAGGCGAATTCGGTCCGTCTGGCCGCGATCGGCGATATGGGCACGGGTGAGCAGCCCCAGATCGACGTCGCGCAGCAAATGGTGAAGTCGCGCAAGGCCTTCCCGTTCGAGTTTGTCATCACACTGGGTGACAACATCTACACGGGCAGCCAGCCGTCCGATTTCGAGAAGGCCTTCGCGGTGCCCTACAAGTTGCTTCTGGACGCCGGCGTGCAGTTTTACGCCACGCTGGGGAACCACGACACAACAAACGAGCGGTTCTACAAGCCCTTCAACATGAACGGCGCGAACTACTACACCTACAAGAAGGGCCACGTGCGCTTCTTCGCGTTGGACAGCAACTACATGGACCCGAAGCAGACGGCGTGGATCGAGACCCAGCTACGGGAGGCCGGCAATGGAGACTGGAAGATCTGTTACTTCCATCACCCGCTGTACTCCTCTGGAAGGTATCACGGTCCGGCCATCGATCTGCGGAAGGTGCTCGAACCCCTGTTCGTCAAGTACGGCGTAGATGTCGTGTTTTCCGGCCATGACCATGTATTCGAGCGGATACGTCCGCAGAAGGGCATCTACTACTTCATTGAAGGGGCATCCGGATCGTTGCGCGCCGGCAATCTGGCGCCCTCGGCGATCACGGCGAAGGGATTCGATACCGATCGCTCGTTCATGATGATCGAATTCGCCGGTGATGACATGTACTTTCAAACGACGTCTCGCACGGGCGTGGCGGTCGACTCCGGTGTGATTCACCGCACGATTCGGCCGGCGTCGGGCGGCGTCGCGCATGAGTGACGCTGCAGAATCCGAGGGAGACACTGTGAGCGGCCCAATCTGCGTCAGCAACCAGATATGGAGTCTTCTGCCCACAGACATCCCACCACGACGCGTTGCGGTTCCCCTGGAAACCGCCCCCATTCTGTGGCAGCAGTGAGGTGTTCAGCGGACGGAAGATCGATCGCGCCGCACGAACGCCCCGTCGCGCGTGGGCGCTCGTGCCGCGACGCTCACCGCCGACTGCCGCGCGGCGATTGAGCATGCGGCCGCGCACGCCCGTGCGCACTTCGAGGATCCACCCGAGATTCGCGACTGGGTGTGGGGCGTATGAGCGAGCCACACGCCATCATTCGGCAAACCGCCGAATGAACCAGGTCTTCACCAACTGTGTGAGAATCGCGTAGCCCAGCAGCATGATGGCCAGAAACAGCCAGTACAGCGACGGCAGCGGGACGAACCCGAGCGTGTTCGCCAAGGGCGAAATCGTCAGCCAGGCGCCGACCGCGACGATGATCACGGACGTGAGGATGAGCGGCCAACTGGCCCGGCTTTGGATGAACGGGATCTTGTTGGTGCGAATGACATGGATGATCAATGTCTGGGTGAAGAGCGACTCCACGAACCAGCCGGTGTGGAACAGGGCCGGGTTGTGCCAGCAGTTGAACACGTACAGCATCAGGAAGAACGTCAGGTAATCGAAGATCGAGCTGATCGGCCCGATAAAGAGAATGAAACGCAGGATCTTGTCAATCGTCCACTGGCGCGGCTTGGTCAGCCATTCCGCATCCACCTCGTCGGTGGGGATGGTGGTCTGCGAGAAGTCGTACAGGAGGTTGTTGATCAGCACCTGGATCGGCAGCATG
>JADGOB010000299.1 GCA_017883185.1 Acidobacteriota bacterium
GGGTGCCGACGTGCCATCCCTGAATAGGGCCTGGAGGTAGACGCCCAGGCTTCTGTTGACGGCAGCATGCGGCGTGATGGCAGGGGTGTCTGTCAGCATCTGGTCGACGGTCGGCTTCATGTCGTAGGCCATGCTGGCAGGGCGGGTCAGCGTCCGCAGGTCTCCAGGGAGTATGCCCCGTCTGCCCCGATGCGAACGATCGCGGTGTGTGAGCCGGTGCTGTCGACGTAGGGGACTCTGGCAGTTCCTGCGATGCCTTCTCCTTCAATGGAGACGTCGCCGGCGAAAGAGGTGCTAGCGAGCCTGCACTGCGTCTGGACGAGGCGCCGCACATCGTTCTTCGTCGTTGAGGCGGTGAGGAAGAGTGCGGCCCAGACGGCGGCAGATATCAACACGAAGAGCACCAGAACGATGAGGATCGGGCGGATCCTTTGGGACTGGCGGGCATCTTTCCCTGGCGTGCGCCCAGGTGACGTGACTCTGCCTGGGACCTTCACAATGTGACTCCTCTGTTGTGTGGCTCTGCGTCACTGGGCGGGCGCTCCCTCACGCTTAGCCCGGGAGCGTATCAGCGGCCGCAGGTGACCATGGACTTGGACCGGCGCTGACCCGGGCTGTCGCTAGCCGGCGTCCACTCAAGCAGATCCGGTCGTCCGCATCGCCGAAACGCGGCGGAGTGACGCAACAGCCTATGCGGTCGGATCGCCTTCTTGGAGAGCCCGTTCACCGTACGGTAGTGGTGTGGACGGGGGAGCCGACGAGAAGCGCATGCGCCTGCGATACGCCGGCGCCTGCCGGGTGTGTGGGGTTGAGCTTCCCGCCAAGGTCGAGGCGATCTACGAACGGACGACGAAGACGGTCCGGTGCGTCAGTCACGACGTGCGCCCTGCTGTCGAGCCCGCTGTCGTGGAAGTCGTCGAGCCCGCTGTCGTGGAAGTAGTCGAGTCCGGTACCGCGGGAGCGTCAGCGCGTCGAGAGTTCGAGCGGCGCAAGGCAAAGCGTGAAGAACGCATCAGGACCAAGCACCCGAAACTCGGCGGCCTGATGCTCGCGGTTAGCGACGAACAGCAGTCCACGACCGCCTGGGACATCGGCGCGCTTGGAGAAGAGAGACTCGGCAAGGGCCTCGACCGGCTTGCCTCAGACACGCTCCGGCTGCTGCATGACCGGCGGATCCCGAGAAGCAAGGCGAACATCGACCACCTGGCCGTGACCGCCAGCGGCGTCTATGTCATCGATGCCAAGAAGTACCGGGGGCGTCCTCACCTCAAGATCGAAGGTGGCCTCTTCCGGCCTCGCGTTGAACGACTGCTCGTCGGTTCTCGCGACTGCACCAAACTCGTCGACGGAGTGCTCAAGCAGGTCGACGTCGTGCGCGGCCTGCTCGACGACGATGTCCCGGTCCACGGTGTGCTCTGTTTTGTCGAAGCAGACTGGCCACTGATCGGCGGCACCTTCACCACCCGCGGCGTGCAGGCACTGTGGCCAAAGAAGCTCTATCCCAAGCTCCAGGCAGAAGGACCCTTCACCGCCGACACCGTTGCCGAGATACACCGGAAGCTCGCACACGCGCTACGAGCGGCCTGAAATCGCACGCGCCAGAACGCGGCGGGAAGACGCGGGGCAGCCGATGCGACAGGCTGGGCCGGATCGCCGGTTCTCCGGGACACTATGTTCAACGACTCGGGATAGGGGATGTCTTGGCCACCAGCATGACTAGAGCCACCGGCGCACAAGTTGCGGTCTTCATCGACTTCGAGAACTTGGTGATCGGGGCGGAAGGAACCCTCCCGGGCCACACCAATCCCGTTCCTTACGAGGCGCTAGAAGTGCTGTGCCGCGACTACGGAAACGCGGCTGTGCGCCGGGCCTACGCCGACTGGTCCCGGCCGCAGTTCGGAAAGTACCAAGAGGACTTGGGCCTCAACGGTGTGGATCTGATTCAGGTGAAGCGGTTCGGAGCGCAACAGAAGAACGCAGCGGACATCCGGATGGCCGTCGATGCCATGGAGACTCTGATGGTTCACCCAGAGGTTGATGTCTTCGTGCTCGTCGCCGGTGATGGCGACTACTCACCACTCGTGCAACGTCTACGCGAGTTCGGCAAGATCGTCGTTGGTGTCGGCACCGAGGCCTCCGCAAGCCGTCGCCTCGTGGCTGTCTGTTCCGAGTACAAGTACTGGGCCACCCTCGTCGCCGCTGTGGATCCCAGCGCGCGCGCTGCCGTCGCTGCTGAGTTCGACCTCGCCTCGGTACGCCCCCTGCTCGTCACTGCCGTGAACGACTCCGTCACCACACCCGTTCTTGCCGCCTGGTTGAAGAAGCGGATGAGATCCCTGGATCCATCATTCGACGAGCGCAATTACGGCTTCCGGTCCTTCGGGGAGTTCCTCACAGCGATGAACGACACGGTGAACGTCGTACGGGGTGAGCAGGACCTCCAGGTCACCCTCCTGGAGAACCAGCAGGGCGCGAAGACTGACGAGACAAGGCATATCGCCCGGACTCCAAAGAACCAAGAGCAAGGAGTTCTACGGCTGCTCCGTCAGCGAGGCATGGACATCCCGACGCCACCAGAGACAAGGGATGCCCTACTCAGGAGCATCTATGTCGGCTGGTCGAATGGCGCGATCACGACCGCTGCCGAGGTCGCGGACGTCCTCCTGGAAGAGGACACCGGATTCGTACCCAACGCCCGAACCCGCGGGCCACTCCGAATCGCGCTTGTGCAGAGTGACACCAAGCTCTTGCCGCTACTCGATACCCCCGACGAACACCGCCGGCTCGCCGACTGCCGGGTCGCACCATACGACGGGAGCGAGGCCGCGGACTGGGTGATCCGAGCGCATACCGCCTGGCTGGCCTTCGCCGCGCAGAAGCTTCGGGACCTGCCGGGCCGTGAGGAGGCAATGCTGGACGCGCTGTTTTCGGGATCTCGGGAGTACGGCCAGGAACTCCTGACACCAGCCCTCGCCTTGGCGGATGGCCGCGCCTTAACCACCCCGGATTGATGGCGACGCGCGACGGAAGACTGGCGTGACAGCTCGGCCGGCCACGTCGGCTTGCGCTAGTGGCTGCCAACGCGGCGATGTGACGCGCTTCGGGAGGGAGGCGTCGCCGGCGCCTGCAGAGGTAGCGTTCGACTCGTGCTGCCCAAGGACTGCCCTTGTGGAACCGGCGAGGAGTACGGCCGATGTTGCGGCCGATTTCACTGCGGTGCCGCCGACCCGCCGACCGCGCAGGCGCTGATGCGATCGCGGTACGCCGCCTTCGCTGTGGGGGATGCCGACTACCTCTTTCGCACATGGCACCCCCGCACGCGCCCAGACAGCGTTGTCGTCGATCCCGCTCTCAGCTGGACCGGGCTGGAGATTGCGGATGTGGTCGCCGGCAGCGAGCGCGACGAGGACGGCGAGGTCGCCTTCACCGCGCGTTGGTGCACGGCAGAGGGACGGCGCGGCGTTCTGGTTGAGCGGAGTCGGTTCGTCCGGCGGGCTGGTAGGTGGCTCTATCTCGACGGTGACCACTCATGATGCGCGAGCCCTCTGGCGGCGAAATGACGCGGCTCTGACGGAGCCTTCGTCGGAGACCTCTGGGATTAGCGCTACCTCACTCGTCCGGAACATGCCCGCTCCGGCGCCGCTGGAGGTCAGGCGCCGGCGGCGCACGCCTCGTGAGGGCCCGAGGGAGCCCATGGACTTGCTGG
>JADGOB010000300.1 GCA_017883185.1 Acidobacteriota bacterium
CAACGGCACGACGAAGGCGCGCCCAGCGGGCGTCCCGCGCAACAGCCTGGAAGGGCCAGGGTCTGCCAGGCTGGATCTGCGGTGGTCGCACGAGATCGAACTGGGCCGCGGCGAGGACGGGCCGAAGGCCACCGTCGGGGTGGACGCCTTCAACGTGCTGAACCGGGTGAACTACAACCCCTACGTCGGCAACATGAGCTCGCCGTTCTTCGGCCAGTCGGTCTCCGCGCAAGCTCCCCGCCGCCTCCAACTGTCGTTGCGGATGGAATTCTGAACCACGCGGCCGCGTGGTCCCGATGCGGCAGTGGATCCACTGCGTCACAGAGTGGGCCGTCCGCACTTGACATTACGGTTGCGCCGCCAGCATCATCGGCCGGGTTCTCCGTGTCCGTCGACTCCCAGTTTCCCCAGATACCGAGCACCGTGACCTCACCAGATCTCCCGCCCGAACAGGGCGAAATCGTTCGCGTTCGTTCCCGGCGATACCTCGTCGAGGCGGTGGAACCACCGCCCAACCCCGGCGACCAAACGCTGGTCCGTCTCTCCTGCCTGGAAGACGACGCGGAAGGGGAAGAGCTGGAGGTCCTGTGGGAGCGCGAGCTGGACGCGAAGCGGATGAACGAGGCGGACTGGTCGAAGCTCGCCCTCGGCCAGTTCGACCCGCCTAAATGGTTCGCGGCGTACTACCGGACACTGCGATGGAACTCGGTGACGTCCACGGATCCGAAGCTGTTCCAGGCGCCCTACCGCGCCGGCATCAGAATTGACGCCTACCAGTTGGAGCCGCTCCGCAAGGCGCTGCTGCTCCCGCGTGTCAACCTCTTCATCGCAGACGATGTGGGCCTTGGGAAGACGATCGAGGCCGGGCTCATCGTTCGTGAACTGCTGATGCGTCAACGGGTCAGGCGCATCGTCGTCGCGGCGCCGCCGTCGGTGGTGCTGCAGTGGAAAGAGGAACTGGACGCCCGCTTCGGCCTGACGTTCGTCGTGTTCGACCGCGATTACGTCCGCCGGATGCGTCAGGAACGCGGCTACTCGGTGAATCCGTGGTCCACGCACTCGCGGTTCATCGTCTCGCACCATTTGCTCAGAGACGAAGAGCATGCGTCGCCGCTGCGCGACTGGCTGGGAACGTTCGCACCGGGCAGCCTGCTGATTCTGGATGAGGCGCACAACGCGGCGCCGGCCAGCGGCGCGCGGTATGCGATCGACTCGCAGTTCACGAGGTCGATTCGCGAGTTGGCGCCGCGGTTCGAGCACCGGTTATTCTTGTCGGCCACGCCGCACAACGGTCATTCGAACAGCTTCTCGGCCCTGCTCGAGATCCTGGACCCGCAGCGGTTCTGTCGTGGCGTCCCGGTCCAGAACGTCAAGGAACTGGAACCGGTGATGGTCCGGCGCCTGAAGGACGACCTCCGCAAGCTCCAAGGCGGCTTCCCCGAGCGCAGGATCGTGGAGGTGCCGATCGACGGTTTGGCACCCGACAACCCGGAGCTGCTGCTTCCGCAGTTGCTGGACGAGTATCGCCAGGCCCGCGACGAGCGCCTGAAAGACGCGCCCAAGTCGGTGCAGGCGGCGGCAGCGTTGGTTTTGTGCGGCCTCCAGAAGCGCTTGCTGTCGTCGATTGAGGCGTTCGCATCAACGCTGCGCGTGCACCGGAAGGCGTTCGAGACCCAGTTGGCGAAGTTGGCAGCTTCCTCACCGGCGGCAGCGCCGCCGCCCGCGCCCGCCCGCGTGACGTCCTCGACCCGCCGGCTGTTGCTCGAGCCTCCGGACGGAGATGACGAGCGGGCAGAAGTCGGCGAAGACAACACGCGGCAGGAAGAAGACACGGCGATGGCCGTCGCCACGGCCGCGTCCTTCTACACCAGCCAAGACGCCTTTGTCCGTTAGCGTGATCTTCTCGCCCGGATGACCGACGTGGCGGAGACTGCCCGCGGCCTGCCCGACTCACGCGTGAAGCACCTCGTCACTTGGATCAAGAACCACCCGCGCCGTGTGCTCATCTTCACCGAGTACGCCGACACGAAGCGGTATCTCGAGAAGCAGCTTCGGGCGGCGCTGACGCCCGGCCGCGAGTCGGACCCGTTGATCGCCACCTTTCATGGTGGGATGCCAGATGACGCGCGCGAAGAGGTGAAGCGGGCCTTCAACGCCGATCCGGCGAAACACCCGTTGCGCGTGCTGATTGCCACGGACGCGGCGCGCGAGGGCGTCAACCTGCAGAACCACTGTGCGGATCTGTTCCACTTCGACGTCCCATGGAATCCCACTCGGCTCGAGCAGCGCAACGGCCGGATCGACCGCAAGCTGCAGCGCGAATCCGAAGTGCGATGCTACTACTTCGTCTACGCTCAGCGGCCGGAAGATCGGGTTCTGAAGGCGCTGGTCGAGAAGACCAAGACCATTCGCAAGCAGCTCGGGAGTCTGGCGCCGGTCCTGGAGCGCCGGCTCGAAGAGCGTCTGGCCTTGGGATTCTCGCGCTGCGAGGCCGACGCGCTGGCCAGGACGATTGAGGGTGAGCAACTGGCGCCTGAGCGTGAGAAAGCCGCGTCCACTGAACTGGAAGCCGGGCGTCGCCGGGAGCAAGACCTCAAGCGCGAGATCGACGTGCTTCAGTCATTGCTGGGCAAGTCGCGCGAGTGGCTGGGTCTGGAAACGTCGGACCTCCAACAGACGATCTCTTGCGGCCTGGAGCTTATGGGGGAAGCCGCACTCGAGCCCGGCGACCAGCCAGGCAACTTCATTCTGCCCGACCTCGCTTCGCGATCCCAGCACGACCCGTCCTGGATGCATACGCTCGACACGCTGCGCGCGCCGCAAAAACGTGGTCAGCCGGTGTGGGACTGGCGGCGTCAGCAGGGCATCCGGCCGGTGGTCTTCGAAGACCAGGGCGTTCTCGATTCGCCGACCGTCCATCTGCACCTGGAGCACCGATTTGTCCAGCGGTTGCTCGGGCGATTCCGTTCGCAGGGATTCGTCCACAACGACCTGGCGCGTGCGTGCATTGGGATTACCAGCGACCCGGAGCCGCGCGTCATCTTGCTTGGCCGGCTGTCGCTTTACGGGGCGCGCGCATCGCGGCTTCACGACGACATTCTGGCCGTGGCAGCCCGATGGACGGACGTGGACGTGCGTCAGCAGCCGCTCAAGCCCTACGCCGATCGCACGCTCGACAAGACCCTCGCGCTCCTGGAGAAAACACTCAGCGCACCTGACTCGAAAGAACCGTCGCTGGCCGTCCGACAGCGCCTGGCTGCCGGGGCGAAGCGCGACCTGGACGAACTGCGTCCGCACCTGCACGTGCAGGCGGAGGAACTGATTGCCGAGGCCACCGCGAAGCTCGTCCAACGCGGCGACGAGGAAGCTGCCGACATGCGCGTGATCCTCGAGACCCAACGTGCCCGGATCATCGCCACGGCCGCCAGCTACGAGAAGGCGCAGGGTCTTCTGCCGTTCGATGCCAACGAACTGCGGCAGATCGAGGCTGACAAGCGGCATTGGATGCGACGCCTCGACGACCTTGCCCGCGAAATCGATTCGGAGCCTGCGCGAATTCGAGGCAGCTACGACGTGAGGGCCACGCGTTTCGAGCCTGTGGGCCTTGTCTATCTGTGGCCGGTGACCGGGTAATGGCCAGCATCTCTCCGGAAATCGCCGCGCATCGGGAGTGG
>JADGOB010000301.1 GCA_017883185.1 Acidobacteriota bacterium
TTTGGCCGCGGCGCGCGCGGCAACATCACCAGCGAGACTGTCGACGACCAATCGGCCCCCCGGTCGCGGCAGTCGAGACGGCCGGCGGGCGCGCTTCCCCCCACGGTATCGCCCCGCCGGCCTATTTGACGCGGCACGTACTTGCAGGGTGAATCGTGGCTCACGAGCCCTTCGCGAGACTTCCCGAAAGCTCTGCTGCAACCCCTCTGCAACCCAAATGCGTGCGCTTCGGCGGGACAGGCGGGGGTTCGTCGGGGCTGGCCGTGGCGGTTGGGAACCTGCATCTCCCCCGGCGACCAGGCGCCCTGCGGTCGGCGGCGGACCAGCAACGCTTCGCCTCTCCACGTTCGGCTCATTGATGGATAGCTACATGCGCCCGTCCGGTCTCCGAGGCCCCTGAGACACAACACGCGGTACCTGGTCGCCGTCTCAGATCGGCGGTTGCTTCATCGGTCGGCCCGTCACTTCTCCTTCTCGGGAGGCGGCGTCAATGGGAAACGCAGCTCCACGATGCGCGCCTCGTCGACGGCCGTGATCGTGACCGCACGCCCCTCTACATCGACGACCTCTCCGGATTCCGGCACGCGCCCGAGCATCTCCACCAGGTGCCCGCCGATGGTGGCCTCACCGGCGTTCTCGATCTCGATGCCGAGGGCGTCCTCGACATCTCCCAGCGGCGCGGTTCCCGCCACCACAAGGAGGTCGCCGTCACGCCGGATGTCGAGGTCAAGCTCGCCGTCCTCCTCTTCCTCGAACTCGCCGACGATCTCCTCGAGGATGTCCTCGAGGGTGACAAGGCCCACGGTGGTGCCGAACTCATCGACCACCAACGCCATGTGCTGACGCTTCCGACGCAGATCGCGCAGCACCTGGTCGACGAGTGTCGATTCGGAGACACGCGTGAGCGGCCGGGCCAGCTCGCTCAGGTCCGTCTCCACGCCCTCGAGAGCGAGGCGCAGAAGCTCCTTGAAATTGATGACTCCGACGGGGTCATCGAGGCCGTCCTCAGCCTCGCAGAGCGGCAGTCTCGTGTGCAGGCTGCCGCTCGCGCGGCGCACCGCCTCGTTGATGCTCTCACCGACCACCAGGTAGTCGATGTCGCCGCGCGGCACCATGACCTGACGGGCGCGCAGGTCGCCGAACACGAGCACGTTCTCCGCGAACTCGCGCTCGTAGGTCTCGATCAGCCCCTCGCGCACGCTCTGCGCAAGCAGCATGCGCAGCTCGTCCTCGGTGTGGGGCGCATGGCCGACCTCGCGGGCAGGCGGGATGCCGAAGGGCTTGAGCACGAGGTTGCCAAGGCCGTTGAAGGCGTCGACCAGCGGTTTGGTGGCGAGGTAGAAGACCCGCATCGGGGGCGCGACGAAAAGGACGGTGCGCGTCGTGCGAGCGATGGCGAGCGACTTGGGGGCGAGCTCGCCGAGCACCACGTGCAGTAAGGTCACGAGGCCGAAGGCGAAGGCGAAGCTGAGGCCCGCGGCGACACTCGGGGCGACCGCACCAAGGAGTGGCTCCAGCAGGTGTTCGAAGGCCGGTTCGGCCAGCGCGCCGAGACCGATGCTCGCGATGGTGATGCCGAGCTGACAGGCGGCGAGGTAGGCGTCGATCTGCTCCACGGCGTGGCGCGCCGCCTTGGCACCGGGTCTGCCCTGCTTCTCGAGTTCTACCACCTGGCTCAGGCGGACCCGCGTGATGGCGAACTCAGTGGCGACGAAGAAGGCGTTGAGGCCGACGAGCACGAGGGCGCCGATGATGCGGAGCGCCTCTGTCATGAAGACTCACCGGGCGCGCAGCCATAGCGACAGTGCATCGGCCCGACGCACCTGCGGCAGGTATCTTGCGCCGGGCCGCAGCGTTTGTCAGATCCAGGGTCGTCGTTCACGACAGAGAGCATACCCGATGACTCTGCTATCTCTCACGACTGCCCCTTCAGACTGCGGACGACAAGCCGTGGTGCGCTAGTGGGAGTGGACCGGAAGGTCGTCGTGGCGGTGTTCCGGGATGCGGTGATGCGCCTGCCCGGAGGCCGTGTCAGGATCGACGTGCACGGTCGCATCCGAGAGATACTCGAGCTGATGGAGCAGCTGGTGGCGTACCTCCACTGCGACCGCGTGTCCCTGCTCAACTGAGAGGTTGGAAGGCACCGCGACGTTGACGTCGGCGAGCATCCGGTGGCCGAGCCAGCGCACACGCGTCTCGGTGACCTCCACCACGCCGGGCGTGCGTTCGAGGGCCTGGTGGATCTCGTCGACGACCTCCGGATCGACGCCGTCGATGGCACGGCTGAAGACGCTCCTGGCCGACTGCCAGACGATGCGCAGGATGGCGAGGGCGATGAGCAGCCCGACGATCGGGTCGGCGAGCGGGAAGCCCAGCCCCACGCCGAGGGCGCCGGCCAGCACTGCCAGGCTGGTGAAGCCGTCGATGCGGGCGTGATGTCCGTCGGCTACCAGGGCGACACTGGCGATTCGGCGCCCGGTACGGATGCGCAGCTGCGCGACCGCCTCGTTACCGGTGAAGCCGACCAGGGCCGCAGCGGCCACCACAAGAACGTGGCTCATCGTCTGCGGGTGCATGATGCGCAGCACCGACTCGTAGCCGGCGAACAGCGCACTGAAGAGGATGGTCAGCACGACGGCGATCCCGGCGAGGTCCTCGACGCGACCGAAGCCGTAGGTGTAACGCTTGGTCGGAGTACGCCGTGCAAAGGAGAAGGCGATCCACAGCGGCACCGCGGTCAGGGCATCGCCGACGTTGTGCACCGTGTCGGCGAGCAATGCCACGCTGCCGGTGAGCACGACGACGACGATCTGGATCGCAGCGGTGATCGCAAGCAGGACAAGCGACCACTTGACCGCCGAGATGCCCTGCGCGGTCGAGAGCAGGGCCGGGTCGACGGTGCCGTGCGTGTGGCCATGGCCCTGGTCGTGCCCGTGGTGGTGACTGCCATGGGAGTGATCGTGGTCGTGGTGCGTCATCTCTCCCTCCCGGGAGTCCTGTCTCCGGGCCTCAGCATACAACCCAGTGTGCTGATCATGCCGGGCACCGGGACGCCGTCAGCGACGGGCTGTTGACCGTGTCGGCGACCGGGCCTGGTCAGCCGAAGCGGACCGGCGAGAGCGGCGTGAGGTCGAGCGACGGCGGCTGCCCGCCGGCGAGCTCGGCGACCAGCTTGCCGGTGATCGGCCCCAGTGAGAGGCCGAGCATGCAGTGGCCGGTGGCCAGGATCACGCGCTCGCGCCGCGGCACGCGCCCGACGACCGGCAGGCCGTCGGGCGTCACGGGTCGCGGCCCCCGCCAGATCTGCCTTACAGGGCCGTCGCCGGGAATGCCCATCACCCGCTCGGCCGCGCGCCGCAGCCCGGCGACGCGCTTGCGGCGGATCGTCATGTCCCAGCCCGAGAGCTCGAGCGTGCCGCCGAGTCGCAGGGCGTCGCCCAGCGGGGTGAGCACGCAGTGGGCGTCGCCCAGATACAGTGGGAGATCGGGGAAGTCGGCCGGACGCTCCACGTCCACGCTGTAGCCTTTGGCGGGCTCGATGGGGAGCGCCAGCCCCAGGCCCTTCGTGAGGGCCGGCGTCCAGGCGCCGGCCGCCAGCACGACCTGGTCGGCGACGTAGTCGCCGCGGGTCGTGACCACCTTGACGGCGCCCGTTCCGGCCGGT
>JADGOB010000302.1 GCA_017883185.1 Acidobacteriota bacterium
CGACAGCACGAGTTGGCTCACAGATCCGGCTCCCGGAGAGTCGGACTCCCTGCAGCTTCTTCTCTCGCTGGCGTCGGCATCCGGTCGGCGCGGCGAAAGAATCGCCTGCATAGAGGCTACTTCCCTCTTGCAGACACATCTTCATAACCTGTGCGCACCGGCGTCAGCGTCGCGTCGACCTTCCAAGAGGCGGAGCCTCAGTGGAGCTCAGGGCGGTTCGCACTGCGCGATCACCAGCGCGTAGGCTAACCGGCGGCTGACTCCACAGTGCGAGAATCGGTACTTCGGCGAAACGAGGGAAGTAGGGATGATGGCTGCGACGCTCGAGGACGACGACAGATCGGCGGTGGTGGTGACGCGGCGGCGCACGAAGATCGTCGCCACGCTGGGCCCGGTGTCGCGACACGAGGGCGTGCTCGAACGCCTGCTTGAGGCCGGCATGGACGTGGCGCGCATCAACCTCTCGCACGGAAGCACCGCCGAGCACGCCGAGTCCATCGCCACGGTGCGCCGCGCCGCGGCCCGGCGCGGCGCGGCGCTGGCGGTCCTCATCGACCTCCCCGGTCCCAAGCTCCGCTTGGGAGACTTGCCTCGGCCGATCGCGGTCAAAGCGGGCGAAGCCCTCGTGCTGGGCGCACCGCCAGCCGCCCAGTTGCCGGTGAACTTCCCCGAGCTGCTGCCACACTTCTCCGTCGGCGAGCTCGTGCTCATCGACGACGGCGCCGTCGCCCTGCGGGTCAGCGCCGTCTCGCCACCCACCGTCACGCTCGAGGCGCTCAACGATGGCGTCGTCGAGTCGCGCAAGGGCGTCAACCTGCCCGATACTCAGCTGCCGATCGGCGCCCTCACTGCTCGCGACCACGAGCTGCTGGCTTGGGGGCTCGGTCAGGACGTGGACTACGTCGCCTTGTCGTTCGTGCGCCGCGCCGACGACGTGCGCGAGCTCAAGAAGCTGATCGTCGCGGCCGGTGGCGACCAACTGGTGATCGCCAAGATCGAGAAGAAGGAGGCGCTGGCGGACTACGAGGAGATCATCAGCGCCGCCGACGCGGTGATGGTGGCGCGCGGCGACCTCGGGGTGGAGATCGACCCGGCCATGGTGCCGATCTGGCAGAAGCGCATCATCCACGCGGCCAACGTGGCCGGCAAGCCGGTGATCACGGCGACGCAGATGCTGCAATCCATGGTCACGTCGCCACGGCCGACGCGCGCCGAGGCGAGTGACGTCGCCAACGCCATCTACGACGCGACCAGCGCCGTGATGCTCTCGGGCGAAACGGCGATCGGCGGCTACCCCGTGGAAGCGGTGCGCACGATGGCCGAGATCGCGCACGTGGTGGAGGCCGACATCGAGAGCGAAGGCCGCGCCCCGCAGCCGTGGGCCGCCGGGCGCACCGGCGTCTCCAACGCCATCAGCTACGGTGCCTGCGAGGTGGCGCAGCGCGTCGGCGCCGCAGCCATCGTCAGCGCCACCTTCTCCGGCGCCACGGCACGCGCCGTGGCCCGCAACCTGCCCGCTCAACCGATCATCGCCGTCAGCCCCAACCAGCGCGTCGTCAACCAGCTCGCCCTCTGTTGGGGCGTCTCCCCCCTGCTCGGCACGCATCGCGGCGGCTTCGAGGAAGTCGTTCGTGAAGCCAACGACCTCGTCCTCGCCGACGGCTTCGCGCAGCGTGGTCAGGTGGTGGTGGTCACCGCCGGCCTGCAGACCAACCAGTCCGGCAAGACCAACCTCATCAAGGCGCACGTGCTGGAGTGACGGCGTCCACCGCGGCCCACGCGGAGAGGCTCCGCCGCCCTGCCCATCAGGCGCAGTCGATCAGCTCCGTCACCGCGAGCGGCGTCTCGCCTCCGGTCGACGCGACGGACCGCGGCGTCGGCGCGGCCGGCCATGCGTCAGGCGCCACGCGGCGGTGGAACACCACCCGGTGGCCGCCCTTCCCCGCGTAGTCGAACCGCACCGGGAGGCCGTCGACGGCGCCGTTGCCGCGCTTCGGCACGAAGCCCATCCGCAGGTGGAAGGCGATCGCCAGCCGATTGCCGGGCGCGGTGATGCTGCACACCCAGGCGCGCTCGTGCATCCGCGCGGCGGCGAAGAAGCGTTCGTAGAGGCGACGGCCGAGGCCCAGACGGCGGAAGTCCGGGTGCACGCCCGCGAAGCGCACGTAGGCTTCGTCCTCTCGCGTCTGCGAGAGAAAGCCCAGCAGGAACCCCACGAGCTCCGTGTCGGTCTCGATCACGAAGCTCGTCGGCGTGAACTGCGAGAAGAAGCTGGGGGACAAACGAGAGTCCACCTCACGCCTTCGGCATGTTTCCTAAACCTGGTGTCGCTGGTTCGATTCCAGCCGGGGGCACCAGTTGTTCCTGTATATGGCGATTTCCTATGGTGCGTCTCGCGCACGAAACTTCCGAATCGGCAAGACTGCCGACATCTTGCCGACGAGACTCGCCGGCACGGGCGACCACGGCTGCCTACAGGACGTCATCGTGGTTGCTGGTCCTGAGCACGCCTTCTGCGTGCGGCGAGCGCCTCAGCTGCGGCCGTGCCTCTCGAAGCTGACCTTGTCGTAGGGCAGAGAGGACGTCGGGTGACCGGTTTTCGTCTCGGCGGGGTAGCCGATCGCGACCATCGCTTCAACGGCCATCGCGGGGTCCAGCCCCAGGACCTCGGCGATGTACTTCTCGGCGCTGCGCTGCCCATCGTGCTCGCGGAGACGCACCTGCACCCAGCAGCTGCCAAGGCCGAGGTCGTGCGCCTCCAGGTGCAGAAGGAGCGTCGCGATCGCCGCATACTCGACCCACACGTCCGAGATCTGCGGGTGCGCGCAGACCACGACCACCAGTGCAGCGTCCTTGAGGAAGGCGGAGTTCTGTGTCTTTGCCAGCGAGAGCCGTGCGATCGTCTCTCTGTCGCTGACCACGACGAACTCCCAAGGAGCCTTACCCGCCGAGGCGGGCGCTCGCAGCATGGCTTCGATCAGGAGGTCGAGCTTCTCTTGCTCGAGCGGCCGGTCCGTAAACGCGCGGATGCTTCTTCTGGAGCGCAAGAGGTCGATGAGCATGTGCGTGCCTCACAGTTCGAGTCGTGGGGTGGGCTTGCCCCGCTTTGACAGACACGTTCATTATGCTGCCTCGTTGCGTCGCGGTGTCGCCACCCTGTTTCGCAGTCGACCTGCGCTGCGGTGTTCGAGGGTGCAGTGCATCTGTGGGCGGCCTGAGACGACCTCGACGCATGCGTCGGCGATGGAAGACGGGACCGCTTACCTCCCCGCGAACACCAGCCCCGCGATCAGCGCTGCCGCCTCTTCCTGCATCGCCGGGACGGCGTGTGAGTAGGGCTCGTTGTCCGCGGCGTGACCCGCCCATGAGCATCTGCCGGCGGACCCCAGGGGCAACCCACGTCGCCGCTATCCCCCCAACGGCTTGAAAAAGCCCGCTAGCGAGCAGGTTCGCCTGAAAGCCAGTCGCAAACCACTGAAAGGAACGTAGCCATGGCACTCGGCCTGTACTCCTCACCCTGGAACTTGGAGGTGCGGGTATGAGTGAACTCGTTGGGTATCAAGCGACTGCCGCGGCTCCCAAAGCCCAAGTAGGGCCATTCGTGCCGTTGTGGGGTATTGCTCTTGACGCCGCGGTTCTTGTGGCGCTCATCGTGACCATTGCC
>JADGOB010000303.1 GCA_017883185.1 Acidobacteriota bacterium
AGACGACGGCCCGCATCCTCGTCGTCGACGACGAGCAGAGCATCACCGATCTCGTCGCCATGGCGCTGCGCTACGAGCACTTCGCCGTGCAGGTGGCGCACAGCGGCCGCGAGGCGCTCGACACAGTGGAGACGTTCTCCCCGGACCTCGTCGTCCTCGACATCATGATGCCGGGCATCGACGGCTTCGAGGTGGCTCGCCGCCTGCGCAACGGGGGCGCGAGCCTCCCGGTGCTCTTCCTCACGGCGCGCGACGCGACCGACGACAAGGTGCGCGGCCTCACCCTGGGCGGCGACGACTATATGACCAAGCCGTTCAGCGTCGAGGAGCTCGTGGCGCGCATCCGCGCCATCCTGCGCCGCGTGCAACCCGCGGAGGCGGCGATGGGGCGCATGATCGTGGCCGACCTCGAGCTCGACGAGGACACCCACGAGGTGCGGCGCGCCGGCCACGACATCGAGCTCACGGCCACCGAGTTCAAGCTCTTGCGCTACCTCATGCTCAACGCCCGCCGGGTGCTCTCCAAGGACCAGATCCTCGACCACGTGTGGAACTACGACTTCGGCGGCAACGCCAACATCGTCGAGACCTATGTGAGCTACTTGCGGCGCAAGATCGACAGTCTGGGCCCGCCGCTCATCCAGACGATGCGTGGCGTGGGCTACACCATCCGCGCGCCGCGAGCCTGACCGTGAGCCTGCGCACGAGGCTGCTCCTGGCGCTGCTCGGTCTCGTGGCCGTGGGCCTGCTGGTCGCCGGGATCGCGACCTACTCGTCGCTGCGCTCCTTTCTGCTGACACGCGTCGATCAGCAGCTGCGCGGGGCGCGGGGTCCGGTGGCGTTCACGCTGGCCAGCGGCGTGCAGATCCCCGACCTTTCCGGTGCCTACGACACGTCACGGCCCCCGCCCAACCTGCCGTCTGGCACCTACGGCGAGCTGCGCGGCGCCGGTGGCGCAGTCCTCAACAAGATCTCGTTCGCGTATGGCAGCGAGACGCAGCCGACCCCGCGGCTGCCGTCCCCGCTGCCTGGGGCGTCGGCGCAGAACGGCGAGGCGACGCTGTTCGACACAGGTGCCACCAGCGACAACGGCCCCGCCTTCCGCGTCCTCGTCCAGGCAGTTCCGCAGGACCAGCGCGTCCTCGTCGTCGCGGTGCCGCTCACCGAGACCACGCAGACCATGGGTCGCCTGCTCGGCATCGAGACCCTCGTGTTCGCGCTCGTGCTGGCCGGCCTCGCCGTGGCCGCCTGGCTGCTCATCAAGCGCGACCTGCGGCCCCTGGAGGCGATGGCCGACACGGCGGGTGAGATCGCCGCCGGCGACCTCACACAGCGGGTGGCGCCGGCCGAGCCGCGCACGGAAGTGGGCCGGCTCGGTCTCAGCCTCAACGCGATGCTCGAGCAGATCGAAGTGGCCTTCGCGGAACGCGCCGCCACAGAGGAGAAGCTGCGGCGCTTCCTCGCCGACGCCTCGCACGAGCTGCGCACACCGCTGACCAGCATCCGCGGCTACGCCGAGGTGTTCGAGCGCGGCGCCAAAGACGACCCCGAGGATCTCGCCACGGCGATGCGCCGCATCGAAGAGGAGAGCAGGCGCATGGGCGTGATGGTCGACGAGCTGCTGCTGCTGGCGCGGCTTGGCGAGGGCCGCGAGCCCGAGAGGGAGCCCGTCGACCTGGCTCGCGTGGTGGCCGACGCCGTCGGCGACGCGCGCGCCGCCGACGCCGGCCGCAACATCTCGCTCGACGCGCCGGCGGAGCTCGTCGTCACTGGCGACGAGCACCAACTCCGTCAGGTGGTCGCCAACCTGCTCGGCAACGCCCGCAAGCACACGCCGCCGGACTGCCCGGTGCACGTGCGGCTGTTCGGCGAGGTCGGCGAAGCCGTCCTCGAGGTGACCGACGAAGGCCCGGGCCTCACCCCCGAGATCGCGGCCAAGGTGTTCGAGCCCTTCTATCGCGCCGACAAGTCGCGGGCACGCCAGTCCGGCGGCGCCGGCCTCGGCCTCGCCATCGTCGCCGCGATCGTCGAGGCGCACGGCGGCTCGGTGGCGTTGCGCACGCAGCCCGGCGACGGAGCCACCTTCAGCATGCGCCTGCCGCTGTCTTCGTCACAGGTTTGGGAAACATGCCGAAGGCGTGGTCGCGCGTAGTGGCTCGTGTGCAAAGGTGCTGCACAGTCCAAGGTTCCGCGTCGGCTCCGTGCTGGGCCGTGCTCAGATGTGATGGGCCGTGGTGAGGCGTCTCGTCGGCAACGCGTCGGCAGAACGAATCTGACGCCGCCTCTCCGCCACCCCGCAACCCAAGACTCCGCACTCAAGCCGTGTCGTCGGGCCAGCCCGGCTCGTCTTCCAGATTCTCTTCGTTCGCGACGTCCTCAGGCTCATCGACCTGCCGCTCGAACTCACTGCGCTTCAGCTGATCAGCCGCCAGGAACCAGTCCTCAAGAGTCTGGAGCTCGCGCTCCAAGGCGCTTGCCTCCTCATTGCCCGCGAACATGTGAGCGAAGCGCAAGGCAGTATTGATGCACCATGTCGGTGCCTCGATTACGTCTCGCTCGTCGAGAATCGAGTTCTCACACTTTGCTGCATTGTCCTCGTGTGCCAGACGAGATCCGATCTGAGTTCGTCCTCAAGGCGAGAGACCTGCTGCCCAGAATCCCGGCCTCCGACTGGGAGTGGTACTTCATCATGCAGCACTGGGGCCTGCCCACACGCCTGCTGGACTGGACCACAGGATCTCTTATCGCCCTCCACTTCGCCGTCTGTCATGACACGGCGCTTCACGATGCCGCAGTGTGGATTCTCGACCCGTGGTCTCTGAACGATTGGAGCTGTGGAAAGCCGGATCTGATCCTCACTTCCGACACGCTGGCCGCCAAGTACCTTGCTGCTCCCTACGCTTCCATTCGCCTGCCAGCCCGGCCCGTGGCTCTTGTTCCCTCGTACAACAGTCCCCGCATCACTGTGCAAAGGGGCGCGTTCACAGTGCACGGCAACAAGCGCAACGGCATCGACGAGCAGTGCAGCAAGCGCTTGGCGAAGGTCGTATTGCCGAAGGACATCTGCGTGCAGGTTCGTCGTGAGCTGAGGTCCGCGGGCATCAGCGAGTTCACGCTGTTCCCCGACGTTGACGGCCTCTCTCGAGACATCCGAGCTGCTGAGGTGGAAGGCTGCTAGGCGCGCAGGCGACATCGCGGGCCGCCGCGGCACCCGGTGCCCATGTCGCGGAGCTGGAAAGGCCATGTCGGCACTCCCGGATCAGCCTCGTATTCTGTTCGCCACATCATGTGCCGTGATGCAGCACCTCGATGAGTCCCGTCACGGTGACCTCAGGCGCCGGGTCGTGGCCCTCGCACCCACACATGTCTGGCTAACCTGTGCGCCCATCGTGGCCCTGGATTCGGCCCTTGAGGCAAGTCAAGTTGCCCCTCCGTTGCCCGGTGGTACCATCCCGTCAGAGCCTAATCCCGACCATTGGAGTAGGGTATGACGATCACGCCCAAGACCACCGTGCACACGCTGCTCAAGGAGTATCCCTTCCTCCTCGACTTCCTGGCGGCCTACCACCCGGAGTTCGGCAAGCTCACCAACCCGGTGCTGCGCCGCACCATGGGTCGCATGGCGACCCTCGACAAGGCGGCGCAGCTCGCCAACGTG
>JADGOB010000115.1 GCA_017883185.1 Acidobacteriota bacterium
TCGAATCTGGTTTCGCTTCCCCGTGACCAGCGACACCTCGATCAGCGCCTGAGATTCGAACTGCTCCACGACCCGGTAACGCGCTTCCGCGTCTTTCCCGCGCTCTTCCCGGGCGTGCGCTCGCTTCTGCACCAGCCTCTCCTTGTCCCACACGAGGCGGTCCCGCCAGGTGCCACTCGGCGGCTCGGGCCGGCCGTTCGCCACCGCCAGGTACACCCGTTCGGGTGTGTGCCGTTCGAACTGCTGTTTGAGGTGATTGCGCGCCGAAGGGTTGAGCGCGAAGAGCACGAGGCCGCTGGTGTCGCGGTCGATCCGGTGGACGACGAACGGCCTCACCCGCAATGCCGAGCGAAGGCGGTCTCCCACCAGGTCGAGCAGCGTCACTTCTCCTTGCGCCTCACCGGGCAGCGGCTCGACAAGCCAGCCGGGCCGCTTGCTGACCAGCAGCAGGACATCGTCCTGATACACGATGTCGAGGGCGGCGCGCGCCGACACGATCTCTCGGCTTCTCGGGCGGGAACTGCCGGGACGATCGGCCCAGAAGCCCACCCTGTCGCCCGAGGCCAGCCGACGCCCGGCATCGGCGAAGGTCAGCTCGCTGCCGTTCAGGAACGCCTTGCCGCAGGCGATCGCATCGCGCGATTTTCCGCGCGACCCGACCTCGGGCCGCGCCGCCAGCCACGCATCGAGCCGCATCCCGGCGCCGGACTCGTCGACCGTCCACGTCGTCATGGCCATAGTTGTCGGCCGAAGGCCGCTAGTAACCCGGTCGAGCCTCGTTGTTTCCGGCTCGACCGGGTTATGCGTACAAGAAAAACCCCGGGGACCAGCGGCCCCCGGGGTGTGAATGTGCGGCGCCGCGGCACCGCCACGACGTGCAAAGGCTAGAACGACCAGCGGAGGCCGAGTGTGATCTGCCGTGCGCTCTGCTGCAACGACGGCATCCCCAGATACACCGATGCGGAGTCCCCGGTCGCGGGGTTGGTCACTGAACTCAACGGGTACCGCGAGACCATGCCCTGGATCGAGTTCTGGTTGAACGCATTCTGAAGGTCGAGGTAGACACCGAACCGATTGACCCCGTAGTTGACGACCTTCTCGAGCCGCAGGTCGGTCTGCGTGAACGAGGGAAGCATGAACGTCGCGGTTCCCCTCGGCTCGATGTTGTTGTTGATCGTGCCCGTCCAGCCCGTCGTCTTCCGGTTGATCGCCAAGTATGGCGCGAAGGGCCAGCCGGACTCGTATCGCCAGTAGGCGTTGACCGACACCTCGACCTTCGGAATCTGGTAACCGGCGAAGAGCCGGACCATGTGCCGCCGGTCGTAGGCGGTCGGCCCGCCGTTGTTGACCAGGATCCCGTTCGGGGTCTCGAACTGCGCGCTCGAGATCCCGGCGTACGTGCTGTTGCTGATCGTGCCCTCGGTCTTGGAGATGACCCAGGAGAACTGTGCCTGCCACCGGTTCTTCTGGGCGCGTTCGAGCACCAGCATCAGGGCCCTGTATTTCCGTTCTCCGGTGCCCGTGACCGGGCTCCCGTTGATGTTGTAGGTCACCGAGTCCGTGTTCTGGATCAAGAACGTGGGAACATTGACGGCGTTGGCCCACGTGTAGTAGGGCACGCTGGTCACGTTCAACGGGCTCGAGCCCGGGCCGGTCCATGCCGGCAGCTGGGCCGTCGCGCTCGCCCACTGACCGTTCACGAGTTCCGAGTTCACGAAGTTGTGCCAGTCACGGGCGATCCCGGTGGCCGTGAACTTGAACTGCCTCATGAACTGCTGCTCCCACGAGACGTTGAACTCGGTGACCTTGGGCTGCTTGATGTTGTTGGTATCGACCGAGTACTGCCTCGCGACCTGGTGGTCGAGGTAGTACTTTCCCAACGCCGGATCCCAGTAGTAGAAGAGCGTCGGCGTGAGACCCGGCACCGCCCGGCTCCACGACGAGAACACCGCGCCGTCGTAGAGCTGGCCGTAGTAGCCCCTCAAGACCGACGTGCCCTTGCCGCTCATGTCGTACGCGAACCCGAGGCGCGGGCCGTAGGACCAGGTGTTGTACAGCGTTTGGCCGGTCGTCGTGGCTTCACCAGCCACGTGATCCACGCGCAAGCCGAGGTTCAGGGACAGCCGGTTGCCGATCTTCCACTGGTCCTGCGCGTAGTACGACTCCCGCTTGTTCTTGCCCTGGAGATCGTACGAGTAGCCGTAGGCGCTGGACGGGGCGCCGTTGTAGTCGTAGTATTCGCGGCCACCGGAGTACTGGAACCGGTCGCGGATGGAACTGCGCTCGACTTCAATCCCGAACTTGAAGTTGTGCGTGCCGGCAAGTTGCGCGTACTTCGACAGCGACGCGTTCAACTGGTTCCGGGTGCGGTCGTACTGAGCCGTGTAGCCCGCGCCGCCCGAGTAGGCGCCAGTGCCGCCGTCGAAATGGGTTGGAGCCGAACTGACGGGGTTCAGGTCGTAGTAGCCCCACCAGCCCGTGAACTTCGCCTCGAGGAAGGTCGACGCGTTGAAGACCTTTCGGTACTGGAGGTTGTAGACGGCCTCCGGCGAGTCCTGGTCGATCGTCTGGCTGTGGTTGCTCACCGCCCACCCGGGGATGAACCCGGTGCGACCGGTCTGGTTGTACTGGTCGTACTGCAGTGACGCCGTGATGTTGTCAGTCGCGGTCGGCTGGAAGGTCACCTTGATATTGAAGCGCGGACTGACCTCGCCCCTGACCGGCGGGTTGAACTGCGAGATGGCATAGCGCTGGATGCTGGCGAAGAAGAAGACCTTGTCCTTCTTGATCGGCCCGCCGAGCTGCACCGTGTAGTCCTTCATGCTCAGCACCTGGACCGTATTTGCCAGCGCGGGGTTCTGGGCGATGAAGCTCGGGTTCGTGTTGCTGCTCGAGAAGAAGCCGTTGTTCTTCGTATAGCGATACTCGGACAGCGACGAGAAGCGGTTGCCGCCAGACTTGGTGATCGTGTTGACCACCGCGCCGGTGAACCCGCCGTACTCCGCCGCCTGGCCCAGGCCGCCAACCTGGATCTCATCGATGATGTTGTAGTTGTAGAAGGTCCACGACGTGCCGCCCTCCGGGTCGCGCGTGTCGACACCGTCGAGCATCAGCGAGTTGGCGCCGTCAGAGGCGCCGCCGAACGCCGACCCGTCGGTCACCCCCGGCATGTACGCCAGGATGCTCACGGCCGGGTTGTTGTGCGAAATCGGCATGCTGAACAGCAGGGACTGTGAAATGTTGGTGTCGGTGGCGGACGTCGTGGTGTCGATCATCACGGAGTTCGCGACGACGTCGACCGTTTCAGTCACGCCTCCTACCGCCAGCGAGAGGTTCACCTCGGCGTTCTTCGCCAGCCCGACGTCCACCCCTTCCTGCTGCTTCGAGCGGAACCCCTGGAGTTCCGCCTTCACGTTGAACGTGCCCGGGTTCAACCCGAGGAATCGGTATTCTCCCTTGGCGTCGGTCACCTGCGTCTGTGAACCGGTACGGCCCGTCAGCGTCACGGTGACACCCGGCAGCACGCCCCCCTGTTCGTCCGTCACCTTGCCCGTAATCGTCCCGGTGAGGGTCTGAGCACTGACGAAGCTGCCGCAGGCCACAAACGCGACGAGGAGGGCAAGGATCACCTGTCTTCTCATAAGATGCCTCCTCGCCTACTGGTTCTGTCGAATCACAGAGTGAATCCGGTCGCGGCTCACGGAATAGAGCGCGTAGCCCGTGCCGGCCGCCACCACCGCCAGTACAATCATGCCCGCGGGACGTTTGAAGAACGACGGCGAACCGAGCTGCGCCTTGTCCGGCGTTGCCGCGGGCTTCGCCTGCTCGAGCGTCACACTGCCAGAGGCCGCCGCCCTGGCGATCGACGCCTTCAGTCCCGGCGCCGGCGCCGGCTTGTTGGTCTCCCCTGCCAGGCAAGGCAGGGGGATGGCAGCCAGGACCAGCGCGAGTGCCAACCCTCGCACCGCCAGACGCCATGATCGGAATTGATGCTTCACCTCACGCACCTCCTTATTGGTCGAGGGCCCTACGGTAGGAGTCGAGCCCGAGCCACAGTTAGTCGGGAAGTATACTCCAAACGCCGTGCCACCCGTACCCATTCCCTCCCGGCCATGACGATCTCTGCAAGCTATTGTGCTTAAAGGGTCACCTGGTCGCATACCGATTCAGCTCCACGCAGAGAATCCAAGCGTCTGGAGGCGACCATTCAAGATCCCGAAGGCGGGTGTCGGAGCCGGGTGTTGGTTGACGGCTCACTCGCGATCGGCGAGCATGGCTGGAACAGCGCTTCCCGGTTTCGTCGGGTCACAGGTCAGACATGATTCGTCGCAAAGAACGCATCCGCCGGCCGTCCTCACTGCCATCGCCGGAACCCGCCGCGAAGGGCTCGGGGCCCGGGCGATCGACGCGCCCGCCTGGCCAGCGCCGTTGGAGCTGGCTCGTTCTACCCGGCCTACTGAGCGTTGCGCTCCTCACCGGTGGCCTCTGGTGGTACAGCGCCAGCCGCCCGTCGCGAAGCGCGACCGGCGTCGAACTCGGCCGCCTGGTCTCCGGCGGCACAATGGACGGTTTGAACCTGCTCGTCATCACCCTCGACACCACTCGAGCCGATCGCATCGGCGCCTATGGCTACCAGGGCGTGGAGACCCCGACGATCGATCGGCTCGCTCGCGAGGGCGTACTGTTCGAGCATACGATGGCAACGGCGCCGCTGACGTGTCCGGCTCACTGCAGCATCTTCACGTCGAAGTTCCCGCCGGACCACGGCGTTCGCGACAACGGCGGTTTCTTCCTCTCGCCCAAGCAGCTCACGCTCGCGACGCTGTTGAAGCGCCGCGGGTTCCAGACGGGCGCGGTGGTCGCGGCATTCGTCCTGGACAGCAAGTGGGGCGTCAACCAGGGCTTCGACACCTACGTGGACGACTTCGATTTGGCCGAGACTCATGGCGGCGGCATGGGGGAGATCCGGCGGCCCGGAAACGAGGTCGTCGACCGGGCCCTGCCCTGGCTCGAGAAGGTGAAGGACCAGCGCTTCTTCGCCTGGCTGCACTTCTATGATCCCCATGCGCCGTACGAGCCGCCCGAGCCGTTCAAGACCCGCTACGCCGAGCACCCGTACCTGGGTGCGATCGCGTTCATGGACTCGCAGATTGCCCGCGTGATTGACTTTCTCGAGCGCAAAACGCTGCTGGAGAAGACGGTGATCGCCGTGGTCGGGGACCATGGCGAGAGCCTGGGCCAGCACGGCGAGCACACACACAGTTTCTTCGTGTACGAGAGCACGACCCGCGTCCCGTTCATCATCCGGGCGCCGTTCGAACGGGCCCGAGGCCGCCGCGTCGCCGACCCTGTCCGCTCGGTCGACCTGATGCCGACCGTCCTCGATCTCATGAGCATTCCGGCCCCTGCGGGGATCCGCGGTGTGAGCCTCGCGCCGCTGATGACCGGCGTCCGGAGCACGATGGACCTCGAAGGGTATGCCGAGGCGCTCTATCCCCTGCATCATTTCGGTTGGAGTGAAACCCGCGCGTGGCGCGTGGGCCGCTACAAGGCCATCGACGCTCCACGGCCCGAGTTCTACGACCTGGCACGCGACCCGCATGAGACGACGAACCTGTACGCCGACCGGCAGACGGTGGCCGACGGGATGATCGCCCGCTTGCGCGAGATCGAGAGGGACGCCCCACGCGACGACTCGGTGTCGAAGCCGGCACCCGAAGTCGATCCTGAGGCGCGCGCCCGACTGGCCGCGCTCGGTTATGTCGGCTCGTTTGTCGCCACCCTGTCGGGACCGAAGAGCGAGCGGGCCGATCCGAAAGACAAGATCGACCTGTTCAACCTCATGAGCGACGCGCGCGACATCGCGCATGACGACCGGAAGAGCGACGCGGCTGCCGAGAAGGCCGTCGGGCTGTACAAGCGCGTCCTGGCAGCCGATCCCAACGTGACCGACGCGTGGTTCAACCTCGGCAACCTGCACGCTCGGCTGGGGCGCTACCCGGAGGCCATCGAGTACTTCAAACACGCCCTGGCGCTGAAGCCCGATTACGATCTCCCGGTCATCAACATGGCGAATGCCTACCGCCAGATGGGCAACGACGAAGCCGCTCTCGCCGGGTACGAACACTACCTGACGATCGACCCGACCAACGCCCACGTCCACTATCAAATCGGTGAAATCTACCTCGACCGCGGTGATGAAACTCGCGCCGGGCAGAGCTTCAGAAAGGCGCTCGAGATCGATCCCCGGGAGGCGTCCGCGCTCAACGCCATCGGCGTGCTGACGTTCAAGCGCGGCGACCTGGCCGCTGCGGAACGAGACGTGCGCGCGGCGCTCGCCATCAAGAAGGACGTGCGCCTGGCCCACTACAACCTCGCGCTGTTCGCCGAGGAGCGGAACGACCTCCAGGCCGCGGAAGCCGAGTACAAGAAGGAACTCGACGCGTTCCCCAACGCCTTCAAGGCCTCGTTCAACCTGGCGCGCCTCTACGAGCGAACGGGCAACCAGGCCCAACAGATTGCCACGCTCGAACGCGCGGTCGAACAGAGCCCGAAGTTTCCCGAGGGCAAGCTGTTCCTCGGCAAGGCCTACCTGGACGCGGGGATCAACTTCAACGAGGCCATCGGGCTCGCCCGCGAGAGTCTCGCGCTGCCGCTTCGAGCCGAACTGCAGCCGCTCGCGCATTTCGTCCTCGCCGACCTGTACAACCGCGTGGGCCGCTCGCAGGACGCCGCGCGCGAGGTGAGCGCCGGCCGCCGCCTGTCCGGCCCGACGCGCTAGCGCGCCTCGGCCTTCGGCCACGAAAGACACGAACAACCACAAAGGACACCGAGAGCACAAAGGCCGGGGCCGCCGCGTCCCGCGCGTCGGCGTTCTTTGGTACAATCACTTCGTGGCTGAACCCCGCACCCGCCCGCCGCGCGGCGAATCCCGCGAACTGACCGAGCTCAGGCAACTCCGCACCCGCCAGCCGGAACTGGCCGACGCCGTGGATCTGCATATCGCGCTGCTCGAGCTGCAGCGTCGCGTGCAGGCCCGCTTCCCCATGCCGTGGATCGAGGTCGCGCCCGAGTGGCTGAAGCAGCAGCACGCGGCCGGCCTGCCGCTGCTGCGATTCGAGGACATCCCGCTCGACTGGACCGACTTCCGGCTGATCTTCCGGCAGACCGCCGATGTGCTTCGCCGCTTCGATGCGCTCGACGCGGCCGACTACCAGGCGATCCAGGCGATGTCTCGCGATGGGCACGCGCTCGAACCGCTGGCGGTCCGGTGGTTCAACGCGACCGCGGCGCCCGAGCGTCTGAAAAAGCCTCGCGCCCTGCAGACGACGGCGTCGCCTGGGGCGCTCGAGCAGGTGCTGGCCCTCGCGATGCGCCCGTTCCTCGAGCGCTGCGCCGACGTGGTGCAGCAGCGCGCCGACTTCACGACGTGGACCCACCCGCACTGCCCGCTCTGCGGGGGCGAGCCGGAGTTTGCCGTGCTCACGTCGACCGGCGACCGGATGATGATCTGCGGCCGGTGCACCGGCCGCTGGCGCTTCGACGAGACGGCCTGTCCGTTCTGCAAGAACGACGATCGAAGCCTGTTGCCGTCGTTCACGAGCCGTGACGGCCTCTACCGCCTGTATGCGTGCGACGTCTGTCGCCGCTACGTCAAGGCGTACGATACCCGAAAGGGCACGCGCCCCGTCATGTTGGCCGTGGATTCAGTGGCAACGCTTCCGCTGGACGCGGCAGCAATTCAGAGGGGATATAAAGGCTGAGAAACCGCTCGAGCGCTACTCGCGCTGGTTCTTCTTCCCCAGCAGGTTCTGCGCCTTCGTGGACATCCAGGTGACGAGGTTCCGCACCTCGTTGAAGCGGCCGGCGTTCGACCTCGCCCCCAGCACCACCACCGCCACCGGCTGGTTGACCTGCGGCATCTTCAACAACGTGGCGAGGCAGTAGCCCGAACGCCCGATGAAGCCGGTCTTCGCGCCCACGATGCTGCCTTCCATGTCGGCGCGCGACAGCAACTGGTTGGTGCTGTGGATGGTCACCGACCGTCGCCCCAGCGTAAGCGTGTGCTCGGGCTTGCGCATGATCTCGGAAATGCGCTCGTCGCTCGACGCGTACGCGATCAGACGCGCCATGTCGTAGGCCGAGGAGACGTTCTCCGCGTCAAGGCCTGACGGGTCGGCGTAGGTCGTGCTCTGTAGCCCCAGTTCGGTGGCCTTCTCGTTCATCCGCGCCACGAACCCCGCGGGCCCCCACGGCGAGACGCGCGCGAGGCTGCGCGCGGCGGCGTTGTCCGACGAAATCAGCAGCAGGTGCAGCAGGTCGCGCACCGACACCTGGTAGTTCGCCCGCAGGTGCGTCGTCGAGGCCGCCATCGCGTCGGCGCGTTCTACCGTCACGACCTGCGTCATGTCCGGATCGCTCTCGATGAACACCACCGCCGTCATCACCTTCGTGATGCTGGCGATCGACCGCTTGTCCTGGGAGTTCTCTTCCCAGAGGACCTGGTGGGTCTCCGGGTCGTAGATGATCGCGGCGGCTGCGTGGAGATCCGGCACCAGCGCGCCGGTCGCGTCGGTCTTGAATCGGGGGATCGGCGTCTCGCGAACCATCCGGACGCGCGCCGCGACCCTGGCCTGAGACAGCTTTGTGGTTCGCGCCTTCGAGGCCTGCGGCGAGTACGAACGCTTCGCCACGGTCTTCTTCGTGGATTTCGAGGCGACGGTACCCTGGCGGCTCTTGACCGTCGAACCGGCGACGGCCGAGCTGGCCAGCAATCCCAACGAAAGACAAACAGCCACCACGGTGGCAGCGGGGCCGGAGCGTCTGCAACTCAGTATCATCAGTATCTTTAGCCAACGGGGCGAGGCACAGTGCCAGAATTGTAACAGACTCGATGGCGAGCGCAACACCTTTCTACTTTATATCGGTCATTCCGCGGGACTTGTGCAGACCTCACTGCCGCCGCCCCGACATCACCTCCCAGAGGTACACGACGGCCATAATCCGGCCCTGCCTCTTTGGTTCCGGCTTGCCCGACCTATGGACGTGGCCGCATTTCACCGTACGGCCGTCAAGTCGTCGTCGTCGCCCGCCAACTCCTCTTCCGAGTAATCGTCAACCGGTTCGAGATCCAGAGGCGCCTCGTGGAGCATTTGGTCGAGGCGCTCGGCGTCGAATCCCACCATCGCCCGCCCGCCCACCACCACGATCGGCACCACTGCGGACGCCGAGCAGGCCAGCATTTCGCGGAGGATCTCGGGGCTGGACAGCGGGTCGCGCTCGGCGAACGGTTCGCCACACGCCTCGAGCGCCGCCCGCGCGGCCGCGCAGTGCGGGCAGGCCGCGGTGGCGTAGAGAATGATGCGAGGTAAGGTCATGGTGTCTCTGCTGTCCGCTGCCCGCTGTTGTTACTTCCCTGCCAGCGCAATCACCAGCAGCAGCACCCGCTCGGTCCCCTTCCACGAATCGGTGGCGTCGAACGCTTCGGCGGGCGAATGTGCGCCCGTGCCCTTCCCGCCGCCGCCCACGGTTATCGACGGGATGCCACGGCTCATCGGGATGTTCGCGTCGGTCGATCCTTCGCCGAGACCGACAAGCAACCCGAGCGCCTTGCTCACCGCGATGGCGGTTTGGACAATCGCGGCGCTGTCGGCGGTGCGGCCGGCGGGCCGTTCGCCCACCAGGTCTTTCGTCACCGTGAGCCGTCCGTTGTTCCACCGCTCGTTTTCCTCCCGCACCGCGTCGTCCACCACCTTCTGGAAGCTGGCGTCGATCGACCCGAGGGCCGCGGCGTCCGACGACCGCATGTCCATCTCGAACCATGCGTCGGCCGCAATCGAGTTGACGGACGTCCCCCCGCCGATACGCCCCACGTTGAAGGTCACCTTCGGCTCTCGCGGCACCTGGAGGTCGGCAATCTTCGCCACCGCGCGGCCGAGCGCGTGAACCGGGTTCACGAGGCCGAAGGCGCCGAAGGAGTGTCCGCCGGGCCCGCGAAATGTCACGCGATAGCGATGACTGCCGACGCCAACGGTCGTGATCCCGTGGTCGGTCCCGTCGATCGACACGAACGCATCTATCTGGTCTTTCAGGGTGACGCCGAACAGTTCGCGCATCCCGCGAAGGTCGCTCAACCCCTCTTCCCCGACATCAGCGACGAACGTCATGCTGCCCCGCGTCTGCACGCGTCCGGCATCGAGGGCGCGCGCCACGCCCAGCAGCACGGCGAGGCCGCGCCCGTCGTCGCTGATCCCCGGGGCCCGAAGCAGCGTGCCCTCGCGCTTCACCCGAACGTCGGTGCCCTCGGGAAACACGGTGTCGAGGTGAGCCGCCAGGACAAGGTTCGGACGCGCAGAAAGGCCAGGGCGCTCGCCGATGACGTTGCCCACACGGTCGATGCGCACGTTTCTCAAGCCGAGCTCTTCGAACTTCCGTTTCATCAGCAGGCCGCGCGGGCCCTCCTTGAAGCCGGGGGCCGCGACCTCGGTCAGCTCCACCTGGTCCTCGATCACCCGGAGTTCGCCTTGACGGGCAAACTCGCGGGCCGCCGACACCGCTGGGTCTTTCAGCAGTTCGGCGATGGGAACCGTCTGCGCGCCAAGTGGTGCGGCTGCGAGGACCAGCACCGCCACGAGCAGGCCGAGCTGGAACCACAGAGGCTCGACCGGATTCTTGGCGGCCTTCGGCCGACCACCACGATTTCTTTTCGCGTGCGTCGAAGACTTCGCGCACAAGGGACCAAGTGTCGAAAGCGTCAGTGCACGTGGGTTCAATGCTTCATGCTCCAGGAATGAATGGGACCGCAGGCCGACCGGTCCGCTGGGACTATTCATTCGGCAGTGCCACGCTGTCAAGCCCGAATGGCAGCCCGAATGGCGACAGCGACGAACGATCCAAGATTTTGGGACGGTCGATCCAAGGAGTCTGCAGATCCGGTTTCTCTCTTCGCAATTGCCAGTTCGAGGATTCCGTTCATGCGGGGCCCGATTCGGCCGATTACGTGCGCGAAGATGGGTGAGGCTGGGGCCTCTGGCCGTCAGCGCACACGATCTCGTGGTTGGCACGCCGGTTGCACTTGTTTCCCCCGACGGATGCCGGGGAGCGCGCCGAGCCCACAGAAGGGGCCAACCACCCGTGATTCCTTCTGTGTTACTTCGCGGTATCCGTCCAAGGAGTCAACTATGAGCCTCGTCCGGCTCCTCGGATTCTCCACTCTGACGTGCGGCTGCGTCGTCGGCCGGTACCTCGAACTGGCCGGCGACCGGGAAGTGGTCTACGTGGAGGAAAAAGGCGGCGAGTGCGTCAGCCATGCGCACCGGCGCAACCACGCGATTTCCCACACACGTGCCGGAACCGAGAGCGCGGCGATCTCTCTTGTGGCTGTCGCCCAAGCCTCGTAGAATCCACCAACGGTGCCGGAACCCCTCCACGAGCCGTACGCCACGCTGCGCCACCACGGCGTGACGCTGCAGTTTTACCTGGGCGATTGCCTCGACTACCTGCCCCGCCTGCCTGTGGCCAGCGTTGATGCCATCGTGACGTCGCCACCCTACAACCTCGGGATCAAATACAGCACCTACCAAGACACGCTGCCCCGCGACGAGTATCTCCGGTGGACCGATCGGTGGGTGCGGGAGTCGGCGCGGGTGCTCACGCCGGACGGGTCGCTGTTCCTGAACGTGGGCGCGAAGCCGAAAGACCCGTGGGTGGCGATGGACATCGCCCAGACGGTGCGGCCACACCTGCGGTTGCAGAACACGATTCACTGGGTGAAGTCGATCGTCATCGAGCAGAATGCCGCGGGCGCCGGGGCGAAGCTCGCGCGCGACCTGGCGGTCGGCCACTACAAGCCCATCAACAGCCCGCGGTTCGTCAACGACTGCCACGAGTTCATCTTCCACTTCACGCCATCGGGCGAGACGCCGCTGGATCGGACGTCGATTGGCGTCGCATACCAGGACCAGTCGAACGTCGGGCGGTGGCAGTCGGCCGCGGGCAATCGGCGGTGCCGGGGAAACGCCTGGTTCCTCCCCTACGACACGATCAACAGCCGGGAGAAGGACCGGCCACACCCAGCGACGTTCCCCGCGCGGCTGCCGGAGTATTGCCTGCGGCTCCACGGCCTCGACAGGGTGAAGCTCGTACTCGATCCGTTCACGGGACTCGGCACGACGGC
>JADGOB010000041.1 GCA_017883185.1 Acidobacteriota bacterium
GCTCCTGCGGGATGCCGACCGACGTGTCCGCCTCGACCTCCCCGGTCCAGCAGCCCGCCACCGACCGGCACACCTCCTCGAGCGCGCGGCTCAGCCGCTCGACGCGCGCGTCCAGTGTCTCGCGCTGGTCCTGCCGCAGGCCGACCTCCAGCTCGCGCGCCGCCTCGTAGACGCCGTTCACCGACAGCGTGCCGGCCACGCCCTTGAGGTTGTGGGCCATGCGCAGGGCCGCGTCGACGTCGTCGCGGCGAATGGCGTCGGCGATCGTGGCCGCGGCGGTTTCGTGTTCCTGGACGAACCCGCGGAGGAGCCGGACGAACAGGTCCTGTTTGCCGTTCAACCGGGCAAGCGCCGATTCGACATCGACGCCGGTGAGCGCGATCGCCGTCGGCGGCGTGACGCGCAGCTGACGGTCGGCCGGCGGCCTGGTCGGCCCGGGCGCCGTCGATGAGACCTTCACCCACCTGGCCAGCACAGATTCGAGGCGCTTCGGGTCGATCGGCTTGGACACGTAGTCGTTCATCCCCGCGTTGAAGCACGCGGCTCTCTCGGATCGCAGCGCGTTCGCCGTGACGGCGATGATCGGAACGCCCCGGTGCGGGAATTCCTGGCGGATGACCCTGGTCGCCTCGAGCCCGTTCATCTCGGGCATTTGCATGTCCATCAGGATGGCGTCGAAACGGTCCGGGGCCCGCCGCATGGCCTCCACCGCCTCGCGCCCGTTGTCGGCGATCTCCACCGTGATGCCGAGGCGCTTCAGCATCTCGCTCGCGATGCGCTGGTTGAGGCGATTGTCCTCCACCACGAGGACGAGCGCCGGCCCGGCGGCGCCGTCTGGGACGGGCCCCACCGCTTCCGCTTTCGCCTCGACGCTCGACGACGCGCCCTGCGGCGCCTCGGTCCCGAGCTCCGAGAATTCCAGGCCTCGGCTCACCCTGTCCGTGAGCACGTCCGCGGATGCTTGCAGCTTCGTCAGGTAGTCGCGCTGCTGCGGCGTCAACTCGGCGGCCAGCGCCAGATGACTCATGCCGACAATCGCGTTCAGCGGCGTGCGAATCGGGCGCAGCACATCGTCGCCGCGCAGCAGGCCCCCGAACGGTCGGTCGGGAGATTTTTCGTCAGGCATGGCGTTTCTCGTCGACTGCGACACCACCCTGTCAGAGGACCTGGCCGACGGCCAGGATTTCGACGGGGTGCGAATCGAGAACCCCTTCCGCTTGGTTGAATAGCCCCCGCGCGGGACGTGGCGGTCCCTACCAGAAATCCCAAACCTCTTGTCGCCATTGCCGATAAGGTTCTCTAAGCCGCGTGTTGGCGACTCTGATCGTACGCCATCGGAAGCTCCTCCCGTGCCGTCGGAACCGTGATCTATCGGCCAGCGGATCCGCCGGCGGGCCGCAGCAGGCTCGACGACAAGATCATGTCAGCGGCGAGGCGGGCGGCGAGCAACTGCCCCGACGGATTCCAGTGGTCGTCGAGCGGATGATAGAGGCCGGCCGCACCTGTGGCGTGAAAAGGCTCGAACAGGTTCAGGCGCGCGATGCCTTGCTCGTGCGCGAGGGAGTCGAGCGCATCGGTCAGGCCGGTCGGTCGGTACCCGGGATAGCGACGGCGCGACTGCGTCACTTCGCAGTCGCCAACGACGTCGCAGCGTTCCGGGATGATGACGATCAACAAGCTCGCGCCGCTCCGCTCCGTGAGCTGGTGGATCCGTTCCAGCACGCGCGCCATCAAGCGCACTCGGTACCGCGCCGACTCCGAGTCCGGCTCCAGGCTGACGTCGGCATCGTACTGGTCGGCTAGCAGGTTTCTGACGACGGTGTCGCCTCGCAGTACGTAGTCCTCGTACTCGGCTCGACGATTCGCGAGTCGAACCGCCATCGGATCCTGCGGCGCTGACGGCGAGGCCGCCTGACCGGGTCGCCGCATCGCCCATCCTTCAGCCGCGCTCTGAAGGGCCCGGACGATCTGAATCGACGACATCTCGAACGGCGCCCGAAAGTCCCGCCTCAGGGCATCGTCGATGGTCGGCACATTGGTAATCAGCCGCCCTTTGTCATCGAGCCGATACAGCTTGTCGCGCAGGAGATCGCCGAAATCGTTTCCGGCATAGGCCGCGACGATGACCAGATCGGGCCTCAGGCGCGGTAACTCGTCCTCGATGCGGAGACTTTCCTGATCGATGCCATACCCCGTCACACCCGCGTTCAGGACGACCGTCAACTCGCTCCGCTCGTTGAGCAGCCGTGTGAGCTGCGCGGCGAAGGTCTCCGGCTCAGGCGTGGCCTCCGCCGACACGAACGAGTCACCATAGACGACGACGCGATGCACGGCCCGGGGCAGCGCGGATTCATCGCCCCGGCGCCCGGCGGAGTTGATACGGACGAGCACCTTCGGCCACGCCTCCCCGACGACAGTGGCCAGCTTGCGCGAGCCGGGGATGTGGCGGAACAGGTACCGATTGTCGAGTTCGTAGATCATGCCGCGAACCGGCAGGAACTCGCGAAGCAGCCACTCGGCGGCGCCGAGCGCGAGGGCAAGGGAGCCGGCGGCCAGTACCAGCTTCACAGCCCAACCGGACGGTCGTGGTGGAAGAAGCGCCACTTGTTGAGGCGGGCCGCGCGGCGCGCCGCGCAAATGATAGCAGTTTCTCCTTCGCGCCGTGGGCAACCCACAAGCCTCGACGGCGGATCGACAACACCGAGCAGAGCGCGGCGCCCACGATTGGGTGGCGGAGGGAGAGGGATTCGAACCCCCGGCACGGTTCCCCGTGCAGTGGTTTTCAAGACCACCGCCATCGACCGCTCGGCCATCCCTCCGCGCTCGGAACGGACGCAGAACAGAATACAGAAGACAGAAGACAGAATTCAAAATGGCCTGCGAAGAGGCATTTGGATTCTGACTCCTGATTCCTGATTCCTACCTTATCATCTCGCCACGATGCGTTCCTGCCCTCCCATCCACGGGCGCAGGGCTTCCGGGATCACGATCGACCCGTCTTTCTGCTGGTAGTTCTCGATGACCGCGATCAGCGTCCGGCCGACGGCGAGGCCTGAGCCGTTCAGCGTGTGCACGAACTCGGCCTTGCCCTTGCCCTCCGGGCGGAACTTGATGCTCGCGCGGCGCGCCTGGAACGCCTCGGTGTTGCTGCACGACGAGATCTCGCGGTAGGTCTTCTGGCTCGGCAGCCACACCTCGATGTCGTAGGTGGTGGCCGACGCAAACCCCATGTCGCCCGTGCACAGCATCATCGTGCGGTAGGGCAGCCCGAGTCGGATCAGCACCTGCTCGGCGTCGCGCGTCAGACCTTCGAGTTCCTCGTGCGACCGGTCGGGCGGCGCGAACTTCACCAGTTCCACCTTGTCGAACTGGTGCTGCCGGATCAGGCCGCGCACGTCGGCGCCGTAGGAGCCCGCCTCGCTGCGGAAGCACGGCGTGTAGGCGCAGTACTTCAGCGGCAGCTGGCGGCCGTCGAGGATTTCGCCGCGATGGAGATTCGTCAGCGGCACTTCGGCGGTCGGAACCAGGTACAGGTCCCAGTCGCCGGCAATCTTGAAGAGATCCGCCTCGAACTTCGGGAGGTTTCCGGTGCCGGTCAGCGATTCCGCGTTGACCAGGAACGGCGGTTCGACCTCCGTGTAGCCGTGCTCGCTGGTATGCAGCGAGAGCATGAAGTTGATCAGCGCCCGCGACAGCTTCGCGCCGTCGCCCATCAGGAACGCGAACCGCGCGCCGGACGTTTTGGCCGCGCGCTCGAAGTCGATGATGCCGAGCGCGGGGCCGAGGTCCCAGTGGGCCTGCGGCGCGAAGTCGAACAGGCGCGGCTCACCGACGCGACGAACTTCCTTGTTGTCGGCGGGGCTTGCGCCGACCGGCACGTGGGCGGCCGGAAGATTCGGGATTGTCAGCAGCAGCCCGCGGCGCTGCTGATCGATGGCGCCGAGGTCGGCTTCGAGTTGCTTGATCTGCTGCCCGCGCTCGCGGTTGGCGGCGAACACGGCGCTCGGGTCGCGCCCTTCCTTCTTGGCTCGCGCCACGTCCTCGCCGGACCGGTTCTGCTGCCGCTTCAGTCCCTCGACCTCGACGATCACGGCGCGCCGACGCGAGTCGAACGTCGCCAACGCCTCGAGATCGGCGTCGGGGTCGATGCCGCGGTTCCGGAGGCCGGCCCGCACGAGATCGGCATGGTCACGAACGAAGGCTGGGTCGAGCATGACACCTGCGATCCTACGCGATTCAGGCGTTTTCGAGCTATGCCTTTCGCCCGCACCGCAACCTCGGCTAGGATTACGTCCGAGGAGAAACGCCCGTGACGACCATCCGCAAAGCCGTGTTTCCAGCCGCCGGCCTCGGCACCAGGTTCCTGCCTGCCACCAAAGCACAACCGAAGGAAATGCTCGTGCTGGTGGACAAACCCATCATCCAGTACGGCGTCGAGGAGGCCGTCGCGTCCGGCGTTGACAACATCATTCTCGTCACCGGTCGCGGCAAGAACGCGATCGAGGACCACTTCGACGTCTCGATCGAGCTGGAGACGTTCCTCGAAGCGCGCGGGAAAACGGAGCTGCTTGCGGAGATCCGCAAGGTCTCCAACCTGATCAACTTCGCGTACGTCCGCCAGGGCGAGCCTCTCGGCCTCGGTCACGCCGTGCTGGTCACGAAGGAACTGGTCGGCCAGGAACCATTCGCGGTCATTCTCGGCGACGACGTCATCGACGCGGACCCGCCCGCCCTGCGCCAGATGGTCGACGTGTTCGACCGCGTGCAGGGCCCGGTTCTCGCCGTCGAGCGCGTGCCGGAAGAGAGCGTCTCGTCCTACGGGATCGTGCAGATCGCCGAAACGCTTGGCGACGGCGTGTACCGGGTCAAGGACCTGGTGGAAAAGCCGCGCCGCGAAGATGCGCCGTCCAACCTGGCGATCATCGGCCGCTACATCCTGACGCCCGATATCTTCCCCGCGCTGAAGGCGACGGTGGCCGATCGCACGGGCGAGATTCAGTTGACCAACGGCCTTCGCCGGCTGCTGCAGGACCGGCCAATCTACGCCTGCGAGGTGAAGGGCGTCCGGCACGACACCGGCAACAAGCTGGGATTCCTGAAGGCGGTGGTGTACTTCGCGCTGCGGCGGCCCGACCTGGCCGAGCCATTCCGGAAGTACCTCAGGGAGAACGCGGGAATCTAAGCTACTTCTTGTCGCTGCTCCCTGTCGTGCTCGACGAGGGCATGCTCGGCGTTGAAGGCGTGCTGCTGGCGCTCTTCGACTCGCTGCTGGCGGCTGGCTTGTCTGTGGTGCTGGTGCTCTTGTCGCTCGACGAAGAGGTCTCCGACTCTCCCCCACCCTTCCCCTTCCGCGCGTAGTCGGTGATGTACCAACCGGTCCCCTTGAACTGGATGGCAGGCGCCGACAACATGCGCCGAGCCTGTCCCCCGCACGTCCGGCACGTCTCGACTGGCGCGTCCGAGTACTTCCGAATCACCTCGAAAGTGACATGGCATCTCTCACACCGGTATTCGTAGAGTGGCATGAAGTTTTCTATTCCAGCACATCGCCGCGGTCCCCCGGCAGCATCAGCTTGCGCTGCGCCCAGATCGGCAGCGTGCCGTTGTCGAGATACGTGTCGTGGAACGCCCGCAGCGAGAACTTGCTCCCCTGCAGCGCCTTGTAGTCTGCGCGCAGCTTCAGCAGCATCAGCTTGCCGGCGCTGTAGACCAGGTATGTCGGATCGAACGTGCCGCGCTCGGCCTCTCGCCGCGCGCCGGGCTCCTCCATGAACGCCTCGTCGCGGAAGAACCGCATCCCGGCTTCGACCGACATGTCCTCGGCATGGAGCCGGATGCCGACGATGAAGCGGGCGAGGCGGATGAGGGCCTCGGCCAGCTGGCCGAGACGGACTTCCGCGTTGCCCTTCTCGAACCCGGCCTCAATCATCATCTGCTCGCAATAGTGCGCCCAGCCTTCGACCGCCGATGCCGGCGAGAACAGCAGCGACTTCCTGAGCTTCGATTCGATCTGGCGGAGGTGCAGCGCATGCACGAAGTGGCCGGGATACGCCTCGTGCATCGAGATCGACCAGAGCGTGGCCGAGGCGACATCGCGGAGGTAATCCGCCTGGCGCTCGGCCGGCCACGACGGGTCGGCGTCGGTCACGTAGTAGTAGGAGCGCGTCGGCTTCGTCTCGAACGGGCCCGGCGTCCACAGGCTGGCGAAGGTCCAGCGATAGAAGTCGGGCGTCTGTGCGACGACCAGGGGTTCGGCGGGCGGAATGGTCACCAGGTCGTGGCGCTCGATGAATGTCACGAGGCTGGCAATCTGGTCCTGCGCCGTCTTCACCAGGTGCCCGGGCTCCGGGTGGTCGTCTTTCGCGCGACGCCACGCCGCTATCGGGTCGCCGCCGCCGTCGAGGCGCCCCGCCACGCGGCGGAACTCCTCCTGGGTGGCCCACAGCTCTCGGCCGGCGATGGCCAGCAGTTTGTCCACGCCGATCGAGAGCCCTTCCTCGAGCTTCAGTTTCTTCTCGAACTTCTCACGGCCCAGCCGGAACGAGGCGTGCGCGCGCGGCGCGAGCTCCGCTTCCAGGTAGCCGATATACCCATTGAGCGCGTCGGCGGCATCCACCGACGCGTCCGCCAGGTCGCCGAGCAGGCGCAGGTCGTCCACGCCCGAGAACGCCCGCGGCAGGTCGTGCTCGATGAACTTCAGCACGCCGCGCAACGTCTCCATTCCGACCTTGACGTAGATGCCGGGCGGTTCCTTCACGTTGTCGCGCGCCGCCTGCATCAGCCTTGGCGCCTGGCGCAGCTTGGACAGCACGCGGCGGGCGCGTTCGTCCTCGGGCGCGTATGGGAAGATGGCCTGCGTCGCAAGGCTCGTCGCCAGGACGTCGGCGTAGTACTGCGGGTTGCGCTCCCATGTGCGGACTTCTTCGATCTCGAAGATCCGCCCCCGGATGTTCGCAGCAATGACCGGGTGCTCGACCCGCTCGACCTCCGTGAGACCATCGTGCGGTATCTCGTCGAGCCTCCTGGCAAACCCAGACAAGACTCGCGCCTGCGACTCGAGCGCGCTTCGACTCAGGTCCTCGAGAAGGTCGTCGTGCATGTGCACGCCGTCGAGGGCCGCGCCGGTCGGCTGGATCTCGTACAGGTACCGCAGGTAATCGTCTACGAAATGATGTAGCGGTTCGGATGAATGCACGGTCGCGCCTCGCCTACACCGTTCCGGGCCGCCGCCGCCGCCCGGTCCGACGACCCCCGTCGTCCGTGCCTCGGCAGACTGCCCCTCTTACAATGGTACAATATCTGAACAGTCGAGGCCATTCATGGGCGTTCCTACACTCTTCCTTGTCGCCACACCCATCGGCAACCTGGAAGACATCACCCTCAGGGCGCTCCGCGTGTTGCGGGAGGTGTCGCTGATCGCCGCGGAAGACACCCGGCGGACAGCGAAGCTTCTGTCGCACTACGAGATCCACACCCCAACCACCAGCTTCTACGAACAGGTGGAGCGCGAGAAAACGCCGCGATTGATCGCGCGGTTGGCGGCCGGCGAAAGCATCGCCCTGGTGTCCGACGCCGGAACGCCGGGCATCTCGGACCCCGGCTACCGGTTGACGAAAGCAGCCATCGCCGCCGGCGCCCGGGTGGAAGCCATTCCCGGCGCCAGCTCGGTGCTGGCCGCCCTCGTGCCGTCCGGCCTTCCAACCGATGCATTTTCTTTTGTCGGTTTTCCACCCCCGAGAGCGCAGGCGCGCGCCCGCTGGCTGTCGGAGCTCGAATCCCGCCGCGAGACGCTCGTCTTTTTCGAGGCTCCCCACAGGATCCGCGAAACGCTCGAGGCGGTTCTCCAGGTTCTGGGCGACCGACCCGTCGTGGTCGGGCGGGAACTGACGAAGATCCACGAGGAGCTCATTCGCGGCTCCGTCTCGACGGTCCTGGCAGCCCTTCCTCCCCCCAGGGGAGAGTTTACTGTTGTACTGGGTGGTGCAGAGGTTCCGGCGTCAGCACCCGATCCCCTTCCTTCCGACGCAGCACTGCTCGAGTCTTTCTATCGTTTGACCGAAAGCGAGGGTTTGTCGCGCCGGGATGCCATCAGCAGGCTCGCGAAACGCCATGGTCTCTCTTCGAGGGAACTGTACGGAGCAATCGAGAAGGCCAAGACATCGGTCGAATGACCGAGATTTCGAACGCTTGTGAAAAGCCTTGCACTGGCGTCCAGCGGAGCTCCGCCTAAGACAGATTTCAGGGACCCCACAGAAACTTGCTTCATTCGTGACGATTTCAGCCCTGGAAGATGTCTTGACCGGAACCTGTCCATTTGTTAAGTTAGCGCCGCTATCGTTAATGTTCTCAGGGCGCCGCCCTCCCCTGGACCAGCCTATGCCCATTCAGCGCCGCAGTCAGCCTCCACGCCGCGCGACGACGAAACCGACGACACGGGCTCATCCGAAGCATGCCAAGACGGCAAAGACGGCCAAGCCGTCGAAGCCGAAGCCATCGAAAACCGCGGCGCCACACGCGCGCGCTCCGGTTCCCGCGACGAAGAAGAACCGGCGTCGCCCTGCAGCAAAGACACCAGCGCTGCCGAGGAAGAGGCAGCCTGCTTCTGCTGGTGTCAAGTCCGCTCCCGTCCCTGTTCCCGCAAGGCCCTCGTCGCACGACCTCGCGGTAAAGGCGTTCGAGCGCGGGTTCCAGGCTCTTCAGCAGCGGCAGTTCGCCCGTGCCGCCGAACTCCTCGGGGCGGTCGTGGGCAACTTCCCGGACGAAAAGGAGTTGCTGGAGCGCGCGCGGGTGTACCTGAGCATCTGCGCGCGGCAGGCAGGTCTCCGCGATTCCAGGCCGCGCTCGTTCGACGAGCGAGTCAATGCCGCGACGGTTGCGATCAACCGGGGTGCGTTCGACGAAGGCCTTGCGTCGCTCCGCAAGCTCGAGAGTGAGCAACCGGGCTGCGATCACGTGCACTACATGCTGTGCGTGGTCTACACGTCGAGCGGAGAGCCCGCGAAGGCGTTGGAGCACCTTCGCCGGGCGATCGAGTTGAACCCGGAGAAACGCTGGCTGTCCGCGCAGGATGCCGACCTCGAGCCTCTCCGTCAGAACGCCGGTTTCGCGGCCCTGCTCGGGGCGTCAGGTCCCCGCCGGCGAGTCGTGGCGCGAAAGAGGTAGGCCCATGTCTACGTCGCACGTCCTGATCCTTGCCGCCGGCAAGGGCACCCGGATGAAGTCTGGCCGGCCGAAAGTGCTTCACCAGGTGGCCGGCGCCCCGATGATCGACTACGTCCTCACCACTGCCGCTTCACTCGGCGCGGCCACCCGGACCGTAGTCGTCGGCCACGAGGCCGACCTGTTGCGCTCGGCGCTGGCCGCGTACCCGGATCTCCGGTTCGTCCTCCAGCAGCCCCAGTTGGGAACCGCGCACGCGGTGATGCAAGCTGAGCCTTTGTTCGCCGGCGTCCGCGGAACCCTGGTGCTCCTCTCGGGCGACGTACCCCTGCTCTCGGCCGACACGCTGCGCACGCTGCTGGCGCGCCACCAGGAAACGGGCGCGGCCGCTACGGTGCTGACCGCCGTCGTGGACAACCCGTTCGGCTACGGCCGGGTCGTCCGCGATGGCGACGAGGTCCTCCGCATCGTCGAGCAGCGGGACGCGACGCCCGGCGAGCGAGAGATCCGAGAGATCAACTCGGGCATCTACGCGTTCGACCTCGAGCCTCTGTTCCCGGCGCTCGGCCAGGTGGCCTCGGACAATGCGCAGCAGGAGTACTACCTCCCCGACTTGGTCGCTATCTACCGGCGGGCGGGGCGCCGGGTGGCTGCGTACGCCGTCGATCGCCCCGAAGAAATCCTCGGCATCAACACGCGGGGAGAGCTCGCGGCCATGAGCGAGCGGGTGTGGCAGGCGCGGCGCGTTGCCCTGATGGCGTCGGGCGTCACGCTCGAAGACCCCGCGACGACCTACGTGGGCAAAGACGTCGTGGTCGGCGCGGACACGGTGATTCGCCCCGGCGTTTCACTCCTGGGTCGAACGACAGTCGGGGCGAGGGCGGTCATCCACGCTGGCGTGCGCATCGTGGACTCGGAGTTGGGCGACGACGTCACGGTGCTCGACCACTGCCTCGTCGTGGGCGCGCGTATTGCAGAGGGCGTGGCCATCGGGCCGTTTGCGCATATCCGCCCCGAGTCGGAAATCTGCGCGGGCGCGCGGGTCGGGAATTTCGTGGAGCTGAAGAAGACGCGGCTGGGCGCAGGGTCGAAAGCTGGCCACCTGGCGTACCTGGGCGACGCGACGATCGGCGAGAAGGTGAACATCGGAGCGGGCACAATCACGTGCAATTACGACGGCGTCAACAAGAACCGGACGGTGATCGAGGACGGCGTCTTCATCGGCAGCGACACCCAGTTGATCGCGCCGGTCACTATTGGCCGGGGGGCATACGTGGCGGCTGGCTCGTCGATCACCAAGGACGTTCCGGCCGGCGCGCTCGGCATCGCACGCGGCAGGCAGGAGAACAAGGAAGGCTGGGCGACGTTGAAGAAAGTGCAACAGAAGGCTGAAAAGAAGACGTAGGGGGAGGCGCCTATGTGCGGCATTATCGGTTACATCGGGCCCAAACCGGTTGTCCCGGTACTCATCGACGGCCTGCGGCGGCTCGAGTATCGCGGGTACGATTCGGCGGGCATCGCGGTGGTGCGGCAGGGCACGATCCACCTGCGGCGAAGCGCCGGCAAGCTGTCCCGCCTCGAGGATGTCATCAGGGCGGAGCCACTCGAAGGGGAGTACGGCGTCGGCCACACGCGGTGGGCCACGCACGGCCGGCCCACCGAGGAGAACGCCCACCCGCACCGCGACTGCACGGGCCGCATCGTCGTCGTCCACAACGGCATCATCGAGAACTACCTCGAGCTGAAGCACGAACTGCAGGGTCAGGGCCACAAGTTCGTTACCGAGACGGACACCGAGATCGTGGCGCACCTGGTGGAGCAGGAACTGAAGGCGGTGGGGGCGAACGGCGGCCTCGAGGGCGCCACGCGCCGCGCGCTCGCGCGCATCCGCGGCATGTTCGCGCTCGTCCTGATCTCTTCTGACGAGCCGCAGAAGATCGTCGCGGTCCGGAACGGCCCTCCGCTGGTGGTCGGCATTGGAGACGGCGAGTACTTCGTGGCGTCGGACATCCCGGCCATCCTCGCCCACACGCGCGACGTGGTCTTCCTCGGCGACGAGGAAATGGCGGTGCTGACCAAGGACGGCGTCACCTTCACCAACTTCGCGGGGACGAAGCTCGACCGCCCGACGCAGCGGGTGTTGTGGAACCCGATCCAGGCCGAGAAGGCCGGGTTCAAGCACTTCATGCTGAAGGAGATCTTCGAGCAGCCTCAGGCGGTGCGCGAGACGGTGCTCGGGCGCGTGTCACTCGACACCGGGCGCGTGTTCCTCGAGGAGATGACGCTGTCGGACGCGGACCTCGCGGAGGTCGAGAACGTCACGATCATCGCGTGCGGCACGTCGTGGCACGCGGGGTTGATCGGCAAGTACCTGATCGAGAGCCTGGCGCACCTCCCGGTCGAAGTCGACTACGGCTCGGAGTACCGCTATCGCAATCCGATCGTCGGCAGGAAGACGCTGGCCGTCGTGATCACGCAGTCGGGCGAAACGGCCGATACGCTCGCCGCGCTTCGCGAGGCGAAGGGCAAGGGTGCGCGCAGCCTCGCCATCTGCAACGTCGTCGGCAGCATGGTCACGCGCGAGAGCGAGGGCACCGTCTACACCCACGCGGGACCGGAGATTGGCGTCGCGTCCACCAAGGCGTTCACGTCGCAGCTCGTCGCGCTCCACCTGCTGGCCCTGCACCTGGCGCAGGTGCGCGGCGCGATCGCGCCCGCCCAGGCGCGCGAGGAAATCGACGGGCTGCTCCAGTTGCCCACGCTGATCGATCAGACGCTGCGGGTGTCGGCGCTGGTGGACGAGATCGCGCGGCGGTTCTACAACCGCCGCGACTTCCTGTTCCTCGGCCGCGGCATCAACTACCCGATCGCGCTCGAGGGCGCGCTGAAGCTGAAGGAGATCTCCTATATCCACGCCGAGGGGTATCCGGCCGGCGAGATGAAGCACGGGCCGATCGCGCTCATCGACGAACAGATGCCGGTGGTGGCGCTGGCGCCGCGCGACCATGTCTTCGAGAAGATGCTGAGCAACATCCAGGAGGTCAAGGCGCGCGGCGGCTCGGTGATCGCGCTGACGACGGGCCGCGACGAGCTGGTCGAGAGTCTGCTCGACACCGAGCACGACTCGATCATCAGCCTCCCGGAGACCAGGGTCCGGCTGTCGCCGGTGATCATGGTCCTGCCGCTGCAACTGCTTGCCTATCACATCGCCGTGCGCCGCGGGTGCGACGTCGATCAACCCCGCAACCTGGCGAAGAGTGTCACGGTAGAATAGTGGACTTCCTCGACGAACTGAACCCCGAGCAGCGCGAGGCCGTGCTGCAGGTTGACGGACCCCTGCTGATTCTCGCCGGCGCGGGTTCGGGGAAGACGCGGGTCATTGCCTACCGCATCGCCTACCTGGTCGGCGCGGGCCACGCGGCCGCGCGCGAAGTGGTGGCGGTCACGTTCACCAACAAGGCGGCCGAGGAGATGCAGCAGCGCGTCGCCACGCTGCTGGGCGACGCGGCCACAGGGTCGTGGGTCTCGACGTTCCACGCCATGTGCGCGCGGCTGCTCCGCCGGGATGCGCCGGCCATCGGTCTGTCGCGAGATTTCGTCATCTACGATTCGTCCGACCAGGTGTCGGCGATCAAGCACGTGATGCGCGAGCTGAAGATCGACGACAGCCTGCTCCAGCCGAAGGCGGCGCTTGGACGCATCAGCCACGCGAAGAACCTGATGCAGGGCCCCGACGCGTTCACGGGCAGCTACAACCCGCGCGACGCGGAGTTGGGGAAGATCTTCGAGCTGTACCGGAAGACCCTCGCCGAGAGCAACGCGCTCGACTTCGACGACCTGCTGCTCAAGACCGTCGAGTTGTTCGACAAGGCGGACGTGCGGGCCCGCTACGCGGACCGATTCCGGTTCCTGCTCGTTGACGAGTACCAGGACACGAATCGGCCGCAGTACCTGCTGATGAAACGCCTGGCCGAGGCCCACCGCAACATCTGCGTCGTGGGCGATCCCGACCAGTCGATCTACAAGTGGCGCGGCGCGGACCTTCGCAACATCATGGATTTCGAGGCCGACTACCCGGAGGCGCGGGTGGTGCGGCTCGAGCGCAACTACAGGTCCACGCAGGTCATCCTCGACGCCGCGTCGGCGGTGATCCGCCAGAACAGGAATCGAAAAGAAAAACGCCTCTGGACCGAGACCAAGGGGGGCGACAAGGTCCGCTACCACCAGTCGAACGACGAACTCGAGGAGGCCGACACCATCGCGCGCATCGCGCGATCGGCCGTGCGCACGACCGGCGACACCCCAATGGCGGTCCTCTATCGGACCAACGCCCAGTCGCGCGTGATTGAAGACGCGCTGCGGCGCGAGGGGATCGCCTACCGCATCATCGGCAGCGTCCGGTTCTACGAGCGGAAGGAAATCAAGGACACGCTGGCCTACCTGAAGATCCTCATCAACCAGGGCGATGACGTGAGCCTGCGACGGGTGATCAACGTGCCGGCGCGGGGAATCGGCAAGGGTGTGATGGACGCGCTCGAGTCGGCCCCGGCCGGACTCGGCTTGTCGAGCGACCAAGGCCTGTCGCCGCATTCACTGTGGTCGCGGCTACTTGGCGGGCTGGACCGCGGCGCCTTTACGGGACGGGCCGCGACGTCGCTCCGCGTGTTCCGCGATCTGATGATCGGCCTCGTGGACATGGCGCGCCAGGAATCGGTGTCCGTCGCCATCGGCAAGGTGCTCGACCGGACCGGCTATCTCGCCGCGCTCCGCGAGGACCGCACCGAGGAAGCCCAGAGCCGGATTGAAAACCTCGCGGAACTCGTCTCGGCGGCGAAGGAGTACGAGCTGCGAGAGACGGACGCGACGCTGGGCGGCTTCGTGGACCGGTTGTCGCTGCTGTCGGATACGGACGAGGCTGAAGGCGCGGCGGACGCCAGGGTGATGATGATGACCCTCCACAGCGCCAAGGGCCTCGAGTTCCCTGTCGTCTTCATCGCGGGCCTCGAGGAAGGGTTGTTCCCGCACTCGCGCTCGAGCGAGGACGAGGACGAGCTCGAGGAGGAGCGGCGGTTGTGCTACGTCGGAATGACTCGCGCCCGCCGGAAGCTCTATCTCGGGAGCGCGAACCGGCGACGGTGGTACGGCGAATACCGGCCATCGAGCCCTTCGAGGTTCATTGACGAGGTGCCGGACGAGTTACTGGAGCGCGTTGAGCCCGCCGGCTCGGCCATGCACCAGCCTGGCCTGTGGGCCGGGCGCCGTTCCGGCGGCGGGGGCTCCCTCGGCGGCGATCACCGTCCCGGGCCGTCTCTCCAGCGGCAGCCGTCGCGGGTGGGCGAGGATTCTCCCTCCTACACCTACGAGGACGAGGACCAGTCGCGGTCCCGCGGCCTCGAGGCCGGGATGCGGGTTCGTCACGCGCAGTTCGGCGTCGGCACGGTGATGAGCGTCGAACCGATGGCCGGCGACCTGAAGCTGGTCGTCCGCTTCGCCAACGTCGGCGCCAAACGGTTGATCGCGAAATACGCGAAGCTCCAGGTGCTGTAGCGTTCCGACGTCAGCGAGGCCGAAACAGGGAGGTGAGGCGAGAATGGCCTGGCGGTCGAAGGCGCAGATCGTCACGAAATAGCGATTGAATCCGACATAGAGCGTATCTCGATGATTGCCGGGGCAGGAACAGGGTCGCCATGAAAGGCCGTGCAAACGAGTAGGGGCGCCAAAAGGCGCCCCTGCCAGACCGGTGCATCGGTTGTCGATTCCATGCGGTCGCAGGCCCAGGGGCCGCGCCGGAGCATCCCGCTTAGTACTTCGACTCGCAATTACGGCCACGATCGGCTTTCGCCGCACGTGGCCGGTTGTACTCGCTCAGCACTAAGTCCTGAGGGCACAAATACGTCGCCGTATTTGTGCATCGAAGGGCTTAGGAGCCGGTGCCCGCTTCCTTCAGGTTGGTGATCATCCACCGGCCCTCGATCCGCTTGCCCGTTGCGTCCTTCAGCACGACGCGCTGCAGCGTGAGCACCAGTGTCTTCGTCGTCGTATTGTTGTCGGCCGTCCGCACGTTTGCGGTCACGGTCACTTCCTTCGACGCCTCAACGGCTTCGCCGGCGGTCACGTCATGGTCCGGCAGGCAGAGGTCGGCCACCCTGCGCTCGGCGTTCAGGACCTTCCGCGCCTCCGACACCTTCCTCTGCTCCACCGTCTGGTCGTCGCGCCACTTCGTCCAGGCGGCCTGTATTGCGCCGTCCTTGCCCGCAGCCTTTCCCTTGCCGGCCTGTTCGATCTTCAGCACGCGGTTGATGACGTCGATGTTCTTGTTCTGGAATTCCTTCATCCTCTTGCTGAAGTCCGCCTCGGCCGCCTGGGCGTCCTTGAACGCCTTGTCGAATTCCTTGATCTTCAGCTCGCGCGTCCGTTCGGGCGTTTGGCTCACGAAAGACACGCCCTGAGCCTTTCCGTCCCTGATGGGGTCGAATGTCACCGTGGCGATGTTCGCCAGTGTGATGTTGTCGCCCATCGACGACGCCTGGAAGAACCGATTGATCATCTGGTCGTGTTGCGAACCTCCGCAGCCCGCTGCGGAAAATGCGAGAACGACCAGGAGGGGGAGAAGACACCAAAAATGACGCGGCCGATGCATGCCAGCCTCCTTGCTTTACTCGTTGATATCCTCGTCGCGTTCCGCGAGTCGAGCGATGGACACAACCCGATCGTCTTCTTCGACCCCGATGAGTCGCACGCCCTGGGTGGCCCGACCGATAGTCCGGACGTCACGCGTCCCGATCCGCAGAATCTTACCCTGCTGCGTGATGAGCATCAGCTCATCCTCATCCCGAACGTACGCGATTCCGACAACTCGCCCGTTCCGGTCCGTCGTGTGGATGTTGATAATACCCAAACCGCCCCGAGACTGCACGCGATATTCGCCAAGGTCCGTCCGCTTGCCGTAGCCGTTCTCGGAAACGGTCAGGAGGGTCCCCCCTGGTGTGACCACTTCCATGGCCACGGCGGCGTCGTCTTCCCGGAGCGAGATCCCGCGAACCCCGAAGGTACCACGGCCCGTGGATCGCACGTCTTCTTCGGGAAACCGGATGGCCATCCCTTCCCGCGTGCCGATGAACACCTCGCCGTGCCCGTCGCTGAGTTGCACCGCGATGACCGCGTCGCCTTCTTCCACGCCCATCGCGATGATGCCGGCCGCCCTCGGGTTGCGGAACGCGGTCAACTCCGTCTTCTTGACCACGCCGCGCCGGGTGCCCATCACCACGAACTTCCCTTCCTCGAACTCCTTGACCGCCAGCAGCGCCGCGATCTTCTCGTCCGGCAGCATCGACACCAGGTTGGCGATCGCCTTGCCCTTCCCGTCCGGCCCCACGTCGGGAATCACGTACACCTTCAGCCAGTAGACCCGCCCCTTGTCGCTGAAGATCAGGATGTAGGCGTGCGTGGACGCGACGAACAGGCGCGAGACGAAGTCCTCCTGGCGCATGCTCATCCCCTTCCGCCCCATGCCGCCGCGCCGCTGCGTCCGGTAGTTCGACACGGCGGTCCGCTTGATGTAGCCGGTGTTGCTCACCGTGATCGCCATGTCCTCGTCGGCGATCAGGTCCTCGATCCGGAACTCCCCTTCTTCCTCGACGATCTCGGTCCGCCGCGCGTCACCGAACCGGTCGCGCACCGCCCGCAGTTCATCGACCACGATCTGCATCAGCAGCGCCTCGCCGCCCAGGATCGACCGGAGCCGCTCGATCAGTGCGAGGATCTCCGTCAACTCGTCCACGATCTTCTGCCGCTCGAGGCCGGTCAGTCGCTGGAGCTGCATGTCGAGGATCGCCTGCGCCTGCGCCTGGCTCAGGCCGAACCGCGTCATCAACCCCTCTCGGGCCTCGGCCGGCGACTTCGACGCGCGGATCAGCGCGATCACCGCGTCGAGATGGTCTAGGGCAATCTTCAGGCCCTCGAGGATGTGGGCACGCGCCTCGGCCTTCCGCAGGTCGTGCTCGATCCGCCGCCGCACCACCTCGCGCCTGAAGTCCACGAAGTGCTCGAGCACCTCCACGAGCGACAGGTAGCGCGGTCGGCCGCCGACAATGGCCAGCATGATCACGCCGAAGCTGATCTGCAGCGGCGTGTGCTTGTAGAGGTTGTTGAGGACGACGTCCGCCACCTCGCCGCGCTTCAACTCGATGACGATGCGGAGTCCCTCGCGGTCCGATTCGTCGCGCAGGTCCGAGATCCCCTCGAGGGTCTTGTCGCGCACCAAATCCGCGATCTTCTCGATCAGCTTCGCCTTGTTGACCTGGTACGGAATCTCGGTGATGACAATCGCGGTCCGCTCGCCCTTGCTTGCCTCTTCGACCGTGGCCTTCGCGCGAATCGTGATCGCGCCGCGGCCGGTCCGGTAAGCCTGGACAATCCCGGAGCGCCCGACGATGAGGGCACCGGTGGGGAAGTCGGGGCCGGGAATCTGCTTGAACAGGGCCTTGAACTTCGCCTCGGGCGTCTCGTTCGCGTGCTCGATCAGCCAGATGACGCCGTCCACCACCTCGCGCAGGTTGTGCGGAGGGATGTTCGTCGCCATGCCGACGGCAATACCGACCGAGCCGTTGACGAGCAGGTTCGGGAAGGGCGCCGGCAGGACGGTCGGCTCTTCGGTGGTCTCGTCGTAGTTCGGGACGAAATCCACCGTCTCCTTGTCGAGATCGGCCATCATCTCTTCGGCCAGCGGCTTGAGGCGGGCCTCGGTGTACCGCATGGCCGCCGGCGGATCGCCGTCCATCGAGCCGAAGTTCCCCTGGCCGTCCACCAGGGGCGACCGCATATTGAAGTCCTGCGCGAGCCGGACGAGCGTGTCGTAGATGGCCGCGTCGCCGTGGGGATGGAAGTTGCCCATCACCTCGCCGACGATCTTGGCGCACTTGCGGCCCGCCCGGTTGCTCGCCAGCCCCATCGTCCGCATGCCGTAGAGCACGCGGCGATGCGCCGGCTTGAGGCCGTCGCGCACGTCGGGAAGCGCCCGCCCGATGATTACGCTCATGGCGTAATCCATGTACGAGCGCTTCATCTCGTCTTCGATGTTGACGGGGATCTTGGATGCGGCGATGGTCATTGGCAGCAGCTAACAGCTAACAGCGGGCAGCGCGCGGTGGACAACCGGATGCGGATTGCGGTCACCGACCTGTGTCGCCCCCCGCCTTCCGCCCCCCGCCTTCGGCCTAGATGTCCAGGTTCTTCACATTGAGCGCGTTGTCTTCGATGAACTTCCGCCGGGGCTCGACCTGGTCGCCCATCAGGGTCGTGAACATCAGGTCGGCTTCCGTGTGGTCCTCGGCTCGCACCTGCAGGAGCGTCCTCACCTCGGGCTTCATGGTCGTCGACCACAACTGCTCGGGGTTCATCTCGCCAAGGCCCTTGTAACGATTGATCGCGACTCCCCGCTTACCGGCGGTGATGAAGAACTCGACGAGCGCGTCGAGCGTCGGCAGCGTCACGTCGGCGTCCTTCGGCCTCGGGCTCGGCGCCTCCCGCGCGTCGGCCGGTTCGGCCGCAAGCTTCGCCGGGCGATCCGTCGGTCCGCCGCCGATCCGAGTGTCGTCGGCCGCGGCTGCCGGCGTTTCCGGGCCCTTCTCGTCTGCTTCGGAGGGGTCCGGCGCGCTGAGGGTGACCACGACTGGAAGTTGGAGGCCCTTGATGTCGCGATAGCTCGACAGGAGCGTCCGATACTCGCCGCCGCAGACGAAGTCCATATCCACGGTGTAGTGGCGGGCATACCCGTTCGCCCGGTCCTCGACGCTCAGCGCGGAGATGTTGTGCTCCTCGTCGGGCTGAACCGTGACACTCCGCGCGATCGTCCCGAGCTCGTCGGCCAGCTTGTGGAGCTCTTCCGTGTTGCCAAAAAACACCTTGTCCTTCGCGTCGCGGTCCATCAGCGCCTTCACCACGTCAAACTGGTAGCCGCGCCGCTCGATCATCTGGAGGTACTTCTTGAAGGCGATCAGCCGGTGCAGCACCTTCTCGAGCGCCGCCCCCGATATCGTGGTGCCATCCTGCTGTCGCACCTCGCGGCTCTCGACCGCCCGGTGAATCAGCCAGTTCTCCAGTTCGCGCTCGTCCTTGATGTAGTGCTCGGTTTTCCCGCGCTTGGCGCGGAAGAGCGGCGGCTGCGCGATGTAGATGAAGCCGCGCGCGATCAACTCGGGCAGCTGGCGGTAGAAGAACGTGAGGAGCAGCGTGCGGATGTGGGAGCCGTCCACGTCCGCGTCGGTCATGATGATAATCCGGTGGTAGCGCAGCTTCTCGATGTCGAAATCCTCGGTGCCGATGCCGCACCCGAGCGCCGCGATCATCGTCTTGATTTCTTCGCTGCCCAGCATCTTGTCGAAGCGCGCCCGCTCGACGTTCAGGATCTTCCCCTTCAAGGGGAGGATGGCCTGGAAGCGCCGGTCGCGCCCCTGTTTGGCCGAGCCGCCGGCCGACTCGCCTTCGACGATGTACAGCTCGCTGCGGGCGGGGTCGCGTTCCTGGCAGTCGGCCAGCTTGCCGGGGAGCGCGCTGCTTTCGAGCGCGCCCTTTCGCCGCACCAGATCGCGGGCCTTCCGGGCCGCGTCCCGCGCACGCGCCGCTTCCACCGACTTCATCACGATCCGCTTGGCGACCGCCGGGTTCTCCTCGAGGTACGCGCCGAGCTTGTCGTTGACGATCGCTTCGACAATCCCCTTGACTTCGGTATTGCCCAGCTTCGTCTTCGTCTGCCCTTCGAACTGCGGCCGCGGGATCTTGACGCTGATAACCGCGGTCAGCCCTTCGCGGATGTCGTCGCCGCTGATGCTCTCCTTCAGGTCCTTCGTGAGGTTGTTCTTGCCGGCGTAGAAGTTGACGGTGCGCGTGAGCGATGCGCGAAAGCCAGAGAGGTGCGTGCCTCCCTCGTGCGTGTTGATGTTGTTCGCAAAGCTGTAGAGCGTCTCTGTGTAGCCGTCGTTCCACTGCAGCGCGATCTCGGCCTCGATGCCGTCGCGCTCGCCGCGCATGTAGATCGGTTGGTCGGTGACGCCCGTTTTGTTCCGGTTCAGGTGCGTCACGAACTCCCGGATGCCGCCCTCGTACTGGAACTTGTGCGCGCGCCCGTCGCCCCGCTCGTCGTCCAGCGTGATGGCGACCCCCGGGTTGAGGAACGCCAGTTCGCGCAACCGCTGCGCCAGGGTGTCGAAGCTGAAGTCGATCGTTTCGAAGATCTGCGCGTCGGCGAGGAACGTGATCTTCGTGCCGCGCTTCCGCGTCTTGCCCGACACCTCGAGGTCCGACGCGGGCTTGCCGCGCTCGTACGTCTGGCGGTAGACGATGCCGTTGCGCCAGATCTCGAGGTCGAGCGTCTCGGAGAGCGCGTTGACCACCGACACGCCGACGCCGTGCAGGCCGCCCGACACCTTGTAGCTTTCGTTGTCGAACTTCCCGCCCGCGTGCAGCACGGTCATCACGACCTCGGCCGCTGAACGGCCGCTCTCGTGCATGTCCGCGGGGATGCCGCGCCCATTGTCGATGACCGTCACGGAGTGGTCGATGTGGATCGTGACGTTGATCGTGTCGCAGAAACCGGCTAGCGCCTCGTCGATGGAGTTGTCCACCACCTCGTAGACCAGGTGGTGCAACCCCGGCGCGCCCGTCGAGCCGACATACATCGCCGGCCGCTGGCGGACGGCCTCGAGACCTTCGAGGACCTTGATCTTGTCGGCACCGTAATCGGCAACGCCAGCGGACAGATCGGCCTGGCCGTCGGCCGGCAACTCCTCTTCACCTGGATCCGTACCGGGAACCTGCACCGCCGTCTGCTCGTCGTGAGGAGACGAATTCACGTTGGAATCTGACATTAGAACCGCATCGGCATCAGCACGTAGGTGTACTCGAAGCCGTCCTGGCCGACGGGTCTCATCACCGCCTGGCTGACCTCGTCCTTCAACTCCAGCGCCACCTTGTCGGTTCCGACCACGTCCAGGAACTGGAGCACGTACTGGCCATTGAATCCGATTTGCAGCGGGTTGCCCTTGTACTCGTCCACCAGGATTGTTTCCTTCGCTTCGCCAAACTCCGGGCTGCTGGACGAGACTTCAACCTTGCCTTCCTCTATCGCGAACTTCACGGCGTGCGACCTCTCGGGCGACAGCAGCGCGACGCGCTTGAGCGCGTTCATCAACCGTTCGCGCTCGAATTCCACCAGCTTGTCGTTGCCCTTCGGGACCACGCGCTCGAACGCGGGGAACTGCCCCTCGTTCACGCGCGAGATGAGCACCCGATCGCCGACCGTGAAGAACAGGTGGTTCTCCTGGCGCTCGTACTGGATGTCGCCGTCCACATCGATCAGCAGCCGTCCCAGTTCCGCCACGGTCTTCTTCGGCAGGATGACCCGAATCTCTTCGGCCGGGCCATCACTCTCGCGCTTGGCCTGCACGAGCGACAGTCGGTGACCATCGGTGGCAACAAGCGAAAACTGCCCCGCGCTGGCCACGAGGAGCACGCCGTTGAGGTAGTAGCGGGTGTCGTCGCTCGTGGTCGCGAAGTGCGTGCGCGCGATCATCTGGCCGAGAAGGGCTGCCGGCAGCGCCAGGCTCGACTCCCCGGTCGAATGCGGCAGCGACGGATAATCCTCCGCCGGCATCGTCTGGATGCGCGAGTCGAAACGGTCGGCCGCAACTTTCACGCCGGACTTGTCCTGCTCGATGCGGACCTCGGTCTCCGGAAGCACGCGGATGATCTCGAAAAGCTTCTTCGCCGGCAGCGTGACTTTGCCGCTCTTCGACACCGACGCGGGGCACTTGCTGCGCAGCGCCACCTGGAGGTCGGTGGCCAGGAATCGAAGCTCCTCGCCCTCGGCCTCCATCAGCACGTTGGCGAGGACGGGAATCGTGTTGTTCCGCTCGACGATTCCCTGGAAGAGCTGCAGTTCACGCAATAGGTCGCTCTTGCGGACAACAAGTTCCATGGCGCTTCAGACCTCGTGAGAGAACGGTGTTGAAGATCGGTGAAGGTCTTCTTTAGGTATTGAAGATCCTAAGATCCAGAACAATCAATTATATAAGAAATAATGAACTGTTGAAAAGGTTAATCGGTCCCTTTAGTCCTTGCGTGTGAAGCATTTGCGCTGTGGAAGGTTGGTTGATGGATTGGCCGCTGCGCCGCCTCTCAGCCACTGACGCCAGCCATCCACAGCCGCCACCGGATGGCCGTGGCGGATGGCTGTGGAAAACTCTTCCGAGGCGCCAGGCCAGCACCTCGATTACGCCCGTCAGAACGGGCCTCACGCCTACTTCAGCGATTCCGCGAAGCTGTTGACAAGGGTGTTGAAATCCGAGTCCGCCTCTTTCAACTTCACCACCATCCGGATCGAATGGATGACGGTGGAGTGGTGCTTCCCGCCGAAACTCCGCCCTATCTCGGGAAGCGACGCGTTCGTGAGCATTTTGCACAGGAACATCGCGATCTGACGCGGCCTCGCCACTGACTTCGAGTTGTTGCGAGCCTTCAGGTCGGCCGGGCGCAAGTGGTAGTAGTCCGCGACGTACTTCTGGATGACCTCGATGGTGACGGCCTTTTCATCGTGGTCGAGCACGTGCTTGAGCACATCCTGCGCAAGCGCCAACGTGATGTCCTGTCCCTTCAGCGAGGCGTAGGCGATCAGCCGAATCAGCGATCCCTCGAGTTCGCGGACGTTCGACTTGATTTTGCCGGCGATGTAGAGCGCCACGTTGTCCGGGAGCGGGATGGCCTCCGCCTCAGCCTTTTTCTTGAGGATCGCCACCTTCGTCTCGAGGTCGGGCGGCTGGATATCCGCGATAAGACCCCACTCGAACCGGGAGCGAAGTCGTTCCTCGAGAGTGGGAATCTCGCGCGGGGTCCGGTCGCTGCTGATCACAAGCTGCTTCTGCGCATCGAACAGCGAATTGAACGTGTGGAAGAACTCCGTCTGGGTCCCTTCCATGCCGGCGAGGAACTGGATGTCGTCCACCAACAGCACGTCAACCGTCCGGTATCGCTCGCGGAATTCGTAGATGCGGTTGTTCTTGACCGCGTTCATCATCTCGTTCTTGAACCGTTCGGTCGAGATGTAGGTGAGCCGCATCCTCGGGTGATGACTGAGCACGTAGTGGCCAATCGCGTGCATCAGGTGTGTCTTGCCAAGGCCCACGCCGCCGTAGATGAAGAGCGGGTTGTACGACCTCGACGGCGCCTCGGCCACGGCCCGGCTGGCCGCCTCGGCAAACTGATTCGACGGACCAATGACGAACGTGTCGAAGGAGTAGCGGGGGTTGAGGCCGCTGCGCGAGGTGACCGGGGCCAGCGGCGCGTCGGCCTCGGGCGGCCCCTCGGCGCCCGGCTCCTCGGCGCCCGGCTGCTCGACCGGATCCAGCGGCTCGGTCATGAAGAGCAACTCGCAACCCGGGCGATTGATCTCGGCCATCGCCTCGTCCAGGACAGCGGCGTAGTTTCGACGTAACCAATTCTTGACAAGAGCGTTAGCGACACGAACCACGATCGTTCGTCCATCATCTCTCTCGAGGCTCGTGGCCTTGAACCACGAGTGGAAGGTGTGCTGGTTGACCTTGGTTTCGACCCGTTCGAGGATTTGCTCCCAGATGTTGGTGTCGTCCATGATTCCCCGCCTGACCCTCTTCAGGAGCGCCGATGATCGCCAGGGGCGGCGAACTTTCGCCGGACACGATGCAGTAATATTGCGGTTTTCTCAGTATTCTCGAAGCGAGAACCTCAGCCGTCAAAGGCCCCGGGGCACTTTCGCCCGCCGTGAAACGTGCATTATCGGCCCTCGCAGAGGAGCACAACCCGTCGAGAGCCCGTTTTTCCACATACTTTTCCACATCTGTGGAAAACTCTGGGAATAGACCAAAAATGAGAGCGCTTCCTCTGGCATTCGGAAGAGCGGGGGAAGGCTCGGTAATGTACCACATAAAGAGGGGGCTCGGTTGCCTTTTCGAGCCCCAGGATTGACAGCGGGCGAACGGCTCCGCTACCATTGAAAATTCGGCATCTCATGGACAGCCCGTACCGGGACCTGGGGACAGGACGAGACAATGAAGCGCACGTTTCAGCCCAATAATCGTCGTCGGAAGAAGGCCCACGGATTTCTCGTTCGGATGGCGACCAAGGGCGGCCGCTTGGTATTGAAGCGGCGCCGCGCAAAGGGCCGGAAGCGTCTGAGCGTCTCTTCGCCCTCGTAGCCGCCGACTCGGGCACACCCGTGGAGCAGGCACCGACCAGGCCGCACGCGTTCCCCGCCGCGCTCCGGATTCGGCGCCGTCCCGAGTTTCTGCAGGTCTACGAGCACGGCGAGAGAGTTCGTGCTCGGTTGATGACGGTGATGACGCTGCGCAATACGCTCGGCTTCAGCCGCCTCGGAATCGCCGCCACCCGAAAACTGGGAAGTGCCGTGATCCGAAACCGGGCCAAGCGCCTGGTTCGCGAGTTGTTCAGGCACGCCGACGTCCCGGCAAGCCTGGACATCGTCGTCATTCCACGGTCGGACATGCTCGATGCCGACTTCCGCACGCTTGAATCTGAATTCCGCTATGCGTTGCGACGAGCCGGCAGGCCTGCGAGACCAGGCCGATAGCGACACCCAGGCGAATACTGGCCCAGCGGGACACGGGTCCTCGCTGGACTGCGCGGCGTCCGCGGACGTCGCCCACCAGCCAAGTGTTGCGGCGCGCGTGCTGCTTGTGGCGGTCCAGGGCTACCAGATCCTGTTGTCGCCGCTGTTCGCAGGATGCTGCCGCTACGTCCCCTCCTGTTCCCAGTTCATGGTCGAAGCAGTCCGCCGCCACGGTGCGGTTCGCGGCGGGTGGTTGGGGGTCAGGCGGCTGGCGCGATGTCACCCGCTGGGCTCGCGCGGATTCGACCCCGTGCCCGACACTTGGCCGCGCCGTCCGGCGGCCCGGCCATAGGCTGAGAGTGAGTACTGAACGCGGAATGTAGGTCGGGTCCAAGGACCCGCTCATCGCAGGTTTCATGGAAAAGCGCCTTCTCGTTGCGATCTTCCTGTCGTTTCTCGTGCTCTACGCCTACCAGGTGTTCGTCCTCAAGCCTGCGACGAACAACGCAAAGCGCCAGGCGCCCGCCTCGGCGACTCCGGGCGCGGCATCGCCGTCCGGTTGGACGACAGCGCCGGGAACCGCGCTGCTGCAACCGTCGGCGCCTGCACCCGCGAGAGGTGCGGCTGCCGAGACGGCGCCGCTCGTGGGCGTGGGGGAGCAGGCGGAGCGCGACGTCGTGGTGGAGACGCGGACCGTGCACGCGGTCTTCACGAACCGCGGCGCGCGCCTGAAGAGCTGGCAGCTGAAGTCCTACCTGGATCTGCAGAAACGGCCCCAGGAACTGGTGGCCACTTACTTGGGCCCGAACGAACCCCGGCCGTTTGACCTGAAGGTTGACGACCCAGCGGTGACGTCGCGCCTCATGGACGCGCTGTTCCAGGTGTCGAACGCCGCCGGCAGCGCCGTGGACGCGAAGCGCGAGTCCGCAACCCTGGTGTTCGAGTACAAGGACTCGTCGGGCCTTGCCGTGATGAAGTCGTTCACATTCGAGCCGGCCACCTACACCGTTAAGCTCACCGCGCAGGTACAGGTGGGCGATCGCTCGCTGAATCCGACCGTGTTGTGGGGGCCGGCGCTCGGTGACCAGATTCCCGGCGCCGACAGCAGCCGCTACGTCCAGAAGCCCGAGGCGATCATCGTCCGGGGCGACAAGGTACAGCGGGTGGCGGCCACCGACCTGGCGACGCATCCGGTGCAGGAAGGCGAGTTCACGGCCGCCGGCGTTGACGACCAGTACTTCATCGCGATGGCGCTGCCGAAGCGGATGGTGCGGGTGGATTACGCGCACGTCGTGCTGCCGGCGCCCGCCGGGCAGGACCCGAAGAAGACCACCGACCTCGTGGCGTTCGGGGTCAGACAGGCGCAGTCGCTGACCGACCTGACGTTCTTCTTCGGCCCGAAGGATTTCGACGTACTCGAGGCGGTGAACCCGAAGCTTTACCTGGTGCGCATCATCAACTTCGGAATCTTCGACTTCCTCGCGGTGCCGCTGCTGCGCGGGCTGAAGTGGATCCACTCCTACGTCGGCAACTACGGCTGGGCGATCATCATCCTGACGCTGCTCATCAACGCCGTGATGTTCCCGCTGCGGCACAAGAGCATGGTGTCGATGCGGAAGATGCAGGAGATCCAGCCGCAGGTCAAGGCCATCCAGGAGCGGTACGGGAAGCTGAAGGCGACCGATCCCGATCGGCAGAAGATGAACACGGAGATGATGGCGCTCTACAAAGAGAAGGGCGTGAACCCGGTGAGCGGGTGCATCCCGATGGTGCTCACGATGCCGGTGCTCTTCGCGTTCTACTCGCTGCTGTCTCAGGCGATCGAAATCCGCGGAGAGCCGTTCATCTGGTGGATCAAGGACCTCTCGGCGCACGACCCGTACTACGTGACGCCGATCCTGATGGGCGCGAGCCAGCTCTGGCAGCAGAAGATGACGCCAACGGCGGGCGACCCGGTCCAGCAGAAGATGATGATGATGATGCCGCTGGTGTTCACGTTCATGTTCCTGTGGATGCCGAGCGGCCTGACGGTTTACTGGTTCTTCAGCAACCTGCTGGCGATCGGCCAGCAGTACATCACCAACAGCGTTGTCGGGCCGCCGAACGTGCCGCGGCCGCCCGCAGAGCGGAAGCTGAAGACAAAGCCGGCGTAGGGGGAACCGTGGACGAATTCGACTTCAATGCGCGCCTCCTTGATTTCGTGAAGAGCGTGACGACGGCGATGGGCCTCTCGCTGGAGGCTGCCGTTGAGGACACCCCGGATGGGCCGCGGGTGAACCTCTCGGGCGAGGAAGGCGAGGTGCTCCTGCGGCACAAGGCCGAGGGGCTCCAGGCGCTTCAGCACATCGCGTCCGTGATTTTCCGCGACGAACTGCCCGACAATCAGCGGCTCGTGGTGGATTGCCTCGACTTCCGGCGCGACAAGGATGCCGAGCTCCGCCAGATGGCGGTGTTTCTCGGGGAGAAAGCCAAGCGCAGCGGCCTCGAGCAGAAACTGGGCCCGCTGAACGCCTACGAGCGACGCATCGTCCACATGGCCGTGGCCGAGCAGGGCCTGGCCGACACCATGAGCATCGGCGACGCGGCCGTGAAGACCGTGATCATCACGGCCAAGCGGGAACGGAACTAGGGCCCGGGAACGGCTGGCCGTTGGCAGCGGCCACTTCCGGGTGGTCAGTGGTCCCTGAGTCCCTGGCCCCTGGCCCCTGGCCCCTGACCCCTGGTCCCTGATCCCTGATCCCAGACTCCGCCATGTTCTCCCCCGACGACACCATCGTGGCCTTGGCGACCCCGCCCGGCCGCGGGGGGTTGGCCGTCGTTCGCCTGAGCGGCCCTCGCGCCCGCGAGATTGCTTCTTCACTGATCGCAGACGATGTGCGCCTCGAAGCTCTTAATTAGGTCAATCAACAGAAATATTGGAATATGCGATACGCAAGAACCAGCGCTCGTGAGCAATATTCGCCACGTTGAATTATTAGGGCGTTCAGCAGAAGCATCGGCCCGCGCGGAGATGCTGGCCGAGTGAATGTTCCACGTGGAACAACTGGAAGTGATGATGAAGAGTCGGGAACTGGTGATTAAAGGGTCGGAACTAACGATGAAGGGTCGGAACTAACGATGAAGGGTCGGAACTGACGATGAAGGGTCGGAACTGCCTGCCACGCCGAAGTCGTGGTTCGACAGGCTCACCACGCCCTGAGCAAGGTCGAAGTCGCGGAGCGACGAAGGCGGGACGATGAGGGGTCGGGCTCTGAGCCCAGCTCTCGACGCCTACGATCTCAGCCATGGGAGATGTCCCGCGGATCACCAAGCTTTGAGCCTGAAGCCGTTCTTTGATGTCATCGTCGTTGGCGCTGGACATGCCGGTTGCGAGGCCGCGTGGGCGGTAGCGCGCCTGGGGCTGAGTGTCGGATTGTGCACGCTCTCGCGAGAGACGGTGGCCCACATGCCGTGCAACCCCGCCATCGGCGGAACGGCGAAGGGCCACCTGGTGCGCGAGATAGACGCACTGGGCGGCCTGATGGGCCAGGCGATCGACGCGACCGGGATCCAGTTCAAAGTGCTCAACCGTAGCCGCGGCCCGGCAGTCTGGTCTCCCCGCGCGCAGGCTGACAAGAAGGCGTATCGGAACTGGATGCGCACCACGCTGGAAACCCAGGCGGGGATAGAGTGGGTCATTGGCGCTGCAGCCGCGGTGCTGGTGGAAGGCGGCCGCGTCATCGGCCTTCGGCTCGAAGACGGGCGGGTAGTGAGGTGTCGCGCGCTGGTGGTCACGACAGGGACATTCTTGAACGGCCTGATCCATATCGGTCCGGAGCAGCGTGCCGCCGGCAGGCTCGACGAACCCGCGGTGCGCGAATTGAGCGCCTCACATCAACGGTTTCTCGATGAGCCTGCCGGCTGACCTTCAACTGGAGATGGTCCGGAGCCTCCCGGGGCTCGAGCGCGCGGTGATGCTCCGGCCGGCCTACGCGGTTGAGTACGACTTCATCCAGCCGACGGAACTTCGCGCAACCCTCGAGACCAAGCGGGTCCAGGGACTCTTCCTGGCCGGGCAGATCAACGGCACGAGCGGCTATGAGGAGGCGGCAGGCCAGGGGTTGCTGGCCGGGACCAATGCGGGGCTCGCTGTCAAGGGAGAGGAACCGCTTGTTCTCGGACGGGATGAGTCGTACATCGGGGTGATGGTGGACGACCTGATCACGCGGGGATGCCTCGAACCCTACAGGATGTTCACGTCGCGGGCCGGTTGTCGCAGGTGCGGCCGGAAACGCTGGGCCAAGCGGGTCGAGTCCCGGGCGTCACGCCGGCGGCCGTCGCGGTCGTTGGATTCCACGTCGAGCGCCGGCACCGGATGCGGGATGGTGTTTCCGGGGAGTCGCGCATCAAGAGCAGTCCGTCCCCCTCTCCCGTGATGCCCGGCTAGAACCGATAATTTCTATACGACCCGGTAACACTACAGGCCCAGAATCGAGGGAAAGCGCAAGGCATGACCACCCGAGAGTTCTCCGATCGTTTGAAGCGGCGGGCGAAGAAGGCCGATGTGCCGGTGCCAGGACCCCTCCTCGAACAGCTCGAGGCGTACTTCCGGCTGCTCGAGGCTTGGAACGCGAAGATCAACCTGACCGCGCTCGACCTGCGGGGGGATGCGGATCGGGCGGTTGATCGGTTGCTGATCGAACCGCTGGTGGCCGCGCGCCACATCGACCAGGCGGCAAAGCACGTAATCGACATCGGGTCGGGGGGCGGGTCGCCGGCGATTCCGATGAAACTGGCGCGGCCGGACGTGGCGTTCACGCTGGTCGAGGCGAAAACCAGGAAGTGCGCGTTTCTCCGGGAGGCCGGGCGGCATTTGAAGGTGGATCTTCGGGTCGAGACGGCGCGCTATGAAGTACTCCTGAGCCGGCCCGAGTTTCACGAGGCGTTTGACGTTGTAACCATGCGGGCGGTGCGCGTCGATCCGAGGGTGTTGCTTGGGTTGCAGGCTTTCCTGCGGGCAGGCGGTGAGCTTCTGTTGTTCCGGGGGGCTGCAGGTGTTGAGGTTCAATCGGCCGTGATGCCCCTGTTCGTGGAGAGAGGAACTTACACGCTGGTGGAATCGCTTCAGAGCCGGCTCGTCGTGCTGCAGAAAAGGCAGGTCGGTCAACCCATTTTTCTGCCGCCGGCCATCTGATTGTTCCACGTGGAACAAACCGGAACTCACGACGAAGAGTCGGGAACTGCCTGCCACGCCGAAGTCGTGGTTCGACAGGCTCACCACGCCCTGAGCAAGGTCGAAGGGCGCGGAGCGACGAAGGCGGGACGATGAAGAGTCGGGACTGACGAGGAAGAGTCGGAACTGA
>JADGOB010000116.1 GCA_017883185.1 Acidobacteriota bacterium
CCTGGCCTGGAATCCTCTCAGGCCCCTCGCGTGTGCCGGTCAGCGTTCGTGAGCCGCCCGATACGCCGGCCATCGCCCGGAACTTGTGGCTCTGCTCGCTCCAGTCCAGGAAGGTGAGGGGAGAGACCCGGTTGTGCGCGAAACCGGGCGGGCGTTCCTAGAGCATCACGAGCTCGTCAGGACGGGCGAGAGGCAAAGTTCGGACAATCGACCAATCAGGTCGTTTCGAAGCTTCTCTGCGAGAAGCCAGAGGAACGCCAGCTCCTTGTTGGCGAGGTCCGTCGCGGGATCCTCTGAGCGCAGCTTCAACGACTCGGCCATGAAGTGGCGCAAGAGAAGCCATGCCGTCACGACCCCCACCTCACCCCGGAGGTTGCCCATGAGGACGTCCGTGTCCGTCTTGATGACCCTCAGACGCTCATCTGCCACGATGTCGCCAGCTTCGCGAATTCGACAGGTCTGGGGCTCGCTGGGCGCCTTGCTGCGTAGCTCCGCGGCCGACCTGTGGAGTGAGCTGCGTCGCGCTCGTGGCACTCTGGCCAGCGGGGTGAGGCGAGGGATCGTTGCCGCGATGGAGCGGGCAGCCGGCGATCAGGGCCAGCCGGATCGCCGACTCGCCCCGATTCCGCCTACTTTGTGCTCTTGTGCCCGCCCAGAACCTGCTCTTCGTGCGGACCGGAGACGCTCCCGACGAGATATCCGTCCTGGCCCGCCAGCCAGACCTCGGACAGGAATCGCTCAGCGCCGACGATGTCGAACACCAGCTTCGGTTCCTGGATGCTGTCGTTGCGGCCGAGCAACTTGAGGGGCGTGATATCTGCCGTCGCGCCGCCCTTCTCCGCACGGAGCACGACGTGACCCGCCGGCGTCACCTCGATCGTGTACTTGCCCGACGACAATTCCTTACCGGCCGCGAAGAAGCTGAAGCCGACTCTTATGGACGGAGCCTGCGCGTACGCCCAGGCGCTGCCGAGAAAGACGGCTACGATGACGGCTACGCTGATACCCATCAACTGACGATTCATGCAGGTCGTGCATGTGGACGTTCGTGATGCTCCTTCAAACGGACCTGCGAGAACTGGAGCGAGCGGAGTTCGCCCTGGCGGCAGCCCGTGTCGAGGAGCGCGCTGATGAAGTCGCCCATGAACGGTTCGGCGTGCGCGAACAGCCGGTGCTCCTCGTCGCCGTCGAGCCGACGCTCGCGCGGGGCCTCGGCTCTCGTATCCAGTTTGATGGCGCCTTACCTGGCGGGTGGGGCACCTCGCGCGCCCAACACCCGTGCCAGATTGACGCGCGGCTCCACGAGGTCTGGCCTGAGTTGCATCGCCGCCCGGTATTCCGCCGCGGCTTCAGCCAGTCGGCCGAGCCCTTCCAGGGCGCGGCCGAGGTTATTGCGGACCGCCCCGTCTCGCGGGTTAATTCGCAGGGCCGCCGCGTATTGCGCGATCGCGTCATCGAACCGGCCCATGCCCTGGAGCGCGTTGCCGAGGTAATAGTAGGCATCCGCATAGTCCGGCTTCAGCCGGAGGGCTTCCCGGAAATGCGCCAGCGCCTCGTCCGATCGCCCGATCGTCTGCAGGGCAGCGCCCAGGTTGGCGTGAACCTCCGGGTAAGCCGGCCTGAGTCGCAGCGCTTCGGCGTATTGCGTGACCGATTCCTCAACGTGACCCGCCTGGTGAAGCGCCGCGCCGAACTTGTACCGCAACTCGGCGCCATCGAGCCCGAGCCGCACCGCCTCGGTGAACTGCGCGATGGCGTCGTCGAACCGTCCAGAGTCCTGCAGGCTCAGGCCGAGAGTGTAGCGGGCCTCGGCGGATTTCGGCGCGAGGCGAATCGCGGCTTCACCCTCCCGGATTGCGTCCTCGAGCCGTCCGGTCCGGCGGAGGACGTCGCCGAGGTTGTTGTGGGCTTCGGCCAGGGCCGGCGACAGGCGCAGCGCCTCGGTGTACTGGAACCGCGCTTCCTCCAGCTGCCCGCGACGATGGAGGATGCACCCGAGGTTGTAGTGGCCTTCGGGTAGGTTCGCTCGGAGCCGCAGCGCCTCACGGAAGTTCGGTTCCGCCTCGTCTGGACGGTCATCGACCAGCAGGATGCCCAGGTTGACGCGGGCCAGCCAGCATGACGGATTGGCGCGGAGGGTCATGCGGTACAGCGTCTCGGCGCCGGCGTACTGAAGGCTCTGGGCCCACGTGAGCGGCGCAAGTACGCTGCCCAGGACCACCGCGGCCGCACCGGTTGCCACAGCCGGGCGGACGTGCCACCGCCCTGCCAGCGTCACGACCGCAGCCGAGAACAGGACGATGACCGCGGCGCTCGCCAGGTACTGGAAATGGTCCGCGACGAACGAAAAGCGGAACGGGTACACATTGAAGAAACCCAGGACGGGAAACAGCGTGCCGCAGAACAGCAGGAGCGCCGCCAGCGGAGCCCGCGAGCGTTTCCTCGCCAGCCAGGCAACGGCCACGAGGACCGCAACCCCGGCCGGAAACAGATACTGCCACCACGTAGCCTGGCTGATCTCCCAGCGCGGGTAGACGAAGATCAGATTTGTGGGCCACGCGAGCGTCGCCAGGTAAAACCAGATGGCGCGCCCGGCGATGAGGAAGCGTTCCACCAGCGAGAACTGGAACTCGGCGCCACGGGCTCCGAGCAGGCTTCGCTCGATCCAGGCGGTCGTCAGCCCGCCCGCCACGCCGACCACCACGAACGGCACCAGCGGAAGGACGTCGCGACGCCAGGAGATCGTGCCGCGCTGCCACCAGAACACGACCAGGAGCGCCATTGGCAGCGTGGCCGTCACCGTCTTGCTGAGAAGCGCGAGGACGAAGAGTGCCGCCGCCAGCGCGTATGCCGGCAGCCGGCGACTGGCGTCGAAGCGAAGGTAGGCGAGCATCGCCGCCAGGTAGAACACGCCCGACAGCGTGTTCTTCAGTTCCGTCATCCACGCCACCGATTCCACGTACACGGGGTGCAGGGCGAACAGCGCTGCCGCGAGCCACGCGCCCGGCACGGACAGGCGCCTGAGGATTAGCGCCAGCAGGAATGCGGAGCCGGCGTGAAGAACGACGTTGACGACGTGGTAGCCAAGCGTATCGTCGCCCCAGAGCCGGTGCTCCAGCCAGAACGCCGAGTACACGACCGGATAGAACTGCTGCGTCGCCCCGATGTCGAACCAGATCCGACGCAGGCCGTCGACGGATTGCAGTTCCCGGCTGGTGACATGCTGGTCGTCGTCCCACAGCATGCCACCCCGTAGCGCAGGCGTGTACGAAACCAAAACGGCCAGCAGCAGAACCAACGCTGGGAGCCACGCTCCCAGACGAGGCCAGGCATGCGCGGATGGGGTGCGGGTGGGGCGTGGCGGTGGCACCGCTCGGCGACTGACTGATCCAGACAGGGTTCTGCTGCGCGCGTTCATCCAGCCAGTGGTTATACCGCCCTTTCTTCGGAAAGACAAATCTGGGTCCGAGATGGAATCTCTGGCAATAAACAGACCCGAATCTTCCCGGAAAATACACGCCGTCCCTTGCCGCCCTCAGACCCGATTTCGCGTCCACGGTTAGTGTACTCTCCGTTGCCGCCGGGACCGTTGAGTCGCCACGGCTCGAAACGTGTAATCGCGCCCTGTCCGCCTAGCTCCCCACGAACGGCACCCGCAGGAGTTCAACCGCTCGCCGGCGTCCCCCTCCACGCGCGCGTGCGGGCCGCCGGGTCCGGCCTCCCCGCCCGGACCCGTTACCGTGCAGCATGGCCGCGGGGCAAGTCGGGGCAATCAGCGGTGCGATGGAGCGCGTTGGGGCGCGAGGCGAGCGTGGTGAAGCGCAGTAAAGCGCGGTAGGGCGCGTCAGAGGTGCCGCCGGGGTGGGTGGCCTTGTCTCTGACTCAGTTGGCCGGAAGCGGACCAGAGTGGCCGTACCGCTGCAGCCGAGCCACCGCAATCGCGCGCTCCTGGTCCGCGAACAGCGGCCGCCACCTGGCATCCAGAATCGTCGCTTCGACCGTCAGGTCGAGCCGCCAGCGTTCCCACAACGCGTGCAGGAGATAGCGCGCCGTCTCTCAAAACCGGAAGTAGATGAAGTCCAGGCTCGTGCGGCTGCGCAGAATCAGGATGGCCGCGAACAGGACGCCGCTCAGACACGTCTGGGCGGCCACTCTCCACAGCGTTGGCTCGTGTCCCACGATGGGGTCGACCCGAGTGGCCGACGGCCCGTTGTCTGCGCCCTGCGGCGCCGGCCGGTTGTAGACCCACAGACTGTGAATCCACAGTGGCAGCGAGTAGAGCGCGGCCAGCAGGAACAGGTAGGCGCCAGCCTGCCGACCGAACGGCGAACGGTGGAAGGGCGAGAGCGCCAGATCCCGCACGAGCGTGTGGAGATCTGTCTCGCGGAAGACCAGCCAGCCGAGGTTCGTGAGGGCGAACATCCCGAGGATCCGGAACGGCGTCAGCCAGCGGCGCACGGATCGCCGCGGTTTCCAGGTCGCCGCACCGGCCCGCGCCAGGGCGAGCAGCACGCCGTGATAGGCGCCCCACAGCACGTAGTTCCAACTCGCGCCATGCCACAAGCCCGACAGGAGGAACGTCACGAGCGTCGCCGTCCCGTAGATCCAGATGTCGTCATCTAGGCCGAGCCATCGGATGCCGTCCCAGCGCCGCGAAAGAGCGTAGCTGAGCGGCAGGAACACGTAGTCGCGGAACCACGTCGTTAGCGAGATGTTCCAGCGGCGCCAGAAGTCGGCCGGGCCCACCGCCAGGTACGGATGATCGAAGTTCACCACGAGATCGAACCCGAGCCACTTGGCCGTGCCCCGGGCGATATCGGTGTAGGCGGAGAAGTCCGCGTAGATCTGAATACAGAAGGCGAAGACGCCGGCCCACAGCGGGAAGAAATCCGGCGACTGGAGCGCGAAGACCTTGTTGGCGATGACCCCGACGTTGTCGGCGATCACGAGTTTCTTGAAGAGCCCCCACACGATGAGCACGGTCGAGTTCCGCGCGGCATTGGCCGAGAAGCGTCGTGGTTGTTCCACTTGCGGCAGCAGCGTCCTGGCTCGCATGATCGGGCCGGCCACTAGGTGCGGAAAGAACGAGACGAACAGCGCCAGGTCGATGAAGGTCCTGCGCGCCTGCACGCGTCCCCAGTAGACGTCGATGGTGTAACTCATCGCCTGGAAGGTGTAGAACGAGATGCCGACCGGGAGAAGCACGCTCAACACGGGACCGGAGATGTGCCAGCCGACCGCCGCCGCGACCGCACTGATGTTGTCGACGAAGAAGTTGAAGTACTTGAAGAACCCGAGCAACCCGAAGTTGGAGACGATGCTCGTCCAGAGGAAGAGCTTCTTGCGCGCGGGCCAGCGCCCCATGCCGAGCGCCGACAGGTAGTCGATGAAGGTCGTCGCGAAGATCAGCCCCAGGAACCACGGATGCACCCAGCCGTAAAACATGTAGCTCGCCACCAGCAGGAGCACGTTCTGCCAACGGTGCGGGAGCGCCCAGTAGATCGTCACCGTCGTAACGAAGAACACGAGGAACTCGAGACTGTGGAAGATCATCGGAAGAAGGGGGCGTTCACTTGCAGGAACCGGTCGGTATAGCGGTGCCGGAACGTGGATGAAAGGTGGTCGCCGTCGGCGTACATCGACAGCGGTTGTTCCGGGTCTCCCCAGTCGTCGTGGAAGAACGCGCCTTCCTTGTCGAGGTACCCGCGCAACCTGGAGACGTACCGCTGTAGCGCTGGCGACTGCACCGGCGGCCGGTTGTTCTCCGGACGACGCTGAACGCGGACAAATGCCATCCGTACGCCCGCCATCTTGCCCAGAGCGAGTAGCGGTGGCAGCACCGACGTGGCCACGCTCTTGTCGAAGTCGTAGGTCGCCTCTTCCGCTTGCCACACATCGGCCTGTGCCATCGACCGGAGCGCCTCGAGGCAGAAGATCTCGCTGTTCATGCGTCCGAGCAGCGTTCGCGCCTCCTTGTGCCGCGCCACCAATCCAACGGGCGCGTTGACCAGCGCCGGCTCGAGCCACTGTCGCAGCCGCTCCTGATCGTACACCTCATCGGCCAGGGCATCGAGGCGATAGAGCGGCCCCTGCAGGCGGGTCGCCAGCACCACGTTCAGTCGTGCCTCGTTGCTGCGCGCCACGCGATCGAGCGTCGCGCGGTACGGGCCGGTCACACGGAAGAGCGGGTCCGTGAGTTGATCGTCGCGAAAGAAGAAAACGGCCAGGCGCGGCCGGGGAGTAACCGCCAGCACCCAGTTCTTGAAGGCCAGATACCAGAACGCCGACCCCGTTGCGTTGTAGAAGAGCGGCGCCACGTTGCGGTTACCCAGTTGACTGGCGAAATACGTCGGATCGATGCGCGAACCGCCCATCGAGTCGCCGATCAAGACGATTTCGGGTCGCATCTCCCGCAACTGTTCGACCACGACCGTATCGAAGGGCATGGTTCGTGTGCGGGTGCGTTCGAGCGTGGGCAGGTAGCTGAAAGTCTCAGTCGAGTCGGGGCCGAGCCGCGCGAGCGGACGCAGCGCCAGCGGAAGGAGGAGCGTGCCGGCGACGACGACCCAGAGAGCGAAACCATGCACGCGACCTGACACGACGGGCAGCGATGATGCCGGCGGGGCAGACGGCGGGTGACCGGCGGGCGAAGATCTGACAATGGACACTACTGAAAGAGGATAGGAACGGCTGGCGGTCGTGTCAAGGAAATCGGGCGGTCCCGCTGCGCCGCCAGCGGGTCGGCGACGTCTGAATCAGGATCCACTTCGGGGGACCGTCGACGAACCCGCGTTCGTCGCCGAAGTGCGAGTCAACGGCTATTCGGGTTTCATGCCGCTCAGCTTCCACAAGCATGCGTGGGAGCTTCGCGGATTTCCTCGACCGGAATCCCTCGACTACCTGAGGCGTGTGGGCGTGACCTACGTCGTCGTTGACGCGGAGCGGCTGAGCGAGCCCCGCCTGGAGGTGCTCGAGCAGGCGCTGGATCTGCATCTCCTGGCGATGGAGCACGGCCTCCGCATCTATCGGTTGGACAAGCAGCCCCGCCCGTGAGCCCAGGACTCCCTGGGTAAGGCCTATCGCGTGGAGGCCTGGGTGTTGAGTTGGTAGATCCGGATGCTGCCGTTGCTGGCCCGAAGCCGCCAGTCCTCGATCTGGTTGAGCGCCTCACCGTCGTATGCTGCGACCTCGACGACCACGAACGTCACGCCCATCTGGCGCAGATAGCGAATCGATCCCGCATCGGGAAACCCAGCCACCGCGTTTGCATGTCGATAGAAGCTGCCGGGTGCGAAACCTGAATACCCGTTCAGCATCTGCAACCAGTTGGACGTCGAGGCGAGCATGTAGCGCGCGTTACCGCCACCACTGCTACGTGCGAAGAACGGAAAGTAGGCGACGACAGCACCGGGCTGCGAAGCCATCGCCCCGTAGATACGCGGCACGCCTTCGAACCGCGTGTACCAGATCGGCACGTGCGACGCCTCCGCATTGGCGACGACCAGGAGCAGCCCCGCCGCCAGCACGCGCCACCGCGGCGTCGGCAGCTTCGACAGCCACCAGGCCACCCCGAAACCGGCCAGTATGGCGAGCGCGATGAGCGTGTAGTGTCCGAACCGTGACACGGCACGAATGCCCTGGAGCAGCGGCACGACGCGGTACAGGAACGGATACAGCGGGAAGCGGACGCCGAACGACAGACAAAATGTGACGACCGCAATCGCCGCGCACATCCGCACACGCGGATCCCGCCAGGCACGTCGCCTGAAGACGGCTGCGCTGACGCACGCGATCGTCACCAGCCCGGGGAACAGGCAGTCGCCGCGAAAGAACCGGCCGCTCCACGCCTCGTGAATGCGCGCACCGCTCGCTAGATAGTCCGTCCATGTCGCCGAGTACATCAGGACGTCGTCGAGCGACCGAGCGAACCCCTGCTCGTGGCGTATGTGCCAGTACGGCAGCAGGAACGGCAGGAGCAGCACAGTCGACACGACGACGGCCAGCGCGAGGAGTGGCACCGTGGGTCGAATCCGCGGGCCGGTCCATTCGCGCGGCCGCACCATGACCGCGCTGATCATCGCCACCGCCGTGAAGACCAGGAAGTAGCCCGACGTGAGCGCCTGGAGCGTGAACCACCACGCCAGCGACAGCGCGCGTCGCGCACGGGGTGCGCTCAGGAGTCGATCCAGGGCGAGCAGCGCGAACGGCAGGAACTCCACGTGCATGGCCTGCAGATGGCCAAACCGCGTGAAGATGTGGGCATTGAACGCTCCAAGCGAGCCGGCGACGAGCCCGGCCGCCCAACTGCCGGTCCACACGCGCACCAAATGACACAACGCCCAGCCGGTGAGCGCGAACCCGGCCATCAGAGCCAGGTTGAAGGCGAGCACCGGCGATCCGCCGAGCCACAACACCGGCGCGACCATGAGGCTCTGCGGCAGCATGGGCTCGGAATAGGCCAGTGTCCGCTTTTCCGGGTAGAAGATGTTGGCGTCGAACAGGTGCAGGGGTTTCGACACGACGGCGTGCGCCACCCAGGCCACGGTCCACTCGTTCAGCATCGTGTCCGCGTTGTCGTTCCGACACCACGTTCCCGGCGCGGTGGCGAGCGGCCACGTGTGAAACACCGCAAGCGCGACAAAGAACACGAGCGCGGCGATCTCGAGTCGGGATGCCGCACCGACGGGTCGTTCGCCCTCGCTGAGAGAGGACTGTGAGGAAGGCTCCATCCCTGTCCGCCGCACGCTTGGTGGTCCGCTGGCCGGACGCCGGCCTTGGCGGCATCTTAACAGATCGACGCGTCGTCATGGCGAACGCCAACGCGAGCGGTAGGCAGCGTCGCGACCACGCGGGGCCACGGCGCTGACCGAGATGGCTAGGCGCGCTGTGCGGTGTGGCGCTCGAACTGTGCCCGCGCGGTTTGGAGGCCGACGCCGTGGTGGCGAGGTAGCGCGAGGTCATCGTCAGCGACGCGTGGCCCAGCCAGTCGCGGACCAGGGCCGTGTTCGCGCCGCTCTCCAGCAACCGCGACGCGAACTCGCGCCGCAGGTCGTGCATGTGGAGGTTCGTGATGCCGGCCGCGTCGCAGGCCCGCCGCCACGCGCCCCGGACATCGCCGCGCCGCTCCCCCATGTCGGTCCCGAACACGTAGCACCCCGGCCCGAGCGTCTGCCCGTCGGGGCCTGTCTGTCTGCGCTGCAACACCTCGCGCAGCCGCGCCGTAATGGACACCGCGCGCGCCTCGCGCTCGAGGCGGGAAGGCGCCTCGGGATCGTTGGCTAGACCTGCGGGGAGGACCTTCACGGCCACGTCCCGGCCGAGGTTGGTGTCGCGCGCACGGTAGACTTCGCCCATGCCGCCTGCACCAAGCAGGGAGACGACTTCGTACGGGCCGAAGCGAGCGCCGGGGATCACGGGCATGTTGTAGCCGGAGTGCGCGCATTATATCCGGGCGGGGCCGTATCCGGACAATAGACGCCCCGGAACACGTCATCTCGACGGAGCGGCTCCCGCCCGCCGTTACTGCCGCGCGACCAGCTCCACCCGCCGGTTCTTCGTGCTCCCTTCATCCGTCTTGTTCGCGGCGACCGGCGCGTACGGACCCGCGCCGTGAGCGGCAAGCCTTGCCGGGGCGATGCCCATCTGCGAAAGCGCCTTCACGACCGAGGCCGCCCTGGCCTGCGACAGGCTGACATTCATGTCTTCCGCGCCGGTGTTGTCGATGTGCCCGACCACCCAGACCTTGAGTGGATAGCCGGTATTCGCGGCGTGTCGGCCGAGCCCATGGAATAGGGCCGCTCGGCTCAGTGCCCGCAGCCGGTAGCGGGGAGATAAAGCCTCATGTTAACCTGGCGAGGCGCACCCCGCTCATCCGGCCTGATCGTCTCCGATCGACGCTCGACCAGGTCGGATTGCATTAGTCTTGAACAAGGAGCGTTTCACCCATGCAAAGGAAAATCAGGGTCGCGTTAGCGATTTCCGCGACGGTCGTGGTCGCCGCGGTGCTCATCTGCCGCCCGTCTTCTGCGGCGAAAACAGCTGCGAAACACGAGTATCCTCCCACTCCAAGCGCTTGGACGGGGCACAACATGCAGCTGGCGAAATATCAACTCGCGCCCGGCTATCCGGCGTATGGAGCGCATCCCAGGTATTTAGGTGAGTTGAAGGGCACTTGGAACGAAATCGGCAGGCAGTACGGGGAAAAGGCTGGCGACCTGATTAAGCTGACGTTCGAGGGCTGGTATAAGGAACTCTTTCCGGTCCAGGGCAGCAATCAAGCGATTAGAGATTACGTCCACCGCGAAGAAGCTTATTACTCGGCGCTGGTGCCGGAGGCGCTCGAAATGATGAAAGGCATCGCCGAAGGCGCGAAAGAGGACCTGGATTCGTCCGCATACGCGAACACGATGCCTAACTACGAGAAGATCCTGATGATCAACAGCTATTACGGACTGCAAGGTAAGCCTCCGGGCGTGAAGCCGGTTGCCTCGGACGGCCCGGCCTGCAGTGGCGCGGTGATCTTCGGCGCCGCCACGAAGGACCACAAAGCCATTCACGTCAGCTCCGAGGATCAGCACTTCTTCCCGCAGGAATACCTGGTGACCTTCGTCGTGAATCCGAGCGACCGGCACGCTCACAAGTTCACGGTGACGGACACGGCGGGCGAGATCGGCAGCGAGCATGCCATGAACGACGCCGGAGTCACCGTGAGCGGATACGCAGGGGGAAGCGTCGACATCGCGAGCCCGACCGCCGCGGCGCCGTTTTCCGGATACCGCCGTCCCGGGCTCGATTGGCAGTTGGGCGATTTCTACGCTGCGGCCTTCGCGAGCACCGCAAGGCAGGCCGTCGAACTGCTCACCGTCGGACGTCCGGAATATCGAGAGCAGAGCGGCAACAAGATTGTCATTGGAAAATGCAAGCAGGGTGCGAACTGGGTGGTTTCAGACAAAGGCGGGGCGTATGTGGTCGAGAGCATCCCGGCCGACGAGAAAGGCGTCGCGCGATACGCGGTTAGAAAACCGGGCGACATGGGCGAGACCGGCGCGAACTATATCGTCTCCACCAACAACGTCGAAGCCAACTATAGCTGCGATGAGAACAACATCTGTGACCAATCGCATCCGATGAGCCAGCACGGCCATTATTCGCATAATCCGGCACAGCTCGGACTCAACGGAACCGGCACGCGCTTCTGGACATTCATGTGGCTGATCCACAACAACTACGGCAATATTACTCCGGAGATGGTGAAGGAGTGGCGCAGCGCACACTACGTCTACGACGTCGAGGGCGCGAAACACGACACACTCCTGGTGGATGGCAAAGAGATCTCACCGAACCTCGTCCCGAAAGTCGGAACGCTGTGCGCGCACTCGAGTGGTCCCGCCGGCGTTGACACGTTACAGGGCGTGAATACCTACGTGAGTCTGTCGACTCCCGACGATCTGACGGTTTACCGCACCGTGGGCCGTCCCTGCGAATGGGTCGGGCCATGGGATAGCCTCAGCTTGCTGAGGACTCCGTAACCATCTTCGCCGATCCGCGTTTCAAACATACGCTGGGACACCGGGCTTGCGAACACCGCCATGCTGCTCCAGCCTCCTAGCTTCCGCCGAATTCGCCGGGGAACGCCTGAGGGCAAATTTCGATAAAGTCGAGCATGAGGCGGAGGCGCATCGCTGTCGGGACACGAAAACGCCTTCACACACTTGGCGCGATCGCGGCGCCACACAGTCCTGTGCGCGGAGACCGCCGCGGGGCAATCGTGGGGCAATGCGCGGGGAAGCCACGAGGCTGGCCAAGGTGACGAGAGCGCGCACCGGCCGACCTGCGGTGGGCGCAAGCTCGCGCTCGTGGCACGCTGGCCAGCGGGATGAGCCAGCTAGTGCGCCGGCGCGATGGAGCGGGCAGCCAGCAACCGGCTCAATCACAGCGGGGCGTCGTCGTCAGCCGGCCGTCTGGCGCAACGCGTGGCTGGACCGCAGCGGCTGCTCAGTAGATCCGGACAGTTGACGGCACGGGAACCGCGACAGGACGGCCACTCGCACGCGACCGCTATGGAGTATGGATTGTGGATCGCCCGTATTCGCGGCGTGT
>JADGOB010000304.1 GCA_017883185.1 Acidobacteriota bacterium
GACGTTCAATTCCAGCGATCACGATGTCTCCGCGCTGATGTTGATCGACATGAATAACGATGGCCATGTCGATATCGTGCAGAACGCATCTTTCCATTTCAACTGCGGATTTGTTGGCGCCGACTTTGCGTCGGCATGTACCCGCTTGGTCGGGCCGACCGCCCTGAGCGGCGGGGGCGCCAACAACTGGTTGCCGGGGCCAAAGGCGTTCCCGAACGTTCAATATCGCTCCACGGCGATCGACAGCAACGCTCGCGTGCTGCATGACACGAAGGTGTCCCGGGTGTTCCGCGTGCCGGAACAGCAAGGCACGGTGCGCGATTCGCGCCTCGCCCAGGCCACGAGTTTTACCTACACAGCGAGCGACGGTCCGGCATCGTCCGCACCGGCCACGGTCTACATCGATATCGTGCCGGACAACGAGCCGCCGGTGTTTACCTCCACGCCACCGAAGAGCCTGTTGCAGCGCTTCGCCCCCACGCCGCCGGGCGGGCTGGTGACCAACTACTACGACGTCGCTGCATTTGATCCTGATCCGGGCGACACCATCACCTTTTCGCTCAAGTCCGCACCGTACTGGGTGACGATGAGCGGCCCGGCGCGCATCCGTTTCGAGCCGACCTGCGGGTCGTATGGATATCCTTGCCCATGGAACTGGACGACGGTCATCGTGACTGCGACCGACTCCCGTGGCGCGAGCACCGACCAGATTTTCATCGTCAATCTCACGACGGCTTCGGTCACCGTGCCCAATGTGGTGGGTATGTCGCTCGAGGCGGCGCAGACTGCGCTTATCGCGCAGGACTTGCAGGGCGTGCGGTGGGTTGAGCAGTTCTCGGCGCAACCCGTTGGCACCGTGCTTGCGCAGGACGCGGTTGCCGGCGCGGTCGTCGGGCGCTTCGACGACATTCGGCTGACGGTCTCGAAAGGTCTGCAACCGGTGCTGGTGCCCAGCGTCGTCGGCCGCACGGAGTCGGCGGCAACCAGTGCGCTGACCGGCGTCGGCTTCACCGTCGGCGTCACACGGCAGTTCTCCTCGACGGTCGCGCGCGGCGTCGTGATCTCGCAAGTGCCGGCCGGCAACATCGAGCTGCCGCCCGGCGCCGCGCAGATCGTCGTATCGAGCGGCAACGGTCTCGCCTTGACGCTCAGCAGCGGGCTGATGCCGGCCAACCAGACGCTCACCGCGCGCCCCGCGGCGTTCGACGTCGACGGCAATCCGCTGGCGGCGCCCGCGGTCACCTACGTGATCACGCCGCGGCAGACGCCGTATGCCGGGACGCTGCCGACAATTGCCGGAACGACGATCTCCGCCGGCGTCGCCACGCTGGGATCGTTCACGCTGACCGCGACCGATACCGGCAACGGGCGGACCGCCAGCGCGGATTTCGCGGTGGTGATGCCCACCGACGTCGATGGGGAGAGCAGCGGCGCCAGCTTCGCGAAGCTCATCGGCGTGATGCAAGGCCTCGACGATTTCGCGCCGCAATTGCGCGCGGCGCGGGCCGCAAACGACGTGCCGCTGATGAAGTCGCTCCTGACGCAAATGGTGACGTTGTGGCGGACGATCGACCTCGACGAGATGAGGAACTCGATGGTCATCTCGCCGCCGCTCGGCTTCGTGCCGTCGCTGAAGGACATGAACGGCTTCGGGCTGTCGCCGACGGCCGACGATCTGCTGATCAAGCAGGTGATGCGCGACGCGGTGAACGACCTCGACGCCTGGACCGAGGAAATCCGCGGCACGACGACTCTCGCGACTCTCAACAGCCTCGGCGACAAGTTCAGCACCCGCGCGGCGCGCATCGACGCGCTGACCGTCAGCGAATACGGCGCGATCCTGTCGCTCGGCGAATACCAGCTGCTGATGGGGCACCGGATTCCCGCGTTCTACGAGGCGCTGATGGAGGAAATGGCCGAATTGGTCGGCATCCCGCGGCGCGCGCCGGCGTTTCCGTACCGGAGTCTTGCCACCGTGCCTGCGGGGGACAACGCTCCGAGGGGGCTCGCGGCGGTTCTTGGCGCCAGGACCCCACCCCGGTCGGGGCGGACCGTGAACAGCACGCTGGCCGAACTGGCTGTGACGGAGGCCGTAGGCTTCATCACCGACAAGATCATGGAGGAGGGTCTCCAGTCGTTCAAGAACGGCAAGCAATACGCGGTCGACGTGATGAAGCAGGCGGCGTGGGGCACCTGCGCCATCGTGCTCTCCAATCACATCCGCCAATTCGCATACGGCTCGCAGATCTACGAGGTCGTCTCCGGCGCGTCGCTGTCGTTCCGCTATTTCACCATTCCATACGCATTTATCGAGGTGCCGTCGAACGACGAAAAGGACCTCAACGACGTGATGATCATCGGCCCCGACATCACGAGCTACGCGGCCGCCGCCGTCTCCGGGCTTCTCGGTAACCTGAAGGATGGCTTCAGCCTGGGCAAGGACGCAGCGACCAATCCGAAGGCCTTCAAGAACCATGACGCGGCGCAGAAGCTGAAGAAAAAACTCGACGCCAAGGTGAAGGACATTCAGAAGGGTGCGCAGAGTCTGTTCGACGTCACCGCGAGCATGCACCAGGCGGTCGAGGACGTGGAGAAGGGCTGCATCTTCGACTCCGATCCGAACTGCGTGCAATTGCTCTTCGACAGCGGCATTAAGTCCGTCTATACATATTCGCCGCCGCCGGGTTTCAAGTGCTTCTCCGGCCTCCCGCTGCCGATCCCGTTCATCGTGCAGGACGAGATGACCGGCCTTATGTACTTCGGGACGCCGGCGTTTCTGCCCACACCGAAGCCGCCACCACCGGGGGAGCCGCCACCACCGGGGGATTGTTCAGCGCAGTGATGACTAACGAGGCTTCGCCTCAGACCGACGAGCTATAGCGTTCTGAGGTGAGAGGCTCCAGCCGAGCACCGGAAGAGGCACCGAGGTGCTGGCCGCCCTTGGCCACGATCGCGCCGGCAAGCGGCACTTGCCGATCATCGTGTACGGGCTTCTCACCGACGCTCAGGGTCGCCCGGTGGCCGTATGCGTGTATCCGGGAAACACGGGGGATCCCAAGACCGTCCCGGACCAGGTGGCCAAGCTGAAGGAGGACTTCTCTCTGACGGATGTGGTGCTCGTGGGGGACCCCGCGGTGCTCTTGTGACACCCCAGTGGGTCTCAAACGAGGGGTATGAACGCAGCGAGCCGCTCCCAGAGCGGCTTCGGCTGGGCCCGGGGTGGCTGTGGAATCGGTGGAAATCGCCGCTCGCCCTGTGGCGGAAACCCGCGCCTGGTCCTTGCGCGATTCCCACCGCTCCCACAGCCCTGCGGCTGCGAGAGAGGGCGGCTCAGGAAGCCGGTTTACGACCCACTGGGGTGTCATATGAGCCGACCGGCGGGATGCTGACCAGGACGCAGATTAAGGTGCCAGTCGACGTAGTAGCCGAGAACTTCCGGCTAGACAAGCGCGAGCTATGAGGTCGTGTTGCTCTTGTCGAAGAAGGCCCTCCTATGGAAATGAGAATCCCGTTCCTTGAAAGAGACGTATCGGAGCGGCGTTCGACTTAGATGCGGGAGGTCACGAGGCCGACGAACTCGTCG
>JADGOB010000117.1 GCA_017883185.1 Acidobacteriota bacterium
ACGCGATGCCGCTCGAGCAGCCGTCGGCGCTCGCGAGGCGAACCCGGCCCGCACCGGCACCACGTCCGAGGGGAGCCTGCTCATCGTGTCGAAACCGCCCGGCGCGACCGTGACGCTCGATGGGAAGCCGGCCGGGAAAACCCCGCTGACGTTGCCGACAGTGACGGCCGGATCGCACGCGATCAAGCTCGGTCTCGCCGGGTACAACGTGTGGTCGTCCGCCATCCAGGTGTCGGCGGGTCAGCAGAGCCGCGTCACGGCGTCGCTCGAACGACGTCCGGGAGGGTAGGAGCATGGAACGATGACGCTGCGCTGCGCCAGGCTGGCGCTCGAGGATGGCAGTTGCTTCGAAGGTGTGGGGTGCGGTGCCGAGGGCGTCACGTCCGGCGAGGTCGTGTTCAATACGAGCATGACCGGCTACCAGGAAATCCTGACTGATCCTTCCTACGCGGGCCAGATCGTCACGATGACGTGCCCGGAGGTGGGCAACTACGGGACGACGGCGCTCGACGCGGAATCGCGGCGTCCGTTCGTGGCCGGGTTCATCGTGCGCGAGTGCTCGCCGGTGGCGAGCAATTGGCGATCGGCGGCCCCCCTTCACGACTTCCTTCGCGCCCACCACATCGTCGCGCTGGCCGGTATCGACACGCGTGCGCTGACGCGGCGCCTGCGCGCGGGCGGTGTGCTGCGGGGCGCGATCGGCACTGGCGATGTCAGCGTCGGCACGCTCGTCGAGCGCGCGCGACAGACTCCGCCCATGGAAGGGGCCGACCTGGTGCGCACGGTGACGTGCGCGGAACCGTTTGCCTTCGCCCTTTCCCCGGACGCGCCCGTGCACGGCGAGGCCGGCATTGCCACGGACCGCGAGTTTCTGCTGCCCGGCCGTTCGTCCGGTGCGCCATCGCCGGGACTGGCTGGCCGGCCGCTTGTCGCGGCGTACGACTTTGGGATGAAGTGGAACATCCTCCGCCGGCTCGCCGCCTGCGGGTGCGCGCTGAAGGTCTTTCCCGCGGCCACGCCGGCCGCCGAGATCCTTGAGGCTCGTCCCAACGGCGTCTTCCTCAGCAACGGTCCTGGCGATCCGGCCGCGCTCCCGTACGTCGTCGCCAACCTGCGGGCGTTGATCGAGGCGGGGGTGCCGCTGTTCGGCATCTGTCTGGGCCACCAGTTGCTCGCGCTCGCGCTCGGGGGGCGGACGTTCAAGCTGAAGTTCGGGCACCGCGGCGGGAACCATCCGGTGAAGGATCTCGAGACGGGTCGCGTCGAGATGACCTCCCAGAATCACGGCTTCGCCGTCGAGGCCGGGTCGCTGCCGCCCGACGTGAGGGTGACGCACGAGAGCCTCTACGACAAGACGATCGAAGGGCTGCGCCACCGCGAGCGCCCGGTGTTCTCGGTGCAGTATCACCCCGAGGCCTCGCCCGGCCCGCACGACGCGGACTACCTGTTCGGACGCTTCCTGTCGTCGTTGCGTCCCGACTGACAGCGTCAGCTCCGACTGGCAGCGTGAGTTCCGACTAACTGCGTGAGTTCCGACTGACTGCGTCAGTTCCGACTACAGACTGTATGCCTCGTCGCACCGACCTTCGCCGCGTCCTCGTGATCGGGTCTGGCCCAATCGTGATCGGCCAGGCCTGTGAGTTCGACTACTCGGGCACGCAGGCGTGCAAGGCGCTTCGCGCCGAGGGGCTCGAGATCGTCTTGGTCAACAGCAACCCGGCGACGATCATGACCGATCCGGAACTGGCCGATCGCACCTACGTCGAGCCGCTGACGGTCGAGACGCTCTCGGTGATCATCGAGCGCGAGCGCCCCGACGCGCTCCTGCCGACGGTCGGTGGCCAGACGGCGCTCAACCTCGCCGTGGGTCTGGCCGAGGCGGGCGTGCTCGACCGCTTCGGCGTCGAGTTGATCGGCGCGTCGCTCGAGGCGATCAAGGTGGCGGAGGACCGGCTGTTGTTCCGACAGGCGATGACCTCGATTGGCATCGACGTGCCCGACTCCGGCGCGGCGCACTCGCTGGACGAGGCGCTGGCGCTCGTGAAGGTGGTGGGCTTCCCGGCGATCATCCGGCCCTCGTTCACGCTGGGCGGCGTCGGCGGTGGCGTGGCGTACAACCTCGACGAGTTTCGGGCGCTCTCGTCGCGCGGCCTGTCGATGAGCCCCGTGCGCCAGGTGCTGGTGGAGCAGTCGGTGCTCGGCTGGAAGGAATACGAGCTCGAGGTGATGCGCGACGTCGCCGACAACTTCGTCGTCGTCTGCTCGATCGAGAACATCGACCCGATGGGGATCCACACCGGCGACTCGATTACCGTCGCGCCGGCGATGACGCTGAGCGACAAGGAGTACCAGCGGCTGCGCGACCTGGCGCGGCGGATCATCAGCCGCGTCGGCGTGGAGACGGGGGGGGCCAACATCCAGTTCGCCGTGAACCCGGCCGACGGGCGCGTGGTGGCGATCGAGATGAACCCGCGCGTGTCGCGATCGTCGGCGCTCGCCTCGAAGGCCACGGGGTTTCCCATCGCGAAGATCGCGGCCAAGCTGGCGCTTGGCTATCACCTCGACGAGATCCCCAACGACATCACGCGGGTAACCCCTGCCTCGTTCGAACCATCGATCGATTACGTGGTCGTCAAGGTGCCGCGGTGGAACTTCGAGAAGTTCCCCGACGCCGATCGCACGCTGACCACGCAGATGAAGTCGGTGGGCGAGGCGATGGCGATTGGGTGCACGTTCAAGGAGGCGTTCCTCAAGGGGCTGCGGTCGCTCGAGCTGGGCCGGTCGGCCTGGCTGTGGCGATCGGGATGGGAAGACGACGAGGGCGAGGAGTTGCTGGCGCGCCGGCTGTTGGTGGCCGACGAGCGGCGGATCTGGCGCGTGTTCAGCGCGCTGGAGCGCGGATGGAGCGTGGACCGCATCCACGACATCACGAAGATCGACCGGTGGTTCCTCGTGCAGTTCGAGGAGCTGACGGCGATGGCCCTGATGCTGAAGGCTCATGGCCGCGGCGCGATTGCGCCCGACGTGCTGGGCCGCCTCAAGCGTGCGGGCTTCAGCGACCAGGAGATCGGGCGGTTGTCCGGACGTGACGAAGCCGCGGTGACCTCCGACGTGCGCGGCGCCGGGCTGAGGCGGGCCTACAAGCGGATCGACACCTGCGCGGCCGAGTTCGAGTCGTTCACGCCATATCTCTACAGCACCTTTGCCGACGAGTGCGAAGCCGCGCCAACCGCGCGCGACAAGGTGGTCATCCTCGGGTCGGGGCCGAACCGGATCGGCCAGGGGATCGAGTTCGACTACTGCTGCTGCCACGCCGCGTTCGCGCTCCGCGAGGAGGGCGTCGAGACGGTGATGGTCAACTGCAACCCGGAAACCGTGTCAACCGACTACGACACGGCCGACCGCCTGTACTTCGAGCCCCTCACGCTCGAGGACGTGATGGCGATCATCGAACGCGAGCGGCAGGGCGGTGGCGCCGTGTCGTGCCTCGTGCAGTTCGGCGGCCAGACGCCGCTCAAGCTGGCCCTCGCCCTGCACCAGGCCGGCGTGCCGCTGATCGGCACGTCCGCCGATTCGATCGACCTTGCGGAGGACCGCAAGCGATTCTCGGCGCTACTGTCCCGCCTCGAGATCAACCAGCCCGCCAGCGGGACCGCCACGTCGCGCGACGAGGCGCGGGAGGTCGCCGCGTCGATTGGCTTCCCCGTCGTGGTTCGCCCGTCGTACGTCCTTGGCGGCCGCGGGATGGCCATCGTGTACGAGCAGGCGGCGCTCGACCGCTACATGCGGGGCGCGGTGGACGCGTCCCCCGGGCACCCGGTGCTGATCGACCGCTTCCTCGAGGACGCGTTCGAGCTCGACGTGGACGCCGTGGCCGATGCCACCGGAGCGGTGGTGATCGGCGGCATCATGGAGCACATCGAGGAGGCGGGGATCCACTCGGGCGACAGTTCCTGCGTGCTCCCGTCGTATCTGGTCGCCGAGCGGCATCTCGAGACGATCCGCGACTGGACGCGCCGCATCGCGCGCGCACTGGGCGTCGTCGGCCTGATGAACATCCAGTTCGCGATCAGAGACGACGTGGTGTACGTGCTGGAGGTGAACCCGCGGGCGTCGCGGACCGTGCCGTTCCTGTCGAAGGCGACCGGCGTGCCGCTGGCCAAGGCGGCTGCGCGCGTGATGCTCGGCCGCACGCTGGCCGATCTCGGATTGGTGGACGATTTGCCCGTGACCGGCGTGTTCGTCAAGACGCCGGTGTTCCCGTTCGTCCGCTTCCAGGGCGTGGACATCCTGCTCGGGCCAGAGATGAAGTCCACGGGCGAAGCCATGGGGTGCGGCGCGACCTTCGGCGTCGCGTTCGCGAAGGCGCAGTCGGCGGCGGGGCAGACGCTGCCCGACCGCGGCACCGCGTTCATCTCGGTGAACGATCACGACAAGCCGACGACGCTGCCGATCGCGCGCGAACTGGCCGCGCTGGGCTTCACGCTGGCCGCGACGCGCGGTACGGCGGCCTTCCTGGCTGCACACGGTCTGCCCGCGGACGTGATCTACAAGGTGAACGAGGGGCGGCCGAACATCGCGGACGAAGTGGTGAATGGGCGGATCTCGCTGGTGATCAACACGCCGCTCGGCCGGGCCTCGTTCTTCGACGACCGGGCGCTGCGCCGCGCGGCGATGATGCACGGCGTGCCCTGCATCACCACGCTGACCGGCGCAGCGGCCGCGGTGAGCGCGATCCGCGCCATGCGGACCGACGTCTCCGCCGTCCGCGCGCTCCAGGACTACTACGCCGGGTCTGCGGGCCACTCATAAGAGCTCGCTCGAGTGGCCGCCATGGCGCCGCTCGTAGGGCAAGGCTTCAGCCTGGCCTGGGCGCCGCTCGCTTGGCGAGGCGCAACTTCTGCCACCTCATCGCCCAGCCGGCGCGCAGAATCTGCGAACCCGCTGATGGTCTCCGCTCCGCAAGTCTCAACCCTCAACGCTCCATTCCCGATTTCGTGAGCGGCAGCTTCCTTGCTCCGGTTCCCTCGTGCCCATTCCCGCCGCCGTGCCCGCGGTGGCCATCGTGGTCGGCGCCTCGCTGGGCGCGCTGACCGACCCCGCCTGGATCGCTCCCGCGCTGGTCCTGCTGCTGGTGGCGTGGTGTGTCGCCGTTCTCGCGTTCTTCCTGAACCGTCCCCGCGTCTGTGTGGCAGCGGCGGCCGTCGTGTTCTTCGCCGGGTCGTGGGCGCTGGCAACCAGGGCCTCGCTTGACGCCGCCCGGCCTCCGCTTCGGATCGCCATGGCGCCCGCCCTCCGCGCAGGCCCGGTGGTGCTCGAGGGGCGACTGATCGATGATGCGGCGCCGGGCGAGGCCGGTGTTGGCCTGCATCTGGAGCTTCAGCGATGGACGATCGACTCGGTGACGACCGAGGGCGCGGGCGGCGTGCGGCTCACGGTCGGAGGGGCGCTCGGCCTCGATCAGGCGAAGGAGTGGCGGGCCGGTCGCCTGGTTCGCGTCCCGGCACTGCTGCGCGAGCCCGGCCGCTACCAGGATCCCGGCGTGCCGGATGGCCGTCTGCAGCTTGCGCGCAAGGGGACCGTCCTGGTTGGCAGCGTGAAGAGCGGCGCGCTGGTAGAGGTGCGGGAACGCGGCGGGTGGGCGGCTGAGGCTGCCGCTGGGGTCCGGCATCTCGCCCGGACGCACGTGGCCCGGCACGTCGGGCGGTACGACCGGCAGTCGGCGGCCATCGTCGTCGCCATCCTGATTGGTGATCGCGTGGGGCTCGATGACGAGGTGCAGAGGCGGCTGCAGGAAGCGGGCACGTATCACGTTATCGCGATCTCGGGCGGCAACATCGCGATTCTCGCGGGCCTGATGCTGTGGCTGCTGCGGCTGGCGGGCGCGGGACACCGCGCGGGCAGCTTTGTGACGATGGCCGTGCTCGTGGCGTACGCGGGTGTCGTGGGCGGCGGCGCGTCGGTCGTCCGCGCGACGCTGATGGCCGTCATCTACCTGCTGGCGCGCCAGGCCGACTACCGGGGCGCACCGCTCAACGCGCTCGCCGTCACGTGCGGCCTGATCTTGCTGGCGACGCCGGGCGCGATCGCAGACGTCGGATTCGCTCTCACGTTCGGCGCGACACTAGGGATCATGATTGGCGTCGGACTGGCGGCCTCCTGGTTGCCGCGCGCACCGTGGCTGCGCGTGCCGATCGCGCTGCTGCTGACATCCCTGTGCGCCGAGCTCGCCCTGTTCCCGGTGGCCGCGCGCGTCTTCGCGCGAGTCACCTTTGCGGGCCTCGCGTTGAACTTCGTCGCCATCCCGATGATGGCGCTGGCGCAGGTGGCCGGGATGGTGGTGGTGCCGCTGGCCTGGATCTCGACCGGCGCCGCCGACGCGGTCGGCTACCTCGCGCACCTGGGGGCGTTTTGCCTCGTGCGAAGCGCGGCGCTCGTGGACCTCGCGCCGTGGCTCACCTACCGTCTGCCGCCCCCGCACTGGCTTCAGGTGGCCGGCTACTACGCCGGGTGGGCGTTGTGGCTTGGCGCGCGCACGCTGCGCGGCACCACGGCGCGGGCGGCCAGGCGCCAAAGGACCGCGCGGACCTTTGCGGTGTGCGCTATGATCGCGTGTGGCGCGTGGATCCTGGTCGAGCCCATCACCTGGCTCGCGCCCGGCGTTCGGGGGCGCCTCCGCGTGGCGGTGCTCGACGTGGGGCACGGCGACGCGATCCTGATCCAGTTGCCCGACCGGCGCAGCCTGCTGATCGATGCCGGCGGTTCGATGAGCGGCAGCAGCTTCGACATCGGCGGTCGCATCGTGGCGCCGGCCGTCTGGGCGTTCGGCACGCGAAGGCTGGACGCGTTGATCCTCTCCCATGGCGATCCGGACCACGCGGGCGGCGCCGCGTCCGTGGTCCGCGACTTTCACCCGCGCGAGATCTGGGAGGGCGTGAGTGTCCCGGGCCTGGTCGTGACGCAGGCGTTGAGGCAGCAGGCAGCCGCGGCGCGTATCCCGTGGGTGATCCGGCGCGCCGGCGATGTGGTGCGCCTCGGCGACGTGACGCTGCGCGTGTGGCATCCGCCGCCGCCGGACTGGGAACGCCGGGGCGTGCGCAACGACGACTCGATGGTGATCGAGTTGCGCTACGGCGACGTGTCGGTGGTGTTGCCCGGCGACATCGGCCGGGACGTCGAGCGCACCCTGGCCACCGAGTTCGGGCCTGCCCCGCTCCGCGCGATCAAGGTGCCGCATCACGGCAGCTCGACATCCAGTTCCTGGGAGTTCCTTTCGGCGCTGCAGCCCCGCGTCGCGCTGCTCAGTGCGGGTTCGACGACGAGAGTGAGCGAGGACGCGCTGCGGCGCTACAAGGCCATCGGTGCCGCGGTGTACCGCACGGACGAGCACGGTGCCATCACGCTGGACACGGACGGCAGAAGCCTGGTGATCCGGACCTTCACGGGAGCGACGGGCGTGTTCACGAAGTGAACCTACTCCGTCTCTTTGACGCGTTCCCACTCTTCTTCCATCCGCGCCAGGTCGGCCTGCGGCAGCGATTCGCCGCGCGAGGCGAATCGGCGCTCGAGCTCCGTGAAGCGCCGCGCGAACTTGTCGTCCGCCTGCCGCAGCGCGGCTTCCGGTTCCACGCCCAGCTTGCGCGACAGGTTGGCGATCGCGAACAGCAGGTCGCCCATCTCTTCTTCGATCTGCCGCCGGTGTCGCCCTGCCGCTTCCGCGGTCCCCCCGGGCGACTGCCCGTCTGTGAAGCGCTCGGTCGCCTCGCGCAGTTCGGCCACCTCTTCCTCGATCTTCGCAAGGACGTCTGTCGTGCGCTCCCAGTCGAACCCGACTGCCGCCGCGCGCGTGCCCATCTCGTACGCGCGCAGCAGCGCCGGCAGCGCCCTGGGCACCCCGCCGAGGATCGTCTTCGGCGTCTTTCCCGCGGGCGTGGCCGCCCGTTCGCGCGCCTTGGCTTCCTCCCAGCGCCCGAGCACCTCGTCGGCCGTTTTCGCGGGCGTGGCGTCGCCGAACACGTGCGGGTGGCGCCGCACCAGCTTGTCGGCGATCGATCCGAGCGAGTCGGCCACCGTAAAGCTGCCGGCTTCGGCGCACACTTGCGCCAGCAGCACGCCTTCGAAGATCAGGTCGCCAATCTCTTCCCGAAGCGCCGCCCGGTCGCCCTGGTCGATCGCCTCGAGCACCTCGTAGGTCTCCTCGAGCACGAAAGGTCGCAGCGTTTCGATCGTCTGCTCGCGGTCCCACGGGCAGCCGTCTGGCGCGCGCAGCCTGGCGACGGTGTCGACGAGGCGATCGAAGGCGGCGCCAGGGGTATCGACCATGAGCCGTATGCTACCATTTCGGTGACGCGCGACTCTGGGGCAGGTCCCTCGCAGGGGCGACCGGCCGGTCGCTCCGACTGGCGAGGTCGCGGAGCCTGACAGAGTGGCGCGGGACGAATCATCATGGCCGACATGCCTCGCATCACTTCCAGCCTGTTCGTGCTCTCGCTCTCGGCGAGCGCCGAGATCCACATGGGCCTGCTTCTCCCGCCGGGGAGCGACAAGCCGGCGGCGCCGGACCTCACGGAAGGCGCGCACCTCATCGAGGTGATCGCGATGCTCGAGGAGAAGACGGCCGGCAACCTCGAGGAGTCGGAGGTGGGGCTGATCGACGCCGTCCTCTACGACCTTCGGATGCGTTACGTCGAGGCCTCGCGCACCGGGAAACGAGTGGTCGAGCCTTGAGCGGATCGATTGGTCGCGTGACCTTTCTCGGCAGCGGGACGTCGCACGGCGTGCCGATGATCGGCTGCCGCTGCGCGGTCTGCACGTCCACCGACCCGCGCGATCAGCGGCTCCGCCCGTCGATTCTCATCGAGCTGGCTAGCGGCTGCGCCCTTCTCGTGGACACTGCGCCGGACCTGCGCGCGCAAGCGCTCCGCTTCGACGTGCGCCGCGTGGACGCGGTGCTCTTCACGCATCCGCACGCCGACCACCTGCTCGGCCTCGACGAGACCCGTCGCTTCAGCACCCTCCAGGGCGGCGTGATTCCCTGCTACGGCGATCCCGAGACGATCGCCGAGGTGCGAAGGGTCTTTGCCTACGCCTTCGAGCCGAGGCAGCATGGCGGGGGAGTGCCGAATCTTCAGCTGCTTTCGGTGACCGGCCCATTCACGATCGGCAACACCGTCGTCACGCCGGTGCCCGTCATGCACGGGCAGTTGCCGATCTACGGATACCGCGTCGGCGGGTTCGCGTACCTCACCGATTGCAGCGCCATTCCCGACCAGTCATGGCCGCTGCTCGACGGCGTGCGCGTGCTGGCGATCGACGCGCTGCGCCACGCGCCGCACCCGACGCACTTCACCGTGGCGCAGGCGCTCGACGTGGTGGCGCGGCTGCGACCCTCGCGGGCGCTGCTGACGCACATCGCGCACGATCTCGGTCACGCGGAAACCTCCGCGAGGCTGCCGCCAGGCGTCGAGCTGGCATATGATGGATTGACCGTGGACATCGAGTAGTCCGCGCCCAGGCGGGCCGGCTCCGAGGGTGCCGGGTCGACACCGATTCTTCATGGACGTTATCCACTATCCCGGCGACGCGAGACCGATGCGCTGGCACCAGTCCGTGCTCGCCTTGGGGAACTTCGACGGCCTGCACCGCGGCCACATGACGATCGTCGAGCGCGTGGTCCGGACCGCCGCCGAGCGTGTTGTGACGCCGCTCGTGCTCACGTTCGATCCGCACCCGACGCGTGTCGTCCGCCCCGACAAGGCGCCGGCCCTGCTGATGACGATGGCGCAAAAGATGGAGGCGCTCGAACAGGCCGGGGTGCACGGCGTGGCCGTGATGAGGTTCACGCCGGAAATCGCGTCGTGGGCCCCGGACACATTCGTTCGCCTCGTGCTCGTCGAGTGGTTGCGCATCGCCGAAGTCTGGGTGGGCGCCAATTTCTTGTTCGGACACGACCGGTCCGGCAACTTCTCGATGCTGCGTATGCTCGGCGCGCGGTATGGATTCAGGGCGGAGAAGATCGATCCCGTGCGGTACAAGGAACTCGTCGTGTCGAGCAGCCGCGTGCGTCGGCTGATCGCGGAAGGTCGAGTGGACGAGGCGGCGACGCTGCTCGGCCGGCACTACTTCATGGACGGCACCGTCGTCCACGGGCTGCAGCGCGGCCGGCTCCTCGGATTCCCGACGGCCAACCTGGAGAGCGAAAACGAGCTGACGCCGCCCGACAGCGTGTATGCCACGCTGGCCACGCTCGATGGCATCGTCTACCCGTCGGTCACCAACATCGGCGTGCGGCCGACGTTTCATCAGCCGTCGGCGACGGTCGTCGAGACCCACCTGCTGGACATCGAGCGCGATCTGTACGGGGCGCGCATGCGGGTGTCGTTCGTGCAGCGCATCCGCGACGAGCGGACGTTCGATGGCGTGGACGCGCTGAAGGCCCAGATCGCGGCAGACTGCAACCGGGCCCGCGCCCTGTTCGCCAAGATGTCGGTGTAAATGAGCCGCGGCAGAGCCCACTCGCACGACTTCGGAATCGCGGCCTTCTGTTGAGTCTTATGCCGGCGCCTCCATCGGCTGGCATGTCGCCTCTGTCGTGCTCCGTCGCGCGCCCGGTCCCCGCCTTGCAGAAGGACCGGCCGTATGCCCATCCTCGATCGCATTTCCCTCGGAAAATCAGGCGAAGAATGCGCGTGCCGCGAGCTCGAGCGCCGCGGCTACGCAATTCTTGCCAGGCGCTATCGCACCCGCTTTGGCGAAATTGACATCGTCGCCCGCGACGGGCCGACGGTGGTGTTCGTCGAGGTCAAGGCGAGGACCAGCGACCGCTACGGCGACGCCGCCGAGGCGGTGACGTTGTACAAGCAGTCGAAGGTCACGGCGATGGCCGAGGACTTCCTTGCCCGCCGGCGCCTGCACAATGTTCCCTGCCGCTTCGACGTGGTCGCCATCATGTTCGCCGCCGGAGGACAACTGAAGGTGGAGGTGATCCAGAACGCGTTCGACGCGGTCGGATGCCAGTAGGCCTGGTGGCGCAAGCCTCCTAACTTGCGATCTTCAAGATGGACTCTTGAAATCATGATAACATCATGACATGAGGCGGAAAGTGAGCACGATCATGGACGACGCGCTGTTCCGACGGGCCAAGGTCGAAGCTGTCCGGCAGAACCGGCCGCTGAGCGCAATCCTGGAGGAGGCGCTCACGCGCTATTTCGCTGAGCAACTGCCGCAGCGCGGTCCCCAATACCGGAGCGTCTCAGAGACGTGGGGGGCGATGGCCGCGCCTCCGGAACTGATCCGGGAAATCATGGAGGACGAGGATGAGTACTTCGAGTCTTGAGGACCTTCCGATCGGCCAGCGGATCTTCCTCGACGCGACGATCTTCGTCTACCACTTCTTCAGTGGCTCCACGCAGTGTCGCCGTCTGCTCGAGCGATGCGAGCGCCGTGAGGTCTTCGGCGTCACCTCGGTCGTCGCGTTCAACGAGGCGACCCATCGGCTGATGACGATGGAGGCGGTCCGCTCCGGGCTTGTGAATCCGGGGTCAGTGCCCCGAAAACTCCGCCAACGACCGGACCTGGTCAGGAAGGTCCGCGACTACATCTGGCAAGTGCAGAGCATTCCGACGTGGGGTATCGAGGTGCTGCCCGTGGACCTTGGATGTTGCCTGCGTGCGATGGACATCAGGGCCGCGACCGGGCTGCTCACCAACGACTCCCTCATCGTCGCCACCCTGCGGGCTGAGGGGTTGACCGCGATTGCCACCGCCGATGCGGATTTCGAGCGCGTGGACGACCTGCAGGTTTTTCGACCGACCGATCTCGGTTCCGCTGCTCCGGCTCTTGCCTAGACACCGCCTCCTGTGGTACTTTCAATCTTCGTTGAGCGGGAATAACTCAGTGGTAGAGTGCGACCTTGCCAAGGTCGAAGTCGCGGGTTCGAATCCCGTTTCCCGCTCCATCCTCTTCCCTTTCCGTTCAGTGGCTCATGTTCCCCGCGGTGGATC
>JADGOB010000305.1 GCA_017883185.1 Acidobacteriota bacterium
CGACGAACAAGCGAATTATGTAGCCTCTGGTCGACCGGCGATTGCCCACGGCCCACCCGGCGACCACTGAGCGTCGAAGCCTCGCCCAGCGACACCATGGCTTCGAACTTCTCGGCGATCGCCGTCTCGGGCGCGTAGGCGAGGATCCGCGGCTGGTCCATGTCGAGGAGAACGGGGTAGTCGACCCAGGTGGGTTCCGGCACGACCTCGGCGCCGACCCCGACGTCCACCTGCAGCTTGAAGCGCGCCCCGGCCAGTGAGCCCTTGACCGCCAGACGCACTCCAGGGTAGCGACCATCAACGACGATGGGCTCGGACGCGATCTCGCCGTCGAACACCAGCCCATCGTCCTGCTCGAGCGCGACCACCTCCGCAACTGCGACTCGAGCCACCGACGCGCCGTCGACGAGCCGCGTGTGGAAGTCGATGTCCCTGGTGGGGCGCCCGAGGGGCGCGTTCCAGAATCGCAGGAGCGTGGCCCCTTTGACCACAAGCACGTCGGCCCAAGGCGTCGTGGCCAGCCGCGCCAGGAAGCGTTCGATAGCGTAATACTGAAGCAGCTGGTCGAACGGCTCGCCGCGCTCGCGCGCCAAGTTGAGCAGCCGCTGCCGGACAGATGCGCCGATGTTGGTGACCGGCCTCGGCGTCACTGCAGAGCTTCGAGGTAGGGCCTGACGACCGCGCCGACGCGATCGACGCGCGCCGACTGCATGACCTCGGCAGGCGTGGCCCTGCGCGTGCGAATGGCTTCTCGCAGCGCCTCGACGGCCACGTCGTGGCCCACTCGCGAGCGGAACTTGAAGCAGTCGGCGATCGTCTTGGCGACGCTGAACACGGGTACAGGATGGCCGCCGATGCGCATCTCATCAACGCCAGCCGTGAACGACGCCGATGACATGGAGAACACGCGGATCGGCGGGTAGTCGATGCGTGGCCGCTTCGCGCCGCGCTCGAGCGCGACGTCGACGGTGTGGGGGATCTGCGTCGTGAGGCCGTGCAGAGCCAGCGCGCTGACCAGCGAGATGACACCGTTGGGCACGCGCTGCATCACGGCGACGACGTCCGGTTGCTCCGGCAGCGGCAGCGCGGCGAGATGGTAGACGCCGCGGCTGAGCTGCTCGAGCAAGCCCTCGTCGCGCATCCCGTAGAGCGTGCGCGGATGGACGCCCTGCGCGATTGCGGTGGAGGTGCGCAGCACGCCGCCGCTTCGCTTGAAGACGGCCGCGGCGGCCCGCATGGCATCTGGATTCACGCTCGACATGGGATAGAATTTACCACACTTCTCAATAAGTGCAGGCATAACTATCCAGTGCCCGGCGGTGACTGCTACTCGAGATCATTGACTGGAGACGGATCGCTTCGTTCCCGCGCGCGGAGTTGACGCGGTAACCTACGGAGATGACCGCGTCGAGGCTGTAGAGAGTCAGTGGCTTGTCGGAAGAAGCAATATGCATTTTCTGCATATTGCTCTCGGGCGACAGCTCGTCATCGGCCAACGCCCGCTGGATGTGACGGGATACCACCGATTGGTCACGCCCGAACAGCTCGGCCATCTGCTTCTGCGTGAGCCAGATCGATTCGCGCTCGAGGCGGACGTCGAGGCGGACCTCACCGTCAGGTGACTCGTAGAGGACGACTTCGCCGCCGTTGTGCTCAGGAGTATCGTTCATGCCGTCATGGAGCGTGGCGAGGGACAGTGCGCGGCACAAGGATGACGATCGAGCGGCTGGATGAGACCTCTCAGCGTGTTTGTGCCGCGATCAGTTCGCGCACTTTGGGCACGAGTGCATTGGGGATCTCCATGAAGGTCTGGCTCTGATCCTCGAAGGCGGCCTCGTCTTCGGCAACGGCCTCGTCCTCCGTTTGAGCCTCGTAGTGCGCCAGCACCTCGCGTACGCGATCCTCGTCCCAGCCTGATGGAAAGTTGCCGTGTTTCATTTGTGTCATCTCCGACGGCGCCGCTTGCGATACGCGGTCAATGGTTTTCCGGTCAATTCGCAGGCCGTGATCACGAATACGCTCTCCGTTCCGGCCTCCGGCACGTAGATCACGCGGAGGTAGCGTCCCGCTTCCGTCTGGCCGAGTGCCACGCGTGCGCCTCTCGGCCCCGGCCGGTCTTCACCCGGATGGCGCAAGACCTGCTCCACCTCGGCTTCGTCAACCCCGTGATTCCACATGTGAGGCCGATCAGTGCTTGGGTCAATGTGGTAGCGAACCTGCATACCCTTATACCGTTTCCTTCGACAGGCATCAACGACGGGCGCACGTCGGGCCGGCGAGAGCGCTGCGTACGTCGCTGCCCTTCTCTTCGAGCACCGCGTAGGCGCACGGACTCTCAGACGGATGTGACATGCCCCCAGAGTAGTGGCACGCCGACAGCCTGGCGAGGCTCACGATAGGCGGGTCGCGTTGACGGTGGGGCCGTTCGCGGGGTCACGTTGGCGGGCGAGGGAGCACAGACCCACGCGCTCGGGTCGCAGAGCCTCGCCCAGCGGAAGGCGACGGTGACGCGCAGACGGAGAGGCCGACGTGGAGACCGGAGCGGCGCGTGTCGGTGGCTACCGCCTGCCTTCCTCATCCCTCGCGGGCGAGCCAAAGCTCGTCCCGCCGCGCGGTAGAGTCGAGGCGCGCACCTCTTCCCCACCGCGCGAGGATGACGACCAGCGGCGCTCCGTAGCGGGCGACCAGCACGAGAAACGCCCCCAGGCTGGCGCGACTCGTGGAGGAAGTCACTCCTCCTCAGGGTCCCCGCTCGACCGCTGGAAGTCCACGCCGAGCTGCCGCGCGAGGGAGATCCCCTCCTTGTCGTTCTTCATCCAGATCGCGATGAAGTCGGCGACGTCCACCGGTGATCCGGAGATGGACGCCGTCGGCCTCCCGCTTTCACTGTCGAAGGCGACGAAGTTCACTTCACCCATGACCGCACCTCCTTTCTCTCAGGCCCGAGATCCCTGCGCGGCCAGACTCAGCCGCGGAGCAGCGCCTCGAGCTCGGCGTCGATGGGCGCGCCGGCGTACCGCCCTTTGCGCGCCCACTCGTGGTCGACCCTGGCGTCGAACAGCGAGTAGTCCACGTCCGCGACTTGGTCGAACGCCGGCTCCGCTGTCTCGGGATGGTCCCGAGGGTGAGAAGGGTACACAACGGCGCGGGACGGAAGAGCGTGCCTCGCGGGTCAGCGCCTGCGTCCAGCCATGGGTGAGCCTCGACTTCAGCGCCGTGAGCTCGGCGTCGGTCAGGGCGCCGCTGTCGCGGAGTGTCACGAGGGAGGTCCGGCAGAGTAGAAGAAGCTCACGGGACCGGGTGGGGAATTGTTTGGCGTCCGGGGCGGGGAATCGCGTGACGTTCGACACGCCCCCAGCAAACGCCGACAAAACGGAAACGGCCGGAAGCCTCCGGCCGTCTCAGGTGGCCCCCTCGAGGGTGCACCGCGATTCCCCCGCAGTATACCCGGCGGCAGCTGCGCCGTCTATGTGGCCCGCACCCATGCCTCGAGCCGTCGCACCTTGGCTCGGTTGTCAGTGTGGACGATCAGGTCGAACACGCGAGCGGGCACGC
>JADGOB010000306.1 GCA_017883185.1 Acidobacteriota bacterium
GACGAAGTCGTCCTCGATGTACTGGACGACGAGGTCTGCATACGTCTCGTACGGAATGCTGAGCGCGGCGTCGATCGCCCCCTGCAGGGTTGGCCCGTCCACCTCGCCAGGTCGGATCTCGTCCCGGTAGGTCGCAAAGAGGAGATCGAGGTCGAAGACGTCACGCGGCTCGGCCTCATGCCGCTGTGCGAGGGCCCGGATCTTCTGCCGTATCGCGGCGGGCGGCAGGTAGTGCTCGGCCTTGACCACGCGCAGGCCGATCACACGACCGAGGTCGGCGCGGGCGGTCTCGAAGGCGTGCTCGACGTCCGCCTCGCGCGCCGAGAACTCGATCTTCGTGTTCAGATGAGCGTCCGGACCATCGACGTAGAACTTCCAGCGCCGTGTCGTATCGGTCTGCTTGGGCTTTGTCGGTTCCGACATCTCGACCCCGGCAACCCGCAGAAGGTCACGGAAGGCTCGGGAAGCAAGGGCCGAATCGACCGCGCCTTCGACAGCGTGGAACCGGTCGCCGAGATAGTCGAAGTCGATGTCCTGGGAGCGACGGCGGCTGCTGTAGAACAGCCGCAGGTTGGCACCCCCCTTCACCGCGTAGTCGGAGACCGGCAGGTAGGAGGGCATCACCTGGAGCAGAGCCAGGTGGAGGAGTTCAACCAGCTTCGCGCCTTCGCGCTTCTCACTCATCGCCTAAGACTACGTGAGTAGTACAGCCAATGTCAAGGTTGCGTTGTCACAAATCCCGTGCCCGCATTGATCCCGGGCCGGTGCGCCCGGGTGGTGATTCGCGGCAGCCCTGGCGATCCAGAATGATCCCTCGAGGGTTGTTTCTCACGGAAGGAGACTGGCATGGCCGCACCAACCAGCGTCGAGGACTACCTCGCCGCCCTGCCACAGGAATCGCGCGCCGCTCTGGAGAAGCTTCGGAAGACGATCCAGGCCGCCGCGCCCGAGGCGACAGAAACGATCAGCTACCAGATGCCGGCGTTCAAGGACCATGGTCGATTGCTCGTGTCGTATGCCGCGTTCAAGGACCACTGCAGCCTCTTCCCCATGAGCGGGAAGGTCATCGAGGATCACAGGGAAGAGCTGGAGCCCTACTACACCAGGAAAGGAACGATCCGCTTCCATGCCGACAAGCCCCTCCCCGCTGCACTCGTAACGAAGATCGTCCAGGCGCGGATCGAGGAGAACGCGGCACGCAGCCGTCGTTGAGGCGATGGCGACCGGGCACGCCAAGCCTGCTCTCGCTCAACTTCGAGCCCGCCTGGCGTCCAGGTATCTTCCTGAACGCCGGCCTGACCCGGCTCGCTATCCCCGCGTAGGCCCGAGCGACGCCCAGGGCTCCTCACCGGACACGTCCACCAGCACGTAGCCCGATCCTTCGCCGAGCGACGGCGCGATGATGACCTGGAGGTGCGCCGTCTCGTCCCCCCGGTTGAAGGTCGCGTGCACCACACCCTCGCCCACGAAGACGGAGTCGCCGGGCTCGAGAGTCGACGACGTCTTCTCGATGAACTGGATCACCCGTCCCCGCTTGACGATGATCATCTCCTCCTGCCCGGGGTGGTGATGAAAGTCGTGTGCGCTTCCGGGCTCGATGGTCACGTCCATGACGACGAAGTGCTTCGCCCCCCGCTCAGGGGTGAGGCGCCACCCGATGACGCCCCAGTCGAACTGCTCGATCCGGACATCGGCCTGCTTGACGAAGGCGCTCACTGTTTCCTCCCGTCGCTTTGCGCGGCGTGCGTTCATCGGCGATGCCGTTTGGTTGCGCGCACCGGCAGTCTAGTCCAGCTGGTGGCCCGTCACCCCCTGGTGGCCCGTCACCCCCGTATGCGACCGCCCCGAAACGTCGGGCGCCGCACCAGGCTCAGAAGCGCCGGCGCCAGCGGCGGACGTGGTGGACGTCGGAGTCGTCGGGCATCAGTCCCACGCTACCGCCCTCCCCCTCGGCTGTTCGGCGCGCCGCCTTGGCCCGTTCGGAGTGGCGTCGATCACGACGCTGGCCTCGAACGACGTCGCTCCAGCGACGTCAGCCGACGGCCCGCATCTTGTTGTTCTTGGCGTCATGCGTGACTTCGGCCAGGCCAAGCGCCTCCAGGAGCGGCGGCATGTAGACGCCGAACCGGCCACGAAGCCCCTTCTTCACGCCGTACCAGCCGCCGCGGGGGTTCGACTCAGAGCGACCCCAGGCCTCGACCGTCCCTCCGGACGCCGGCTTCTGCTCGTCGGCACCGCCCAGCGGCATCCAGTCGCCGTGGGCCTTGAGCATCGCGTGGAGGTCGTCGATGGCCCGGGCGTCGTAGAGCAGCCTGGTTCCGCCGACCTGGCACACGATGACCGGCGGGTCCGCCGCGTCGTCCCGGTACATCGTGTACTCGGAGGTTCCAGGCGGGGTCTTCAGGACCCAGGGGTCCCCCTTCGTACCGCTCCCGATCGCCATATCGCTCGCCCTCCCCCGTCTGCTTTTGTAACCGTGCGGCTACGGTACCAGTCTGCCATCGAGTGCGACATCGGCGCGGACCAGCGGCCGAGCCTTGCCCAAGTCGGGCAGCTCGTGCCACCCAGACCGTCGACCGGGACGCCACCGTGGGCCGCGATCAGACGACGGTGCGCCTGTCTCGCGGCATGAAGCGAGAGTGCCGGGCGGATCGCGTCGGCGTCGCGTGGCGCGCCACGTATCCTGTTCGCATGTTCGAGCAGAAGTGGCGCTCCCTGCGTGGCTCCGGCCGACCCCTGCTGGCCTGGGTGCCGGCCATCGCGTGGGCCGGGCTGATCTTCGCGTTCTCCGCCCAGCCGAACCTGCGGTTCGTACCGGACGCGGGCCTGGACTTCCTCGTCCGCAAGGCCGGGCACATGGGGGTGTTCGGGATCCTGGCGCTGCTGCTCTGGCGCGCCGTGGCGGGCACTACGGCGGGGCGCCGGCCGTGGGCCTGGGCGCTGGCGCTGGCGTTTCTCTACGCGGCCACCGATGAGCTCCACCAGGCGTTCGTGGCGGGACGCCACCCATCGGCGGTGGACGTCGGGATCGATACGGCCGGAGCGCTGATCGCCGTCGTGGCCGTTGGGCTCATCCGGGCGCGAAGCTCCTGAGGCGGGCGGCAGGTCATGGCAGGGTGATCGAGCACACGTACACTCCGGCTCCAACACCCCATGCGTACGTGGTGGTCGAGACGGTCGCCCTGGTCCGGTCGCGCCTCGGGGTCGCGGCGGTCGCTGCGCTTGTGAATGATCTCCTGCGGCGATCCGCGTCGGGATGGTCGATCGGCCGCTTCACGCTGCTACCCGTGTTTTGGCGCCTACGAACCGGGTGAGTGACGGGCCGGGACTTGACACGACACGTCGTCCCGGCGGGTGATCCCGGCGCGGCTCCTGAGCGTGACGTCACGAACGGGGCCGCCTCCCGACGGCCCACGACGCCATCAGTGCCGCCTCGGTTGCAGCCCCATTCGCAGGCGGCACGAAGCCAGGCGGCCGGCACGAGGACAGGCGGCCGACCCAGGAAACCCGGCCCGGGAAACCGCTCCCCTGCCGCGGCCGTATCACCGAGCG
>JADGOB010000118.1 GCA_017883185.1 Acidobacteriota bacterium
GGCGCGGGCCTTCAGGCCCGCGATCAGGATTCTCATCTATGTCACATGGACGCGTCGAGACGACGCAGGCCGTTGAGTCCTGCGGGGTGGTGGCGGTCATCCGGATGCGCGAGCCCGAGAAACTGCGCGCCGTGGTGGACGCTTTGGCAGAGGGCGGCGTGCGGGCACTCGAGGTCACGATGACCGTGCCGCGCGCGCTCGAGATGATCGGGCAGTTGGCGCCCACCCTGCCGAAGGGGTTCCTGCTCGGCGCCGGGACGATCCTCGACCCCGAGACCGCGCGCCTCGCGATCCTCGCCGGCGCGCAGTTCATCGTCGGCCCCGTGTTCCGGCCCGAGGTCATCGCGATGTGCCACCGGTACGACATTCCCGCGATGCCCGGCTGTTTCACGCCGACAGAAATCCTGGCCGCGTGGGAAGCGGGCGCCGATATCGTGAAGGTGTTTCCGGCGACGGCGCTCGGACCCGGCTTCTTCAAGGATGTTCGCGGTCCGCTCCCGCAGGTGAAGCTGATGCCGACCGGCGGCGTCTCGCTCGACAACGCCGGGGAGTGGATCAAGGCGGGCGCCGTTGCGGTGGGCGTCGGCACGGCGCTACTCGACGCGAAGGCCATCGCGGCGGGCGAGTACTCCGTCATCACGGCCAACGCGAAGCGGATCGTCGGCAACGTGACGGCGGCACGGGAGGCGAAGTGATGGCCAGGGTGGTGACGTTCGGCGAGATCATGTTGCGGCTCAGCCCGCCTGGATTCGAACGGTTCTTCCAGTCGCCGGTGCTCGGGGCGACGTTCGGCGGGGGCGAGGCCAACGTCGCAGTGAGCCTGGCGCACTTCGGCCTCGACAGCTACTTCGTGACCCGTCTGCCGAAACATGCCATCGGCGACGCGGCGGTGAAAGCCGTGCGAGCAGAAGGCGTGCGAACCGACTTCATCCAGCGTGGTGGCGACCGGGTCGGCATCTACTTCGCCGAGGCGGGCGCCAGCCAGCGCGCCTCGACGGTCGTCTACGACCGCGCACACTCGGCGATCGCGGACATGCAGCCGGGCAGCGTGGACTGGGCGAAGGTGTTCGAGGGCGCTGCGTGGTTCCACGTCACGGGCATCACGCCGGCACTCGGCGCCAGCGCGGCAGCCTGCACGCGCGAGGCCCTCGAGGCCGCCAAGGCGGCGGGCGCCCGCGTCAGCGTGGACCTGAACTACCGGAAGAAGCTCTGGACCGAGGCCCAGGCGCAGGCGACGATGCGACCGTTGATGAAGTGGGTGGACGTCGTCGTGGCGAACGAGGAAGACATCCAGTCGGTGCTCGGCCTGCACGTGCCGGACACGGACGTGACCAGCGGCCAGCTGAACCTGGCGGGCTACCGCCAGGTGGCCGAGCAGTTGACGAGGGAGTTTGGGCCGTCGGTCGTAGCGATCACCCTGCGCGAGAGCCTCTCGGCGAGCGACAACGGCTGGAGCGCGGCCCTCTGGGATGCGAAAAACGCCGCGTTCTATCACAGCCAGCACTACACGGTCCGGCTCGTGGATCGGATCGGGGGCGGCGACAGCTTCGCCGCGGGGCTGATCTGCGGCCTCGTGAGCGGGCGCGCGCCCGAAGCCGCGCTGTGCTTCGCGGTCGCCGCCAGCGCGCTCAAGCAGACGATCCCGGGCGACTTCAACCGCGTGTCGGTGGCGGAAGTGGACACCCTCGCCAAGGGCGACGCCAGCGGGCGGGTTCAACGATAGTCGGGGCTGACGATGAGGGGTCGGGGCTGACGATGAAGAGTCGGAGCTGACGATGAGGAGTCACGACGATAATCGTCAGTGGCGACTGGAAGCGTCAGTCGGACCAATGAGCGTAGACCGCGACTTCCTGGTATATTCTGGGGCCCATGCCCAGCGATAGTCGTTCTCTGGAAGAGCTTCGCATCGACCGCAGGGCCAGGAATTCCGGCGGTGTGCCGGTGTTCGTCTGGGTGGCCATCGTCGTGCTCCTGGCGGGAGCGGCGGGCGCCTGGCGGTGGATGCGGGCGCCGCGGGCGGTCGAGGTCAAGACCACCGTGGTCGAGGAGCCCAAGACGGCCGGCCCAGGCGGCGGCGCCGTCCTCAATGCCTCGGGCTACGTCGTCGCGCGGCGGCGGGCAACCGTCTCATCCAAGATTACCGGCCGCGTGATCGACGTGCTCGTCGAAGAGGGCAAGCCGGTCCGGAAGAACCAGGTCCTCGCGCGGCTCGACCCGACTACCTACGAGAAGGCCCTCGCCCTGGTCGAGGCGGAACTCGAGGCCACCAGGCGTGCGGTGGCCGAGAATCGGGTCAGGCTCGAACAGGCCCGGCTGACGCTGCAGCGCAACAAGGCCCTGCGCGCGGAGGGCATCGTCAACCAGGCGGACCTGGACAGCGCCGACACGGAAGTCCGTGCGCTCGAGGCACGGCTGGCCGTGTCCGAAGAGCAGGTGCGTGTCTCCGAGCGCCAGGTGGCGGTTCGGCAGAACGACGTGGCGGATACCGTGATCCTGGCGCCGTTCGACGGCGTGGCCATCTCGAAGGACGCCCAGCCGGGCGAGATGATCTCGCCGGTGTCCGCGGGCGGCGGGTTCACGCGCACCGGCATCTGCTCGATCGTGGACATGTCGTCGCTCGAGATCGAAGTGGACGTCAACGAGAGCTACATCAACCGGGTGAGCCCCGCGCAGCGCGTCGAGGCGGTGCTCGATGCGTACCCGGAGTGGCGGATCCCGGGGAGGGTCATCATCACGGTGCCAACCGCCGACCGCCAGAAGGCGACGGTGCTGGTGCGGATCGCGTTCGACAAGCTGGACCCGCGGATCCTGCCGGACATGGGGATCAAGGTCGCCTTTCTTGGCGCCGAGACCCCGGCGGCAGTGGCCGCCACGCCCGTGACGATCGCGAAGAGCGCGTTGCGCACCGAGGCCGGGAGCCAGGTGGTCTACGTCGTCACCGGCGACAACCGGGTGGAACGGCGCGCCATTCGCGTGGGCCCGGTCAGAAACGACCGCGTCGAGGTGATCTCGGGCCTCACACCCGGTGAACGGCTGGTGCTCGAACCGCCGGCCGTGTTGAAAGACGGTGACCGCGTCGTCGTGAAGTAGGTTGACACAGCATGCTGTGCCCTTCTCTGTCTCCATCAAGGGTCTGTCCATGTCCAACGATATCCTCGTCCGCGCCACCAACCTCCACAAGGAGTTCCGACGCGGCGGCGAACGGATTGACGTCCTGCAGGGCGTGAACCTCGACATTCCGTCCGGCGATTTCCTGGCCCTGATGGGCCCGTCCGGTTCGGGCAAGACGACGCTGCTGAACCTGCTCGGCGGCCTCGACACGCCGACCAACGGCACGATCACCATCGCCGGGCAGCGGATAGACGAGATGTCGTCGGGGCAACTGGCCCGCTGGCGTGCCTCGAACGTCGGCTTCGTCTTCCAGCTCTACAACCTGCTGCCGGTGCTGACCGCCGAGCGAAACGTGGAACTGCCGCTGCTGCTCACGAGGCTCTCGAGCAAGGAGCGCAAGCGTCACGTCGAGATCGCCCTGCGCGTGGTCGGCCTGAGCGACCGCGCGCGGCACTATCCCAGGCAACTGTCGGGCGGGCAGGAGCAGCGGGTGGGCATCGCGCGCGCGATCGTGATCGATCCGACGCTGCTGCTGTGCGACGAGCCGACCGGCGACCTCGACCGGAAGGCGGGCGACGAGATCCTCGACCTGCTGCAGGCGCTCAGTCGCGACAACGGCAAGACGATCGTGATGGTGACGCACGACCCGCATGCGGCGGCGCGCGCCAAGCGCGTGCTCTACCTCGATAAGGGCGTCCTCGCCGCGGAGTCGGTTGCATGAAGTACCTGCCACTGCTCTGGCGAAGCCTGTTCCGCCGCAAGGTGCGCACGATCTTCACGCTCCTCGCGGTGCTGGTGGCGTTCACGCTCTTCGGCTTCCTCGTGGCCATCGAGGCGGCCTTCGGCATGGGCGTGGAGCTCGCCGGCAACGAGCGCCTGGTGCTGATCCACAAGGTCTCGCTCATCCAGTTGCTGCCCGAAAGCTACCTGGAGCGCATCCGCGCGACGCCGGGGGTCACCGACGTGTGCCACCAGACGTGGTTCGGCGGGATCTACCAGGACCCCAAGAACTTCTTCATGCAGACGCCGGTCGATCCGGACTGCCTGCTCCGGATGTACCCCGAGTACACGCTTCCGGAGGCCCAGAAGAAGGCGTGGATCGCCGACCGGCAGGGCGCGATCGCCGGCCGGACGACCGCCGAAAAGTACGGGTGGAAGATCGGCGACCGGATCCCGATCCAGGCGACCATCTGGCGGAAGAAGGACAACTCCACGAACTGGGAGTTCAACCTCGTCGGCATCTACGACGGGGCCGAGCAGGGCACCGACACGACGCAGTTCTTCTTCCAGTACAAGTACTTCGACGAATCTCGCCTGTTCGCCAAGGGCCAGGTCGGGTGGTACGTGGTGCGGATTGCCAACGCCTCCAGGGCGCCGCAGATCGCCGGCCAGATCGACAGCCTCTTCGCAAACTCTCCAGCGGAGACGAAGACGACGACGGAAAAGGCGTTTGTGCAGGCGTTCGCGAACCAGGTCGGGAACATCGCACTGATCGTCCGCAGCATCATCGCGATGGCCTTCTTCATCATCCTGCTCGTCACCGCGAACACGATGGCCGAGTCGGTTCGCGAACGGACGAGCGAGCTGGCGGTGCTCAAGACGCTTGGCTTCACCGATGGGCGTGTGCTCGCGCTCGTGCTGGTGGAGTCGTGCCTGATTGCGGGCGTGGGCGGCTTCCTGGGGCTCGGCCTTGCCGGCGTGCTGGTGCCGAAGATCCCCACCGGCAACCTGCTGCCCAATCTCTTCGTGCCGACCGCATCGCTTGGCCTCGGCATCGCCCTCGTGTTCGGCCTGGGCCTGGTGGCCGGCATCTTCCCCGCACTCCGCGCGATGCGGTTGCGCATCGTGGACGCACTCCGGAGGGTGTGAGCGCCATGTGGATCTTCTCAGGATTGTTCCAGGCTGCGGTCGTCACCGCGCTCAACCTCCGCACGCTCACCGGTCGGCTGGCGTCCTCCGCGGTGGCCGTCGTCGGGATGGCGGGCGTCGTCGCCGTCCTCGTCTCGGTGCTGTCGATCGCGGAGGGCATCAAGGCGACCATGGCCAACACGGGAGCGCCGGATACCGCGATCGTGCTGCGCTCGGGCTCGGACACCGAGATGACCAGCATCCTGATGCACGAGGACGTCGTGGCCGTCAAGGACGCGCCGGAGATCGCACGCTCGCCTGCCGACGGGTCGCTGGCCTCCGCCGAGCTGTTCGTGGTGGTGGACCTGGTCAAGGCGAGCACGGGAACCACGGCGAACGCGCCGCTCCGGGGGGTGGAGCCGGCGGCGTTCAAGGTGCGCCCGGTCAAGTTGATCAAGGGCCGACGGTTCGAGCCCGGTCGAAACGAAGTGGTGATTGGCCGCGCGGCAACCGCCGAATACCGCGGCCTCGATGTCGGCGACCAGCTGAAACTCGGCCTGAACGTCTGGAACATCGTGGGCGTTTTCGACGCGGGCGGCACCGTGCCCGACTCCGAGCTGTGGTGCGACGCGGGCGTCCTCGCCCCGCTCTACCGCCGCGGGAACAGCCGCCAGGCGGTGTACGTCAAGCTCACCTCTCCCGAGGCCTTCACCCCGTTCAAGGACCGCCTGACGACCGACCCACGGGTGAAGCTGAAGGTGATGCGCGAGCAGGAGTACTACGCCGGCCAGTCGAAACTGCTCTCGGGCACCATCGTCTTCATCGGCGGAATCATCGGCGTGCTGATGGGCGTCGGGGCGCTGTTTGTGGCGATCATCACCATGTACTCGGCGGTGGCGAGCCGCACGCGCGAGATCGCCACGCTGCGCGCCCTCGGGTTCCGGGGCGGACCGGTCGTGATCTCGGTCCTCGTCGAATCGATGATCCTGGCGCTGGTCGGGGGCGCCGTCGGTGCCGCCATTGCCTACTTCGGCTTCAACGGCTACGAGGCCGCGACGATGAACTGGCAGAACATGAGCAGCATCGGGTTTGCGTTCCGCGTGACGCCAGCGCTGCTCGTGCTCGGAGTGGGATGGGCGCTGGTGCTCGGCCTGCTCGGCGGCCTGTTCCCGGCGATCCGCGCCATGCGGCTGCCGATTGTGACGGCGTTGCGGGAATTGTAGGGGTGGACGGGCGCCCCAATACCGACAAGCGGTTTCAAAACCCAATCTGTCGCGCTTCGGGTCCTGTCGGCGAGCTTGCGCCCAAGGGCCGCGCGACGACCCACAACGCGCCGCTCTCGCCGACGATGTAGAGGTCCTCTCCCTTGAGGGCGATGCCCGTTGGCCGCACGAGGCCCGGGATCGCGTGCGCTGCAACGACGGCGCGAGCGTGGAGGTCGATCGTCAGCAGCGTGTTGTAGGCCGCGCTGATCGCGTACATCCGCCCATCGGCAATCGCTGTGCCCGTCACGTAGAACTCGTCCAGCGTCCGCTTGCCTGTCAGCTTCAAACCGGACTCGGCTGCGATCGTCGGCAGGAATTCCTCCGACAGCGTCAGGTCGCGCCCGAAGCGCGAGATGACCAGTCGCTTCACCTTGTTGTTCGGCACGGTCACGGTGTAGACCGATTTCGTCGCTGGGTCGTAGGCCGCGGACATCGCGTACATCATCCGGGCGCGCACCGTGCCGAAACGCGAGCGAGACACCTCGTTGAACTTGTCGAACGACTCCAGGAAGTAGCGGAAGTTCGCGTCGGCGTCGGCCTTGTCGTTCGGCTCGAGCACCACGTAGCTCTTGTTCTCGCCGACGGCCATCACCGCACCCTTGTCGAGGAACGCCGCGCCGCCGAACTGTCCGAGGTCCACCGCGAAGCCGACGTCGATTACGGTGTGGCGGTTGACTTTCCCCAGGGTCTCGTCCGTCAGGTAGATTCCCTGCTGGGTGGTCACCAGGAACTGCGCGGTGGCCGGATCGTAGGCCAGGTCGGTCGGCGTGCCAGTCAGCGGGAGCGTCAGCTTCGACTGCGTCTTCACCGACAGGACCGGCAGGTCCGCGAGCGGCCCTGCGCCAGGCTCGCTCGGCACGGCCGCGACGTCAGGCTTGTCAATCGACCACCGGCCGCGCAGAGAGATTGGCGCGGGTGACCATTCCTCGAGCGACCAGACCCAGTGCGTCGGGTTGAAGGAGAACCGGACCGGGTCGCTCTGCCCCATGAACGGCGGCGGTCCCGTGCTGGCAAACGCCTGGACGATGTTGCCGGCGATCACGACGAGGAACACGACGCCGGCGAGCCACTCGAGCGGCCGAAGCGTACGCGGTTGGTCCTCGATGTCTTCCTTCTTCGTCATCAGCAGGAGCACGCCCATCGTCGCCACCGACACCCAGTAGATGAAGAGCGCCCAGGTGTAGGTGTGCGCACCGAGGATTTCGGCGCTGAAACCCTGGCCGACATCGCGCGCCGCGTGCATGCCGGTGTGGCGGATGCCCATGAACACGCCCCAGATCGCCACGAGCACACCCATGCCGAGGTATTTCGGCTTCGGCCCGTAGCGGAGGACGAACAGGCCGACGAGCGCCACGAGCGCCATGCCGATGCGCTGTTCCCAGCACATGACGCACGGCGAGTCGCCGTAGACGAAGCCGAGCACGAAAACGGCGACGCCGACCGGGATGACGGCCAGCGCGATCACCGCCAGCGCGAGGATGGTGTAAAGCACGTCTCGTCTCACAAGCGGCTCTCCTGTGTGGCGCGGGGCTTCAGCCCCGCGAACGGCGCTGAGTATTCCCGCGTCAGTAGTTCACCCCGGGCAACAACCCGGTTCGGGTGGCGATCGAGAACAGGAACACCATCAGCAGCACGCTGACGACGAGCAGGCCGAAGGCGAGCCGCTCCTTGTGCGGCTTGCGCAGGACAAGACAGGCAGCGATGAAGATGATGACGAGATTGAGGAACTCCACAGGTCGACCTCCTGAGCAAGGACGATAGCAGGGGTCAGCTCTTGAATCTTCACTTTTTTCACGTCTGACCCCATGGGCGAGGGGCTTCAGCCCGGCTGGCGAGCACGGGGGGTTCGCGTTCCTGGAGGATAGAAACGCCGAGCAGGATGAAGCCGATCCAGAGAACGTCGGCAATCACCAGGTGCACCATCTGCATCCATACCGGCGCGAGCAGGAGGACGTTGGTGAAACCGGCCAGCACCTGCAGGAGGGCGACGACGGCGACGCCGATGCCCAGCCGACGCGACAGCCCGCGCCGCTCGTAGCCATAGCGGATACCCGCCAGCGCCAGCCCGACCGCCACGAGCACCGTGATCGCGGGATGCAGCAGGCGGAGGCGAACCAGGAAGTGCGATGTCGCGGACAGCTCGGCGCCGAGCGACTCGGCCAGGGAGCCCGCGGGGTAGAGCGTGTCCCCGAGCGCCGCCACCGCCCCGCTCACGCCGGCCAGCAGCATCGCCACCGCGCCGACGGCGAATCGCCCCGCGAGGCCACCTCGCCCCTCCACTCGCACCGGTTCCCCGCCCGACAACCAGTAGGCGGTCAGCGCCAGGCACGCCAGCAGCAGGAACGTGTTGGTGAGATGGACCGACATGAAGAGCGCGCGCGCCATGCTCGCGTTGTCGGCGACGAGGCGGAAGAGGACGAGGGTCGCCCCGACGCCCGCCTCGACGATCATGAAGAGCATCGACCAGGCCGCGCCCCGGCGCGCCGGATGCCCCGCCGCACACGCGCGCCACGTCCAGAACAGCAGCGCGACAACGGAGAGGATCGCCAGGCCGCTGGTGAGGCGGTGCGAGAACTCCACTAGCATTTCGACGCTCGGCGCCTGCGGGATCACCTCGCCGTTGCAGAGCGGCCAGTGCGCGCCGCACCCGGCTCCAGACCGTGTCGCCCGCACGTAGGCGCCCCACGCGATCACCGCCATGTTGTAGAACAGCACTCCCCAACTGAACCGTGCGAGCCTTGTCATGTCGGCATCCTATGTCGTCTGCCGCGGTCCGGAGCCCCGGCGCCGAATGGTGTCGAGGAACCCTAGGACCGCGCTGTTGAACGCTGCGGGCGATTCCATGCACACCGCGTGGCCTGCGCCCGGCAGAACCCGCAGTTCGCTGCCGCGGATGGCCCGATGGATGGTCTCGGCGTATCGCGTCCCCTTCAGCTGATCCTGCTGCCCGACGATGACGCAGGTCGGGGCGGAGATATCGCAAAGACGCGTGGTGAAATTCACCTCGAGAAACGAGTCGCACAGGCGCGCAACCGACGAGAGGTCCAGGTCGCGATACCGCGCGCGCGCCGCCTGCAGAATCGCGGCGCGGGCCGCGATGAACTTGGGCGAGAAGTTCCAGGCGACGGTGACGAGAAAGAACAGATCCGGATCGTTCGTCAACGCCGCCGCCTTCCACCCTTCCACGATCAGGCGCAGCTCGGGGCCGATCTCGCTGACCGTGTCCGCCAGAATGAGGCTCTCGACTCGCGCCGGGTGCCCCAGCGCGAACGCCTGGGCCACTTCCCCGCCGTACGAGATCCCCAGGATATGGGCCCGCTCGATCTCGAGCGCGGTCATCAACGCGGCGAGGTCGTCCGCGTGCAGGGCTATCGAATACGGCCCGACCGGGTGGTCCGACTGCCCCTGCCCGCGACAGTCGTACTGCAGGACGCGGTACTCTGCCGAAAACGCGGGTAACTGGAGCGCCCAACTGGCCGTCGCGTTCATGAGGATGCCGTTGTTCAGGACGAGGACTGGCGCCCCCTCGGGGCCGTGCAGTTCGTAGTAGAGGCACACTCCGTTGCACGCGATGAATGGCATACCCGAGATTGTAGAACAGATTTCAAGGTCGGCTCCGCGGAGGTTGTGCAGTCGACGAGGCAGACCACGGCACCCGGTCTGGGCTGAGCGGTGGTAAGATCCCGAAATCCACCGCGTGAGCACACGAACGACTACCGAGAAAGCGAGCACCGACGTGGCCCTCAAGTACAAGGACATCGAACACCTGTTCTGCGTTCGGTCGAACCGCCGGGTGCGGCTCAAGGATCACAAGCCCGGATGGAAGGGTGACGGCTACTTGCGCGACCTCGCCAAGGACGACCTGAAGACCGGGGCCCAGGAGTACCTCCAGCAGAATCTCGACGCACTGGCCGATGCGCAGGAGCGCTTGTACGCGTCGGGCCGTCACTCGCTGCTGATCGTGCTGCAGGCCATGGATACGGCCGGCAAGGACGGCATCATCAAGCACGTGATGTCGGGGATCAACCCGCAGGGGTGCCAGGTCTTCGGCTTCAAGAGGCCGTCTGACGAGGACCTGGCCCACAACTTCCTGTGGCGCTACACCAAGTGCCTCCCGGAGCGGGGCCACATCGGGATCTTCAACCGCTCCTACTACGAGGAAGTGCTCGTCGTCCGGGTCCACGACGAGATCCTCGAGCGGCAACGCCTCCCGCCCGGCAAGCGCAACGGCGCGTTCTGGGACGCGCGGTACGACGACATCAACCAGCTCGAACGGCACCTCACCCGCAACGGCACCGTGATCCTGAAGTTCTTCCTCCACATCTCGAAGGGCGAGCAGAAGAAGCGCCTGCTCGACCGGCTCGACGACCCCTCGAAGCACTGGAAGTTCTCGATCGCCGATCTCGCCGAGCGCGCCTGCTGGAAGAGCTACCAGGAGGCGTTCGAAGAGATGCTGAACCACACGAGCACGAAGTGGGCTCCGTGGTGGGTCATCCCGGCCGACAACCAGTGGGTGTCGCGGAAACGTGGGGATGATCGACGTCCCGAACAAGATGCGCTCGGTCTTGAGAGCCGCGGCGGCATAGACGGCGAGCGGGTCGGGTGACGTGACGCGGCTGATCATCCAGGCACACTGAATGCCCGCCTGCTCGGCTGCCACAATTCCATCGACCAATTTCCGTGCATTCGTTCCGATGACCTGTACGCCGACGATCAGATTCTTCATCGCCGTCCCTCCTGTTTCAGAGCTCGAAAACCTGATCCGTCTTGGGTTTGACTGTATTGAAATATCAATGCTCTGCCCATTAGCTGTTGCGACCCATAGGTTGTGTGACTGGCTTGGTTTGCGCAGGTTTCACTGCCCTGCTCAGCAACGCGGCGAGCACGCCCAGAACGACCAGGATTAGGCCACCGGCCAGCGTAAGGGGCTCGGGGAGTGCAATGCCCAGCGCCTGATCGAGTGAGTAACTGCCCGGCCCGGCGAACGCGAGCGTCAGCCCCGCCGCCAGGTTCGTGATCGGCAATTCCCTGCCGCCCTTCGCGGCCCACAAACCCTTCCCCCGGTGGCCTACGACGTTCGCCATGATCATCGCGGCGACAATTCCCAGCGGCCCGAGCGGGCTTAACAGCCCGAGCGCCGTCAACACACCGCCGCCAAACTCGGATATCCCGGCCAGGAAAGCCCAGAAGGATGCCGGCCGTAAGCCCATCATGCGCATCCCACCGGTGAATTTCTCCAGACCTGGGCCTTCGAAGCAGCCGAACAGTTTCTGCGCTCCGTGGCCGGCAAGATAGAGCCCGACGACCACCCGCAAAATCAACAAACTAACATCGAGGAACATGCTTTGCCTCCGAATTTCCTATCTTTCTTCTGCCTGTATATTACTGTGACCTTCGAAGAAGAATTATCTATTTCAGATAGCGACGCCCCGGCAGTGATCTTCCTGCCGCCTCTCCCACGAAGCGTGCTGAATCGAAAGAACACCCAGGGACCAAGTCAATCGTACTATGCCAAACCGTGCCAATCCATTATATGGCAATTCGCTTGGAACAACAAAACGAGCGAGCATCGTTGCCTGCCCCACGAGACTTGTTGCCGCGCTTGGGTTATGCTACAATGTTGCTGAAAAATGGTAATTGATGCAGAACGTCAGGAACAAGCCAAAGAATATGCCCACGGATTAAAAAACCACGAATTACCAAAATATATTACAGAATATTTACACGCCTGGGGGACCAGTGGTCGCAAGTTCGAATCTTGTCATCCCGACT
>JADGOB010000307.1 GCA_017883185.1 Acidobacteriota bacterium
CGGTTGTGCTCGCTCAGCACTTAGTCCTGAGGGCACAAATACGTCGCCGTATTTGTGCATCGAAGGACTAAGCCGGGGGTCGCAGGTTCGAGTCCTGCCGGGCGCGCCACTTAAGACCAATAAATTAAGGCACTTAAGAACTGGCCGGCAACCGATGCCGGCCCTTCGTGTTCCTGGTGGTATTGTTGGTGGTATGCGCCGGGAGCGCCGGCCGGTGGTATCGCTGGTGGTAGGTTTCGAGGGGAAGGGCCGAGCCTGCGCGTGAAGGTGGCCGACTGACGCCTCGCCGCGGCGATAATGACGCACGATTCCGCGGATCTCGACTGCCGGCACCGGGAGTGGCCATGCCTCTGACAGAGACGAGACGAAGCCAGGTTGGGTGGGCGACGCTCTTCGGGCTGATCGCGGTGTTCGTCAGCCTGGGCCTGCTGAAGTTCCTGGTCTTCCTCCTGTTCATGCGTCTGGTGACCGATCTGCTGGTCGACGCGGTGGGCCGCCGAGTCCGATTCGCGTCGCGGACGGTCGTGCTCAACGCCGTCTACCTGCTGGTCGCAGCCCTCATCGTCGTGATCGCCGCGGTCGTCGTGCCCCGGTTCGTGGCGGAACTGCCCGCCTACACGCAGAGCCTCGACCGGAACCTGACCGACAAGCTCTCCGAGTTGCTGGCGTCGCAGCACGTGTCGATCGACCTGGAGAGCGCGAAGCAGCGGGCGATGGAGTGGGGACGCGAGCACGCCGGCGAATCGATGTCACTGGCGCGGCGTGCGGGCACCAACCTGGTGTTGCTCGTCGTGGCTTTCATCATCACATTCGTGGCCGCCCACCAGCGGATTAGCAGCGGCTCGAGCGGCGATCCGCGCGATCCGGCCACCAACCTCTGGGACTTCCTGGGGGACTTCATCGCGGCGAAGATGGGCGCGTTCTACGCGTGCTTCCGCCTCGTGATGGCCGGGCAGATGGTGATCGCGCTCATCAACGCCGGCCTGACGTTCGGCCTGCTCGTCGTCCTCGGCGTGCCCCACAAGATCGCCCTCACTGTGCTCGTCTTCGTGTTCGGCCTTCTGCCGATCGTCGGCAACCTCATCTCCAACACGATCGTCTGCATCAGCGCGCTGCTCTGGACAGGCCCGCTGCAGGTGATCGCAGCGCTCGTGTTCCTCGTCCTCATCCACAAGCTCGAGTACTTCCTGAACGGCAAGATCATCGGACACATCGTGAAGCTGCCGCTCTACATGACCCTCCTCAGCCTCATCGTCGGCGAGGCGCTGTTCCACATTTCGGGCATGATCCTGGCGATCCCCGTGATCCTGCTCGTGCGAGAAGAGTTGAGCGCGATCGAAGCGGCCGGGCCGCCGGCGAATACCGCCGGGTAGAGATGCGGGCGCGCTCCAGGTTCCGTCCGCACGTCGCCGATGAAGTCGAGCGTGACGTTCGTATATGTATCGGGCTGGTGTCCGCTCGGCGAGTTCGCGGCGTTTCTCAATGCCTATGCGCTCCTCCTCCGTCACCTGCCGCCCGCGAGAGTGCCCCTCTGCACGGCCCACAATGGTGTAGTGGATCGGGCGCGGCGGATATGCGAGCGCCGCTTCGGATCGCGGTCGGTCGCCGCGCTCGACGACGCGGAGACGGGACGGGTATTCGCTCACTTCGAGGCACGACGGCGCTTCGAGATGCGCCGGTTCCGCACATTCACCCCACAAGATCTCGGCCAACTGCGGGCTGATCTGGATCGGTTTTCCGGGCGCATGTACGAGGACTGGTACGAGCGTTGGCGCGTGGACGGCGAAGCGGCCGTGCCGCCGATCGAGCCCGTTGGCGCCGACGAACGCATGGCTCCGGGCGTCCAGTTCGTGCCGCATGTCCTGCCGTACCGGTACCCATTTACGGACCGGATCGAGGAGGCGGCATAACCGCGAACGGGTGCGTCTTCGCGAGACGGAACCCGAGACGGAATCGGTGTGGGCGTCTCGGCCTCCGCCTCGGCCTCCACCTCGTCAGCCGTCGGCTCGGGGCAGCGATGTCCGGACCCAGGCCGCGCTTTTTGCGGCCTGATTTCCAAGGCCCTTGCCTCGCCGTGTCTGCGATGTCTTGCAGGTGGAACCGGGCACCGCCACCGACGTCCGTCCAGTCACCCGCCCTTTAGAACCTGCAACCCGGAGGCTGTCATGCCACTAGTACGGACTATCCACACGGGACGCCGAGCGCCCGGCACGGTCTGGCCGATGTACAATCCGGCTCGAGGGGGAATCCATGACAACCCGATTGCGCCTGCTCGCGACCTGGGGCCTCACCGTCGTGTCGGCGTCCGTCCTGCTGGCACAGGCCCGGCCGACGACGATGGAGGAGATGCACCGGTTGCACAAGGACACCGGCGCCTACATCGCGATGCTCGACGATCCGGCCCGCGACGCCGAGCAGAAGCCCCACGAGGTCGTGATGGCGCTCGGGCTGAAAGACGGCGAGCGCATCGCGGACATCGGGGCGGGCTCCGGCTACTTCGCGTTGCGCTTCGCGCGACACGTCGGCGACCGCGGCATGGTCTACGCGGTGGACATCAACCCCGACATGATCGCCCACGTGAACGCGCGCGCTCGCGAGGCCGGACTGAAGAACCTCCGGACCATCTTGGCGAAGCCCGACGACCCGATGGTGCCCGCGCCCGTCGATCGCTTCTTCATCTGCGACACCTGGCATCACATCGAGGGCCACCCGCACTACCTGGCGCTCATGAGGAAGGCGCTGAACCCGGGCGGGCAGATCGTCATCCTGGACTACCAGAAACGGGAGACCCCGAACGGCCCGCCCCTCGAAATGCGGATCGCGAGAGAGGACGTCGTGCGTGAGTTCGAACAGCACGGCTTCCGTGTCTCCGCCGAGTACACGTTCCTGCCGAACCAGTACTTCCTGGTGTTCACGGTGGCCGGATCCGCCCCGGTTCGCTGAGGTGTTCGACGCGGAGGCGCTGGCCCCCCGTGCCGCCCTTCCGCCCGGCGGTGGCGGCGGAGCCAGGTTGTGACGCGGAACGCGGACCAGTCATGAACATCGACGCCATTCGCACCTTCTGTCGCGCGCTGCCCCACGCGACCGAGGACATCAAGTGGGACGACAACCTCGTCTTCTCCATCGGCGGGAAGATGTTCGCCATCGTGATGCTCGAGCCGCCGCACCGCGTGTCGATGAAGTGCACCCGCGAGGCCTACGCCGAGCTGATCGAGCGCGAGGGCATCATCCCGGCGCCGTACCTGGGCCGAGCGTCCTGGGTGTCCGTCGAACGCCTGGGTGAAGGCATGGACGGTCGGGAATTGCGCCACCGGCTCGCCGACTCCTACGAACTGGTCAGAGCCAGCCTGCCGAAGAAGACCAGGGTGGGGCTCGCGGGCTAGCCGGCCCGCGGCCAGAACCGGACCGGCGCGGCGCTTCCGAAGTCGTTCATTTGATGGCTGAGCGGGAACCCCGGGCCGCCGGCACCGGTCACGCCGCCAGCCGGCGTGCCGGCAAAGCCCTCGATCTTCTGGAAC
>JADGOB010000119.1 GCA_017883185.1 Acidobacteriota bacterium
GCGCGCGTCTCGACGCCGACCTTGATCGCGTCTTCGTGGACGACATCCTTGTACGCCTGTGCGTAGCCGGACTCGTTGTCGATGTCCCAGCCCAGCGCCTTGAAGAACGGGTCGATGAACTCGCGCCGCACCTGCGTCTCGTTGTAGGCGGGGTTGAGTGTCGGCGATCAAATAATTCCCCAGGCTAAGCCCCTGTAGCGTCAAACAATTCCCCAGGGGTGGCGTCAAGTAATTCCCCACCCCCAGCGTCAAACAATTCCCCACCCCAGGTCTCCAGGTCCGCACCCGTAGAGTGCCTCCCATCAGCAGGTCGATGGAGGGGGCACGGATGGCCAGGAGGATGTTCGCTGTGGTGGACGTGGTGGAACTGCTCAGACATTGGCAAGCGGGAGACAGCGTCTCCCAGATGGCCCGCGCTCTGGGCCTCGACCGTAAGACGGTGCGCAAGTACGTGGGCCGCGCTGAAGCCGCCGGCATGGCGCCCGGAGGCGCGCCCCTCTCCCAGGCGGAGTGGGCGACGCGCGTGCACGCCTGGTTCCCCGAGCTCACTGATCCCCGCGCACGCTCTTCCGTGCATGGCCAGATCGCCCCCTTCCACGACTACATCAAGAAGCACATCGGGGAGACCACCGTGGCCACCATCCACCAGCGCCTGCGCGACGAGCACGGCCTCACGGTGAGCGTCGCCAGCCTGCGCCGCTACGTGCGCAGCGAGTTCGCCGATGAGGTCGCCGAGGAGCAGGCCACGGTGCTTCGCGACGATCCCCCGCCGGGCGAGGAGGCGCAGCTCGACTACGGGCACCTCGGCAGATGGCTCGACCCCGAGAGCGGCGCCCTGCGCCGCGTCTGGGCCTTCGTCATGGTGCTCTCCTACTCGCGGCACCTCTTCTGCTACCCCGTGCTGCGCATGACGCAGCCTGAGTTCCTGGCCGCCCATGTCGCGGCGTTCGCCTTCTTCGACGGTTGTCCGGCCCGATTGATCCCCGACAACCTCGGCAGCGGCGTGCTCAAGGCGGATCTCTACGACCCGCGCCTCAACCGCGGCTACGCCGAGCTCTCCTACCACTATGGCTGCCTCGTCGATCCGGCGCGCATCTGCCACCCCAAGGACAAGCCGCGCGTCGAGCGCATCGTCCCTTACGTGCGTGACAGCTTCTTCAGTGGGCGCGAGTTCGTCGACCTCCCCGCGATGCGCAGCCAGGCGGCCTCCTGGTCGAGCGCCGTGGCCGGGCAGCGCAGCGCGCGGCCCCTCGGCGGCGCCAAGCCGGAGACGGTCTTCAGGGCGCTTGAGCAGGAACATCTCCTGCCTCTGCCGCGGCGCCCCTTCGAGGCCGCCACCTGGCAGACGGCCAAGGTCGCGTCCGACTGCCACGTGTCCGTCGGTGGGGCTCTCTACTCGGTGCCCTTCCGCCTGATCGGCGCGCGCCTCGACGTGCGTTTCACGGAGGCCATGGTCTTCATCTACGAAGATCACGAGATCGTCAAGAGCCACGCGCGCGTGCGTAAGGGCCGGCGCTCGACCGACTGGCAGGACTACCCCTCCGCCAAGGCCGCCTTCTTCATGCGTAACCCCTCCTGGTGCCGGCGCCGCGCCGCCGAGCTGGGACCGGCGGTCGCCGCCCTCGTCACCGGGCTCCTCGGCGAGCAGGCGCTGCACCGCCTGCGCTCAGCCCAGGGGGTCGTCCATCTGGCAGACACCTACGGCGCCGAGCGCCTCGAGCTCGCCTGCGCCCTGGCCATCGAGGTCGGTGACCCCTGCTACCGCACGGTGCGGGGCATCCTCAAGGCCGGTCGCGAGCAGCTCACTCCCGAGGAGGAGATCACGAAGCCCCTGGCCCCCGCCCACCTGCACGGACCCCTCGCCCTATTCGCCGATCTGGAGGCTTGACCATGGAGACCCATCAGCTGGAGGGCAAGCTCAGGAGCCTGCGCCTCTCGGGGATGCTCGCCACCCTGGAGGCGCGCCTCGCGCAGGCGCGAAGCGGCGAGCTTGGGCACCTCGAGTTCCTCGAGGTGCTGCTCGAAGACGAGATCGGCCGGCGCGAGGCCAAGGCACTCGCCGAACGCATCCGCCGGGCGCACTTTGAGGCAGAGCTCACCCTCGAAGAGTTCGACTTCGCCTACAACCCGGGGCTGCCGGCGCCGCTGATCCGCGACCTCGCCGCGCTGCGCTTCCTGGAGCGCGGTGAGTCGGTGCTGCTCTACGGGCCCGTGGGGGTGGGCAAGACGCACGTCGCCTCCGCCCTCGGGCACCTCGCCTGCCGCCGTGGCTACTCAGTGCTCTTCGCCAAGACCAGCCGCCTGCTTGCCGAGCTTGCCGGAGGACGCGCCGAGGGCAGCTGGGAGCAGCGCCTGCGGCGCCTCGTGCGCTTCGACCTCCTCATCCTCGACGACTTCGCCCTGCGGCCCTTCACGGGCGCCCAGGGCGACGACTTCTACGAGCTCGTCAGCGAGCGCGCCGCCCGCGGCTCCTTCATCCTCACGGCCAACCGCTCACCGAAGGACTGGTACGAGCTGTTTCCCAACGCGGTGGTCGCCGAAGGGGTGCTCGACCGGCTGATCAACTCCTCCTTCCACGTGCACATGGAGGGCAAGAGCTACCGGCCCAAGCGGCGGCCGGCGCAGGGCGGCAAGCTTGCCAGGGGAGGCGCGAAAGAGTAGAAGAAACTCACGAGACCGGGTGGGGAATTGTTTGGCGCTCGGGGTGGGGAATTACTTGACGTTCGACATTGAGGAAGGTGCTGCGGTCGCGTTCGAACCGCTCCAAGAGGTGCAGGACCTTGTCTGGTGCCCCCAAATTGCCCCCCTAGTGCGTGAGCAGCTGATGGCGGGCTCCTAGTCTATACGGACTCGGGGACATCTCGGTTTTCCTGAGTCACTGCTCCCACTGATGTTGCCGCTAGCGTTCCAGCACACGCCACAGGCGCCGGGTGCCCAAAGAGTCAGGGCCACGTCCGTCAAAGTGGTGTACGAAGGAGCCTACTCCTCCTCGGCTGGTGTCTATGCCACGGCGGCCTCGGCGTTCGCAGTCCCGTCGATGGCCTCTGAGCGGTCTTACACAGACGGCATAACACCATCACCCGTGCCTGAAATGACGTCTTACGCAGAAAGGCGTAGGCTACGCCGCGTGTTACGCAGTCTGCATAATCACTGTTGGGCCGACGGGACCGCTATCGCTTGAGGGGGTCGAGATGCAGTTCATCTTGGATTCGATCGACCAAGCTGCTGGCAGCGGGCACAACTTCCCCGCAGTGGTGACGGCGCTAACGGTTCCCGACATCGCCGGAGCAGTGGACTTTCCTGGCGACGGGTCCATGAAGCGCTACGTCAGCTGGGTTAACCAGTGGTTCTCGCCCAAGTTCCCGAGGTACGGTCAGCACGGCGTCGATGGGGTGGCGCTCTACGCTCTACGCTGCAAGCTGCTTCACGAGGGGCGCAGTGATCCATCGAAGGCGCCCGCGTCAGGCAAGTCGAAGGCGGCCTCGGGCAAACGACTGATTGCGTTCAACGTCGGACCGGGCATCTTCGTGCACCTCTGTACGGTGACTGATGGAACGGGCGCCAGCTGGACTGCTCTTCGCGCCGACGCTTTCTGCTCTGACGTTACGGCTGCTGCCAGGCGCTGGCTTGTCGCTCGCGAGGGCGATACCAGGGCCATGAGCGTGCTCGCATCTCTCGTGGACGTACGGATGGACGTGCCGCCTCTCTCGCAGGGTGTGCCGCTCATATGCGCTGCGGTGTGAGTCTCAGCGCACTTGGCCCAGCCTCCTCGCTCTGCCTAACAAGCGGTTCGAGCAGACAAACCACGGCCATGATAGTAAGCTCAGCCCGAAGCGCGGTGGGGCCGTGGTTTGCAGCTCAACCGCAACACGTTCGGTGTAGACCAGTTGGAGGGTCATGGCTCGCCGACGTGACATGGCTTCCATCGACATGGCGTTCACGGATGCGGGGCTTGAGCCCCTCGACCCATTCACCACGCCGGCGGATGAGCGTCGATGTCGCTGTATTCATTGCGGAACGATCCGCTGGGTTCGCCTCACGGTGATCAGGCGCGCGGGCATCGCCTGCCGCTGGTGCCACGGTTGGGCAAAGTGGAGCAAGTTCGAGGAGAGCGCGCGCCCTGGAGCTGCAGCGCGTGGATCTCTCGGGAGGCCTGCCGACTCACTCGCGCTTGCGCCTGGAGAACCTTGCACCGCTTACGAAGGTCGGTGATCTGTACCGGCCTGTTGGGGTGGTCTGCCTTGCGTGCGGCGAGACCCTCGTCACTGTCCCAGAACGCATCAGCTCGGGGCGACCGGGATGGTTCGGCTGCGAGCGATGCTCAGCCGTGCGCAAGCATGCGGTGCTCGCCGATGCGGAACGCGTGTTTCGGGACAACGGGCTTGAGTTGCTCGCGCCATGCCGCGGTGAGTATGTCCCGCACAGGGTGCGCTGCATGACATGTGGCGTTGAGAGGCTGGTCTCCTACGACGACCTGAAACGCCGCTCAGCGCCGCTCTGCTGGACATGCACGCATGGCATTCGTCCCGACGAGCCCCACCGTGTGTACCTGTTCCACTTCCCTTCGCTCGAGGTCATGAAGGTTGGTCTCACTCACGACCGCCATGACCGACGCCTGTTCCAGCACATGGCCGAGGGCGGGCAGCTCGTCGACTCGGTGGTCGTTCCGGACCGCGAGTCGGCACGCCGGCTGGAGCAGCTGCTCAAGGCTCGATATCAATCGTGGCTCACCGCGGATGTCGGCCCGACGGACTTCCCGCAGGGGGGCTGGACTGAGACATGGAGCGACAGTGCTCCACTCCCAGACTTGGCTGCTGAGGCAAAGGCCGCTCTCTGCACCGTTGACACTTGACTGCCGTTGGTCACCCAACAAGCGCATCCCAGACAAGGCGCCCGAGAGGTATGCTCGGGGCGTACGTGAGGCGGGCGCCTTGCAGGTCAAGCGCCGGACGTTGGGCAGAGCCAAGCCGCAGCATCTCCGTCACCCGCTAGTCATGCTTGACGTTACTAACGCGTGACGTTACTATCTCTGCATGATCGTCTCGTTCAAGGACGCGGATACGGAGGCGCTGGCCGGTGGTCGGCGGGTCAGACGCTTCGTGAACTTCGAGGCGGTCGCGCGCCGCAAGCTGCGCCAATTGCAGATCGCCGGACGCCTCGACGACCTGCGCGTTCCGCCCGGCAACCGGCTCGAGGCGCTCAAGGGCGACCGCACCGGCCAGCACAGCATCCGCGTCAACGACCAGTACCGCATCTGCTTCCGCTGGACGGCAGCCGGTGCCGAAGACGTCCAGATCGTGGACTATCACTAGGAGTATGACCATGCAGAAGCTCAAGCCCGTGACGCCCGGCGAGCTGCTGCGCGAGGAGTTTCTTCTGCCGATGGGCCTCTCGCAGTATCGCCTCGCCAAGGAGGTCGGTGTGCCCGCGCAGCGCATCGGCGAGATCGTCGCCGGCCGGCGTGCCGTGACCGCCGACACCGACCTGCGCCTGTGCCGCTTCTTCGGCCTTTCCAACGGCTACTGGCTGCGTGCCCAGGCGGCCTACGACACCGAGGTCGCTGCAGATGCTCTGGCCGAGGAGTTGGCTCACATCAAGCCGTGGTCGGGGACCGCTGCCTGACGGTGGTGGGCCTGCCCAACAAGCGGATCAACCCGACTCGCTGCGCTCGCGGGTTATCCGCGGTGCGTTCGACAGAGGTGATGCATGACGAGCCAGTCTGAATCGACCCCAAAGAAGATGTACTGGTCGGACAGCGTCCGTGGGACCACGCAGTGTCCCGACTGCCAGGCTGCGCTCATCCCACAGCAACATTCGTATCTGATGGTCTTGCGGCACGGGGAGTCCATGGACAGCCAGATCGTGGGGAGCGTCGGTGGCCACTTCTGCCCTGCCTGTCCCGTGGTCGTGCTCGAGAGGGCCCGGTTCGACGAATACGCCGCGACGAGTCGCGCGGCCGGAACAGCAAGCGACTACGTGGTGCTGGGCTTGGTCGACCTGTCCGCAGTGCCTGAGGACAAGAGTCGCTTGCCTTTCGACGAGGTCGATAACCCGCTTCCCTTGATCATGTTCACAAACCTGCATCAGAACCGGGAGACCCGCCGCTCGTGAGCGGCGACCAGCCGTTCTTCATCGTCTACTGTCTGGATGAGGCCAAGTTGCGGGTGGTTCGGGCGCATCGGAGCGAGCGCTTGCACGGCATCCCGTGGCCGCCCGGTGGCCTGTCGAACCAGCGCTTCAACTCGTTCGCAGTTGCTCCATACCGGACACGCTCGGCTCGCAGGTTAAACGCAACAACGTTCCGGTGAGCGCCATCCCACGGCGCCCTGGTAGCCCTCGCGCAACTCGAGGTCCAAGAGCGCGATGCCGGAGTCCGAAGCCGCACTCGCTTCGCTGGAGAACCCCAGACCCACCGCCTTAAGCCCCGCCTCGCGTCGGGTCCATGCCCGGAAGAACGCGTCGAGGCGTTCTTCCGGATTCAGCCGGACCCATTCGCGATACTCCTCACATGAGAGCACACGACGAGCGACAGCCTCCCAGTCCTGGTCGCACCGCACCTCTTCCACATCAACGCCGACCTCGTGCACTGGACTGAAGGCGAGCAGGACCAGTCTCCCGGAGTGGGATACGTTGAAGTGCAACGAGGGCGCGCCGGCGACGGGGACCACGAAGGGCTTGCCGAATGGGCCGCAGCCAAATCCCACGCGCTTGGCCGGGGTGTTCAGGAAGGCGCCCACGAGGAGGCGAAGCAACCCTCGGGCGAGCAGAAAGCGTTGTCGATCCCCCAACTGCTGGAAGCGGGCCAAGCGGGCGTGCTCTTCCGCCGACAGCAGCGAAGCCAGGTACGCCTGCGTGGCCGGGTCATCGGTCAGCCAGGCCTGCCACACCATGGGACCTCCAGCCGGGCATCCCGCCGGGTGTGCCGAATCCGGATCGGCGCCGTCCCACGTCCAGTGTTGTGGAGTCAGCTTCATCGTTGGGTGGAGGACCGCTCCGCTGTCGCTTCAGCCTCAAGCAGCGCCTGCCTGAAGACCAGGGCGAACTCCACTGCGTGGACGTCATTGATGATCGAACCGTGGTCCCCGGACACGAGATGAACCTGCACGCGACCCCTCACGAGGTGCTTCCAGAACACGTGATGCGGGAAGAGCCTCGCGTCGCCTCCCGCAAACAAGGTCACATCCCCCGCATACTTCGCAGGCCGATATCGTCTCGTCACGGCTTCGAAGTAGTCGATTGCGATGTCATGGTCGTGCGCGGGCACTGGACCCGCTGTGGCCGGTCGAACGGGGAGGTCCGCCCGCGAGCGGGTGACGTGGAGACGCAGCGACGCCAGTCTACGTCCCAGGTAGCGAAGGCGGCCCTCGCTCGGGCCGCTCACGTACCGCTTCAAATGGGTGGGCAGCCGACCCACGAGGTATGGCACCGCCACTCGGGCGTAGAGGGTCCATGGTACATCGGACGTCGCCCGAGTGTCGAGCAGCCCCAACAGGGCCACTGTTCTTCCCTGACGGGTCAGTTCTTGTGCGACCGCGTAGGCGATCCATCCGCCCTGCGAAGCACCGACGAGATGATAGGGACCCTCCGGCTGCAGCGAACGGATCTCGCGCGCGTAGTGGGTCGCCATGTCCTCCACCGTGGTGTGCTGGGGTTGGCCCCCATCCAAACCCACTGCCTGCAGCCCGTAGACCGGCCGGTCCGGCGCCAGTTCTCGGGCCAAGTCGAGGAATTCGTACACGTCACCGTAGAGGCCATGGACACAGAACACCGCCGGTTCCGATCCCATCGGCTGCAGCGGCACCAACGAACTCCACGACGGGACCCAATCCTCGTCCGCGAGCCTCCTGGCCAGTGCCGCGATGCTGGGCGCCTGGAACAACGCCGAGATCGGCACGCGTCGACCCACGAGATCCTCGACCTCTCCCACCATTCGCATCGCCAGAAGCGAATGTCCGCCGAGATCGAAGAAGTTGTCGTCCCGGTCGATGTGCTCCCGCTGGAACAGGCGCTGCCACAGTCGCGTGAGCTCCGATTCAAGAAGACTGCGCGCCGGCATCGCTCGCTCGCTGCCCGCCCGCGCGATCAGCGCCGGCTCGGGCAACGAGCGCCGGTCCACCTTCCCGCTCGGTGTGAGCGGCAGCGCGGACAGGTACTCGATCCGTGCCGGGATCATGTACTCCGGCAACTTCGCTTTGAGGGCGGCCACTACGTCCTCCGATCCGGGGAGCTGACTCGGATCAGCCACGACGTAGGCCACCAGCCGCTTCTCCCCGGCGACGCCCTTGACCGCCACCGCAGCTTCGAGCACTCCCGCCGTCTGGCACAGCACCCCTTCGACCTCGCCCAACTCCACTCGGAAGCCGCGTACCTTCACCTGCGAGTCCATCCGCCCCAGGAACTCGAGATCGCCGTCGGCCCGCCAGCGGACGAGATCGCCAGTCCGATAGAGCCGCGCGCCCGGCACGGATGAGAAGGGATCGGGGACGAATCGTTCCGCTGTGAGTTCCGGCTCGTTGAGGTAGCCGATCGCCAGACCGTCGCCCCCCGCGTACAACTCGCCCGCCACGCCGATCGGGACCGGCTGCCCATGCGGGTCCAGCACATACACCCGCGTGTTGGCGATCGGTCGTCCGATCGGAACGCTCGGGATCAGCTCGCCCTCGTCCCCGACCGTGTGGCAACAGGTGAAGGTCGTGTTCTCGGTCGGACCATAGCCATTGATGATCCTGCAGCCAGGGAGCGAGCGGCGGGCTTCGAGCACGTGTTCCGGCGAGAGCACGTCGCCGCCCGCCAGCAGTTGCCGCAGTGGCTTCAGGTCATCCAATCGCTCATCCACCATCAGGTGGAACAAGCCGGCGGTCAGCCAGAGTGCGGTGACCCCGTGCTGGCGGATCGCATCTCCGATCCCCCCGAGCGATGGCTGGCCCGGTGGCAGCAGGACGACGCGCCCGCCGTTCAGCAATCCGCCCCACAGTTCGAAAGTGGACGCGTCGAACGAGAGCGGCGACCAGTGCAGAAGCGTCTCCTGTGCGGTCAGCGACACGTAGTCGGTCCCCTTGACCAGCCGAGCCACGCCCCGATGCGGTACCAGGACGCCTTTGGGCTGGCCGGTCGAGCCGGACGTGTAGCTCACGTACGCCGGGTCACACGCCCTGAGCCGAGGCGCATTGGTCACCGTTCCCTGCAGAGGCGACTCCAACAGTTCCTCGATGACGGCGACCGTGACGGAGGAAGCGGAACCATCCGGGGTCGTGAACGCACGGTCTGGCAACGTGTCGACCGCCGCCCGTCGAGTGAGCAGCACCCGAGGCCGGGCATCGGCGAGCATCAGCCGCAGGCGTTCCTCCGGCAGGTTCTCTTCCAACGCCCAGTAGACCCCGCCGGCCTTGAGGATGCCCAGCAGGCCGATGACCATCTCGAACGAACGCTCCACGCGGATGCCCACCACGTCGCCCGGCACCACGCCCAGCAGGCGCAGGTGAAGAGCGAGCCGGTCGGCTTTGTGATCCAGGTCGCGATACGAGAGGGGCCTCCCGTCGCACACCACCGCCACCGCGTCCGGCGTGCGGTCCACCTGTTCCTTGAACAACTCGTGGACGCACGCGTCCCGAGGGTAGTCCCGCTCCGTCCGGTTCCACGCCACCAGCACCTGGTGTCGCTCAGCCGCCGTGAGCAATGGGATCTCCGACACGCGCTGGTCAGGATCGGCCACCACGCCCTCCAGTATCAGGCGCCAGTGCCCCAGCATCCGTTCCACTCGGTCGGCGTCGAACAGGTCCGTGCTGTATTCGACCGTCGCGGTCCAGCCGTCGGCGGATCGCTCCACCGCCATGCCGAGATCGAACTTGGACGTGCCGGTGGTGACGGGCCACGGCGTGGTCTGGATGCCGGGCAGTCGAAGACTCACCGCCGGGTAGTCCTGAAGCGCGAAGGACGCCTGGAACAACGGCGTGCGACTCGCATCTCGCCGGACGTGCAGCAGTTCGACGAGCTGTTCGAATGGCATGTCCTGATTCTCATACGCCTCGACGGCCGTTTCCTTCACGCGACGCAGGAGTTCGCGAAACGTGGGGTCGCCGAGGAACGAGGTCCGCATAGCCAGCGTGTTGGCGAAGAAGCCGATCAGGCGCTCCACTTCCATGCGCCGCCGGTTCGCGATGGGCACGCCCACGATCAAGTCGTCATGCCCTGTGTAGCGGTGCAAGAGGACCTTGAACGCCGCCAGCAGGATCATGAACAGCGTCGCCCCCTCCTCCTGCGCGCGCGTCGTCAACGCCGCGATCAGCAGAGGATCGAGCGCCATTGAGCGGCGGCACCCGCGGAACGACTCGGTCGCGGGGCGGGGCCTGTCGGACGGCAGGTCCAGCGGCTCGGGTTCGCCCCCCAGCCGCGCCATCCAGTAGGCGGTCTGCGCCGCCAGTGCTCCGCCGTCGAACCAGTCTTTCTGCCACGCGGAATAGTCGGCGAACTGGATGGGCAGCTCGTCCGCGGGTGCCGGTCGTCCGGAGGCGAGCGCTTCGTACGCCTCGGAGAGCTCGCGGTAGATGTTGGAGCGTGACCAGCCATCGCACATGATGTGGTGCAGCACCAGCAGCAGCACATGCTCGGTGGGTCGCAATCTGACCAGCACGGCGCGAAACAGAGGCCCGGCAGCCAGATCGAATGGCCGGCGCGCCTCCTCCGCGAGGCACTGCTCAGCCGACGCCTCGCGCGTATCGGCCGGGACCGCGTCCAGATCGATCAGCCGCAGATGGAACGCGGATGACGCGTCGACACGCTGGAACAACTCACCGTTCTCCATCGCGAAGGTCGTGCGCAGCACATCGTGCCGTTGGATGACTGCTCGGAAGGCCGCCTCCAGCCACGCGACGTTCAACGGGCCGCTGAGGCGGAACGCGGAAGGAACGCAATACACAGGCGATCCCGACGCGTAGTGATGGAGGAACCACATCCGCTGCTGGCCGTGCGAGGCCGGATACACCTCCACGCACGGATCGGCCTCCACGCGCAGAGGACGAGCCCGGGGAATGGCGTACGGCTCGCCCACGAGGGGCGCTTCGGGTCCGTCTTGACCCAGGCGGCGGACCAGCAGCGCCCGCTGGTCGGCGCTCAGTCCGGCCAGCCGCTGCCTCAGTCCAGCGGAGTCGCCTTTCGATAGACGATGCACGTCACTCACGTCGCGCGTCGGTCGAGGTTCTGCAGCAGGACTTCGTTGCACGTCTTCAAGGTCGCATCGCGCGTCGTCGCGCTGCCGAGCGAACCGTCTTCGGCCTTCAGCGCCTGTAACATGCCTTCCACGGCGGTCTGCGCGGCGAACAGGCACGGCGTGCTGTAGATGACCATGCCCGCTCCATGTGACTGGAGTTCGGTAAGGCTGCAGACCGGCGACTTCCCGCCGGCGATCTGATTCATCACCACCGGACAATCCACCAGAGCGCTGATCTCCGTGAGCAATCGGAGTGACGGGATGCCGTCCGCGAGCACGGCATCGCAACCCGCCGCGCGAAACGCGACCACACGGCGCTTGATCTCGTCCACATCGCTGGCATCCGTTCGCGCCACGACGAAGAGGTCGCGGCGCGATGCCAGGACGGCGTCGAGCTTGGCGAGGTACTCCTCCAGCGGGAGGACCTGCTTGCCCTCGAGATGCCCGCAGCCGCGAGGTCGCGACTGATCCTCCAGGACGATCCCGGAAGCGCCCAACGCTTCCAGCGATCGGGCCACATGACACGCCACGTCGATGTCGCAGTAGCCATCATCGATGTCCACCAGCAGGTGGTGGTCAGGGACGATCGCCCGGACTCGTTGCACCAGGTTCAAGACGTCCGGCCACGCCACGAATCCGACGTCCGGCAGTCCGTAGTGGCTGGCGGCAGGACCGAAACCGCTCACGAAGAGCGCATCGAAATGC
>JADGOB010000308.1 GCA_017883185.1 Acidobacteriota bacterium
GCGGTCATCAAGATCAGGACGCTTGCGGGACGGTCGGTGAAGACGATCGTCGTGCGTGGGCCGGTCAACCGCTCGCTCAGCGCCCACTTCGTGTGCTGGTTTGCCAGGGGAAGCTACCGCTTCACGGTATCTGCGACCGACGCTGCCGGCAACACGCAGGCGGCCTTGGCGAGCAATCGGCTGGCAGTGCACTAGTGGAAGATCTATCGGCAGACCAACGAGAGTTGCTTGCTCGGTTTCGACGTACCGTCACACTATGTCGGCACACGTTTCCCGGCCACCCGAGGGCAACAGCGAGACCACGATCCGCATGGCCCCGCTGCAGCCGAGCCCTTACCAGAGATGATGCACAGTCGGCTTGATGTCGCGTTCGTAGACGGCTGCAACGCCGTCCATTTCGGCTTGCGTCAAGGCGCGCAGGTCGGCGGCTGCGAGATTCGCTTCGAGCTGCTCGACCCGCGATGCACCGGGTATGACGGTGGAGACTTCAGGGAACATCAGTATCCAGCGCAGCGCCCACGCGGCAAGACCAGGCTCATCCGGGAAGATTGCCTTGATGGCTTCGACAGCAGTAAGCCCCTGTTCGTAGTCCACGCCAGAAAACGTTTCGCCCTTGTCAAAGGCGGCGCCATCGCGATTGAAGGTTCGATGATCTCCTGCGCCGAACTGCGTTTCGCGATTGAAGCGCCCTGAGAGCAGCCCGCTGGCCAGAGGTACGCGGGCGATTATGCCAACATCCTTGGCTCGCGCTTCCCGGAAGAACAGGCCGGCGGGGCGCAGACGGAACATGTTGAAGATGATCTCAACCGTAGTGACGTTCGGATACTCGATGGCCTTGAGGGCTTCTTCGACCTTCTCCACCGATACGCCCAGGTTACGGATCTTGCCTTCCGCCTTGAGGGTGTCGAATAACGCGAAGATCTCCGGGCGGTAATAGACCGGCGTAGGTGGGCAATGCAGCTGGATCAGGTCCAGAGCTTCCAGACCGCTGTTTTTCAGACTGGTTTCAACGTAACTCCGCAGCACTTCCGGAGTGTAGCCAGCATCCACATGGGGGTCGATGAAGCGGCCGCACTTGGTGGCTACATACACGCGATCGCCATGCCGCGCCTTCACGCGCCGCACCACGCGGCCCACTGCGGCCTCGCTGGCGCCGTCGCTATAGACGTCGGCCGTGTCGATAAAATTCACGCCGCGCTCGATGGCCGATTCGATGATCCGTTCAGCCAGCGCGTCGTCGAACGTTTCACCCCAGCGCCCCCCGACCTGCCAAGTGCCAAGAGAAATCGCCGAGATGTCGAATTCGGTCTTGCCAAGCCTTCTGTATTCCATGATGCGTCTCCAGCTTCTAGGGTGCATGCTTCAGGCTATGGGTGGGCAAGTATCGGCCTCCTTCATTAATCTGTAACATGCCCATCCCCGTCGCTCAGGTAGCTGTGAGCAGCGAATAGGGCACTGGGCCAGTGTAGAGCATGCAGCGGTTGAGGACGCGTCGGCAGAGGTCGTGGCGCTGCTCGCGGCGATTGAGTCGGTAGCAGTACTCGTCGAGGTAGGCCTGCACCTCGGTGGGGTAGAGCTGCATGAACTCGATCAGCGTCTTCGGATGCCTCATCTCCGTCCCCCTCGCCGGCAACTGCCCGTGGTGACAGGCTACGGAGTCGACAACATCAAGCGGGGACTCGTGGACCTGCGGGTTCCCGGTGACATCCAGACCGATGTCGGGGGGGCAGGTCAATTCGTTACGTCAGCGGTCCCCGCCCTCGAGTAGGATAGGTAAGACGGGGTTCGTACCTCCAGGGGGTATCACATGCGGCAGTCAGCGACCAGGTCGCTTGGGCGGTCGGCGACAAGGGCACTATCGTGCATACCACCGACGGCGGCGCCACCTGGAGTGCGCAGGCCGTGCCCATCAGCGGCCGCTGAGCCTGGGTCCGCCGCAACGCCTTTCGCGGCGGGACAACAGCGTTCCGTAGCGGGGGCGACCGCGGCTACTTCCCCCCGTCGACTCTCACAGCGGCGTCGAGTTTACTGCTCGCCATGACTGCTTCGACCGTGCGCGCGATGCGATGCGCCTCCTCGAAGGTGGCGAACGAGGTGCAATAGGGTTCGTTCGCTGCGCTGGCGGCGACCGCGCCATAGAAGTCCGTGAAGAGATTCACGAATGTGTCGAGCCAGCCTTCGGGGTGTCCGGCCGGTTGCCCAGAGAGCGCGGACGCCGCCGTGTTCATAGCGGCTGGGTCGCGAAGTGCGATCTGATTGGGTTCGCCGCGGTGCCCGATCCAGAGCTCGTTCGGTGTTTCTTGATTCCATGAGAGGGCAGAGTCGCGGGCGTCGATCTCGAAAGAGAGCCAGTTCTTTCGGCCGGCACTGACCTGGGACACGGTCAGGACTCCCTGGCATCCACTGGCGAAGCGAAGGAGCACGCAACCGAAGTCTTCGGTGTCGATTCTCACGGAGTCACGCGCGGCGGGTTCGGCGGAGGCGAACGTCACGGCCTCCTTCGAAGGACGTAGGCGATGCGTATGGAGCGTGCCCAGGCTCGCGACAACCTCCTCCACGACATCGCCTGTCATGTACTGCACCAGGTCGAGCCAGTGCGAGCCGATGTCGGCAACGGCTCGTGACGACCCACCCAGCTTGGGTTCGAGACGCCAGTTCCAATCCGTTTCCAGGAGGAGCCAATCTTGAAGATAGCTTCCGTGGATCAGGTGCGGACGACCCACATCGCCGTTGGCCAACATCGCCTTGACCTCGCGCACCAGGGGGTAGTAGCGATAGTTGAAGCAGACGGCGGTGACGATGCCGGATGATGCGGCGCGCCGCGCCAGGTAGCGTGTTTCCTCGCTGTCCATTCCGAGGGGTTTCTCGGAGACCACGTGCAGGTTCGCGTCGATCGCCGCCAAAGTGACCTCGGCGTGGGTCTTGTTTGGCGTGCAGTTGTGGACTGCGTCAAGCGGTTCATCCCGGAGCATCTCACGATAGTCACCGTAGGATCTCGCCACGCCAAGCTTCGTTGCCGAGGCACGCGCCTGGTCGGTTGAATGACCGGCCAGGGCGACCACTTCGATGTGCGGCAGGCGACGCAAGGCCTGAATGTGAGTCGAGCCCGCGAAGCCGGCACCGACAACACCAACGCGAATCCGCTTCATGATCCCTCCGATTGAACGGTGCAAGCGAACCTGTCAGGTCAGGCCCGGTCAGCGCTTCACGCGGTATTGACTTCTGTCGGCACGTCGACCGCCGACTTTCTGGACTTAGGCGCCGACATCGGTATAAAATGTGAAGTTGACCTGTGATTCGGCACACAAGGGGGTTGGGGATGGGTGCCAAGAGAACGGTGTTGTGGTTGGCCGCTGTAGCCATTGTGGTTGGTGCTGCGGTCGCACTGACAAGCTGCGGCGGGGGCGGGACGACAAGTGCCGGGGCCGGGCCCAAGATAGCGCTCCTGCTGCCCGAGAGCAAGACGGCTCGCTACGAGACGCAGGACAGGCCTCTGTTCGAGGCAAAG
>JADGOB010000042.1 GCA_017883185.1 Acidobacteriota bacterium
CTCTATCTGCTTGGTGGTGTGATTGATCATCCACTGCTGCCTGGTCGCTGCGTCGACGAGGATGGACACGTCCTGGCCCATCATCTTCGCGTCCGAGCGGGCCTTCGTGCCCTTGAGAAAGCTGATGACCGTGCCGTCGGCCGCCATCGGCCCGGTGATCGACACGGTCATCGTCACGGTGACGTCGGCAAAGGCCGGCGGCGCCATGAGGGCGAGAACGACAAGGACGAGCGCGAAGCGTTTCATAATCTCCTCCGGAATGGCGACAGCGACGCTCCCCATCATACGGGGATTCGCCCAATCCTGCTCTCGCCTGCGTCGGGCAAGGCTTCAGCCTGGACCTGCGGCGCCGCCCACTGTCCTATTCGCCGCCGGCCCCCTTGAAGTGGTCGTCCTCGTCGGCGAAGAGCACATTGAAGCTGGAGAGCGATCCGTAGCAGCCGGTGATGTATCCCTGGAGCTTCACCTTCGCGTCCTCCGGGATGTCCATCCCGTTCACCTGCTGCTCCAGAGTGCGCAGCCGGTTGCGGATCATCACCACCTTGTGGAAGAAGGTTTCGATCGGCCAGCTCTTCTCCAGCAAACCCGGCGTGCCGGGGCGCAGGACCAGCGCGCCGCCGCGCCACTTCTCCGCCGGCACTGCCGCGGTGAGGCCGGTCTCTTCGCGGATCACTCGCCTCAGCAGCAGTTCGAGGTCCACCGGCTCAGGGGTATGCACCATGACAGGCTCCTCTCTCCGTTCGCGGTCCGAGACCAGGGGTAGCGGCTGACTCTCAGCGCCGCCGGTCGAGCGCGCGGGCCTCAGTCCCGGCGGTTCGTCGCCCGCACGCGGAGCGGGCGCGGCCACGCCGCGCGAGTTGTGCTGGCTGCCGCAATAGTCACACTGCACGCGCATGGGCCGGCCCGCCTCGTCCACGACGATGACGGTGTGCACGCGGTCGATCTTGCAGACGCGGCAGTACTCCTCAGTGGGTTCCCCGGCGCGGTAACTTCGCATCGTCGTTCGGGCCTCCAGCCTCGTAAACGTCCGCAGCATAGCCGATAACGCCCGCTCCCGGACACCGGACACCGCCGGCGCCGCCGCAGGACATCCGGCAGGGATGGTGGGCGCGAGAACGCTGCCGCGTCTGCGATCAGCGGGATCGACGAGATGGCACGCAGGAGAAGCGACCCTCGAGTGTGCTTGAAGGAGGTCGCGCCGGTTGGAGTCACACAATATCCAACGGTGAGCATGAACGCGGCTTGACAAATAAGAGCGTCCATGGTCATGTGACCATAGTCATAGCGCTGACATGAAGCGTTCACGAGAGGTATCTATGGATATCCCGGCAGGTCTGTTCAAGGCGCAGTGTCTGAAACTCATGGATCGTGTGGCGGAAAAGCATGAAACGATTACGGTCACCAAGCGGGGCAAGCCGGTGGCCCGACTGGTGCCGGTTGACCCGGCTCCGGAGCGTCCGCTGTTTGGCTATCTTCGCGGGAAGGGGAAGATCACGGGTGACATCGTCGCCCCAACTGGCGAGACGTGGGAGGCGCAGCAATGACGCGACCGGTCTTGCTGGATACTCATGTGTGGGTGTGGTTGATGTTGGGGGACAACCGCTTGGGCAGCGCCAGTCGCCGAATGCTGGAAAAAGCCGTCCCGGATGGGCTTCTGCGCGTGTCCGTCATCTCTGTATGGGAAGTCGCGATGTTGGAGGCCAAGGGACGGCTGACGCTGGCAGCGGATTGCGAAAGTTGGGTTCGGGAGGCTCTCGCCGCGCCGGGCGTCCGGCTGGCGGAACTCACACCCCACATCGCCATCTCCAGCACCCGACTGCCGGGCGTGTTTCATGGCGATCCCGCCGATCGAATGCTCATCGCCACCGCCCGTGAATCCGACGCAACCCTTCTCACCGCCGATCAAGCGATCCTGCAGTATGGCCGCGAAGGGTATGTGCACGCCGTGCGGGCGAAACCATCGTCTGGAACGTGAGTGTGACGCCGGACAGGCTCCGCGCCATCATCGAAACGAAGTTCCTGGCCCCGCGACGATCCGCTCGACTTGAAGTAAGCTGACGGCATTTTCCAGGAGGCAGGATGCGCATCAGTGACGTTCGGTCCCTCGTGCTCGCGGTTGTCGTTCTCGGCTGGGCGGCGGCGCCGGTCGCCGGCCAGGCAAAGGGCGTCCAGGCGATTCGCGCCGACGAGATGAAGTTTCACATGCAGTTCCTCGGTGCGCCCGAGTTCAAGGGGCGCAATACGCCGTCGGTGGAACTGGAGATCGCCTCGCGCTACATCGCCCTCGCCGCCGAGCGCATCGGCCTGAAGCCGCTGATGCCCGGCGGGTCGTTCTTCCAGGACCTCGCCCTCGACATCTCGAAGCTGTCGGAAGCGAACTCCCGTATCGAGGTGGCGACCAGCGCCAGCCGCACCACCTACCACGCGCCCGCCGCCTTCGGCGTGCGCGGCCGTTGGGTCGCCCCGAGCTCGGCCTCGGGCGGGCTGGTGTTCCTGGGCATCGGGGCGAACGCCCCGGCCCTGGGATGGGACGACTTCGCCGACCTCGATCTGAAGAACAAGGTGGTGCTGATCCTCGATGCCCCGTTGCCGGCCTCGCACTCGCTCCGGCGGGCCGAGAACCGTGGCCTCCTCGCCCGCCGCGCCACGATCGCCCGCGAGAAAGGGGCGGTGGCCATCCTCACGGTGATCCCGAAGGAACGCGAGGCCGCTCTGGCGGCCCAGAACCTGTCGTTCGACAACATCGAGCGCGGGCGACCGATGGATACGGAGATCAGCCTCGGCTCGGGCTTCCAGCCGGCGGTGTTCCAGGTGGACCTCAGGCACGACGCCGCGGCCGGTTTACTGGGAATCTCCCGCGGGGAACTGGATCAGCTCTTCGACCGCGTGGCCGCGGGCCAGCGCCCGCCGTCCCGTGAGGTCGCCGGCCGCCAGGTCGACGTGACCGTCGCCTTCGAGTCGCGCAAGGGCGCCACGCGGAACGTCGTCGCGATGGTCGAGGGCAGCGACCCCGTCCTCAGGAACGAGTACGTGCTGATTGGCTCGCACCACGACGGCATCGGCTACCGCGAAGACCAGGTGTTCCCCGGCGCCGACGACAACATCTCGGGCGTTGTCGCCATGTTCTCGCTGGGCCGGGCGCTGCTCGTCGAGCGGCCGAAGCGGTCCGTCATCTTCGTCTGGCACACGGGGGAAGAGAAAGGCCTCTACGGCGCCCACTACTTTGCCAGCCACAGCCCGGTGCCCGTCGAGAAGGTCAGCGCGGCACTCAACCTCGACATGCTGTCGCGCAACGACCCGAACGGCATCTACCTGATCGGCTCCAACAAGGTGAGCATGGAACTGGACCAGGCGATCAACGAGACGAACCGGAAGGTCACGAAGCTGACGCTCGACTACAAGTTCCAGGACCAGGCCCATCCCGACCGGTTCTTCTTCCGCAGCGACCACTACCCGTACCTCCGCTACGGCATCCCCGCCGTCTGGTTCTTCTGCGGGACCACCGACGACTACCATCAGCCGGCCGACGTCGAGGCCCGGGTCGACTACGCGAAGATGGAGAAGGTCACCCGGCTGGTCTACCTCACCGCAATGGAGATCGGGAACAAGCCGGCGCTGCTCGAACTGGACGCGGACACCCGCATCACGACGCGGGGCGCGCACAACCTGAAAATCGACTGGCAGCAGCCGTCGCAGCCCACGAGGAAATAGAGGTGGGGCCGGCCCCACGCATAGTCGAGGGGGTGGCCGCTCGGCCGCGTCAGTCCAACGTGGAATTCACGGTCACCGGCACCGGCATGCCGTTGACCAGGTTCGGCGTGAACTCCCACAGCTTCACCGCGTCGACGACCGCTTGATCGAACAACGGGATCGAGCGCAGCACGCGGGCGGCGGACCACTGAGGCCGCCGCGGCGTGTCCCTGGCGGTTGTCCTGTCCACGGATCGGTGCTCTTCCCGAGGAGGTGTTGTGCGAGCTGTCATCCTGCTGGTAGCGTCTGCCTGGATGGTCGCGAGGTCCGCGGGCGCCCAGGCGCCTGCTGCGGCGCCGTCGCCGGCGCGGTGGTTCAAGGGCAACACCCATGCCCACACCCTCAACAGTGACGGCGACAGCAGCCCGGACGACGTGGTTCGCTGGTACCGGGACCGGCGCTATCACTTCCTGGTACTGACCGATCACAACTTCGTCACGCCGGTGAGCGGCCTCAACGACGTCTTCGGCGTCGAGGATCGATTCCTGGTGATTTCCGGCGAGGAGATCACCGATCGCGCCGGTGACAAGCCGGTACACGTCAACGCGCTCGGTGCGACCACGTTGATTCGGCCGCAGGGCGGCGACCGCCCAGGCGAGGTGTTGCAGCGTGACGTCGCGGCGGCGCGAGCGGCGGGCGCGGTGGCGCAGGTCAACCACCCAAACTTCGGCTGGGCCCTCTCGAGCGCGGACCTCCAGCAGGTGGCCGCCCCACAACTGTTCGAGGTCTACAACGGCCATCCGCAGGTCAACAACCTCGGCGGAGGAGGTGCGCCGGCCGCCGAGGCGTTGTGGGACGAATGGCTGTCGTCGGGCCAGACGGTGTACGGCGTGGCCAGCGATGACACGCACGACTTGAAACGCCCGTGGGAGCGCCAGGCGGCCGCACCCGGGCGCGGCTGGGTCATGGTCCGCGCGTCACGGTTGACCGCGGACGCGATCCTCGGCGCGCTGGCGCGCGGCGATTTCTACGCGACCACCGGCGTGGAGCTGGCGGACTGGCAGGTGACGACGCGTGGGGTGACGGTTGTCGTCAAGGAACAGTCGTCGGCCCGCTACCGCGTGCAGTTCATCGGCAAGGGCGGACGGGTGCTGAAGCAGGTGGACGCGGCGTCGGCCGAGTACGAGTTCGCGGGCGACGAGGGGTACGTGCGGGCGAGGATCACCGACTCGAACGGGTGGGTCGCGTGGACGCAACCGGCTGCGGTGTCGGTTGCGCGGCAGGAGCGATGACTCACTCCTCAGAGGGCCGCCTGACGGACGACAAATCCGTCAGGCAAGCCGGCCAAGAACGAAAAGTACACCCGACCCCTATTTTTTCTGCACGGGCACGGCGTCCATCACCCAGATGCCGCGGCCGTGCGTCGCGATCGCGATGATCCGGTCGCGCGGGTGAACGACCAGGTCGTGCACGAAGGTGGACGGCAGGTTGCCGCCGAGCACGGTCCACGTCGTCCCGCCATCGGTCGTCACATACACGCCCATGTCGGTGCCGACGTAGAGGATCTTCGGATTCGACGGATCCTCGCGGATCACGTTGACCGGCCCGCACGGGATATTCCCGACGATGCTCTTGAACGTCTTGCCGAAATCGGTCGACTTGTAGACGTAGGCGGCGAACTCATCGTCGCGCTTGCCGTTCTGCGTCACGTACACCGTGCCCTCGTCGAACGTGGACGGCACGATGCGCGAGATCCACTTCTTCTGCGGCAGGTTTGCCGTCAGCTCGGTCCACGTCTTCCCGCCGTCGCGCGTGATGTGCAGGTGGCCGTCATCGGTCCCCGCGTAGAGGAGGCCAAACCGCTTCGGCGACTCGGCCAGCGCGTAGAGCGCCTGGTACGGGATGTCGCCGATCATCGACAGGACGTTGCCGGTGAGGTCGGGGCTGATCCGTTCCCAGGTGTCGCCCTTGTGCATCGAGCGGAAGACGTACTGCATGCCGTGATAGACGACATTCGGGTCGTGCGGCGACACGATGGTCGGCGCCATCCACTGGCCGCGCAGCGGCGGCTCGCCCTCGCCGGCCTTCGGCGTGATGTTCGTCATCTGGAACGGCATCGTCCTGAAGCCGCCGGTCGTCCCGGGCTTCGAGAAGTCGGCCCGGTCGAGGTTCCCGTAGAAGCTCGACGCGTAGACCGTGTTGTTGTCGCTGGTGTCGATCGCATGGGTCGTCCCCTCGCCTCCCAGCGTCTCCTCGAACGCCTGCGTTGGGATCTTGTCGCGCCCCTTGCTCAGGTCGACGATCGCGCGGTAGCTGCCGTGGTCCTGCACCGAGCCGTACACGTGGACCGGCATCGCCATGTCGAACGCCACGTTGAAGAACGTGACCACCGGGAGGTTGTCGGTGAATTGCCGCCACGTCTTGCCGAAGTCGTAGGACATCACCACGCCGCCGTCGTTGCCATTGAGCAGATTGTCGGAGTTCGACGGGTCGATCCACAGCGCGTGGTGGTCGCTGTGCATGCCGCGCAGCACCTTGAAGGTCTTGCCGCCGTCGGTGCTCTGGTTCAGGGCGAGGCCCATGAAGTAGATCGTGTTCTCGTTGTTCGGGTCCACACGGACCTGGGAGAAGACCCAGCCGTAGGTGGCCGCCGAGCCCTCCATGAAGGCGTTCGATTCGCTGACCTTCTTCCAGCTCTGGCCCTTGTTGTCCGACCGATAGATCTCGGCGCCCTTGATCGTGCCCTGCTTCTGCCGACCGTAGGAGTCCATATCGCCCGGCTTCGCCTGCCGTGCGATCTCGTAGTTGTCGACGAAGGCGTAGACCACGTTCGGGTTCGAGCGCGCGATGTCGATGCCGATCCGTCCGCGACGGTCTGGAACCGACAGCCCCTCGTTGATCGGCGTCCAGGTCTTGCCGCCGTCGGTGGTTTTATGGATGCCAGTGCCCGTGTAGCCCGACAGCGTGCGCGGGTCGTTCCACTTGTTCCGGATACGCTGCCACGTGGTCGCGTAGAGGACGTTCGGATCCGTCGGATCCATCACGAGGTCATTCGCGCCGGTCTTCGCGTCAACGTAAAGGATCTTGTCCCACGTCTTGCCGCCGTCGGTGGTCTTGTAGACGCCACGCTCCACGTTGTCGGTCCACTCGTGGCCGCCGGCCGCCAGGTAGACGATGTCCGGGTTCGTCGGGTGGATGACGATGCGCGCGATGGTGTGGGTGGAGGGCAGGCCCATGTGCTGCCACGTCTTGCCCGCGTCGGTCGACTTGTAGACACCCACGCCCGCGTTCGAGCTGCGGAAGATGTTCGCCTCGCCCGTTCCGAACCAGATGATGTTCGGGTCGGACGGCGCAACTTCCACGTTGCCGCCCTGCACGGACGCCGCCTGCTCGAAGATCGGCTCGAACGTCGTGCCCTCGTTCTCCGTCTTCCACAGGCCGCCGGACGCGGTGGCCACGTAGATCACGCGGGTCTTCCCCTTGCGGTTGGCGACGGCGACATCCACGACGCGGCCGCTGATGCTCGTCGGGCCGATGAACTGCCACTTCAGGTCCTTGAAGGGCGAACTGCCCCGCATCGACACGAACTGATCCCACGCCTTGACGCGGAACACCGAATCCGCCGTCACCACGGGGGCGGCTGCCGGCGCCGCGGCGACGGGCTTGGCCGGGCGGGCGGGCGCCTGGGCCGAGAGCAAACCGTAGCCGATGAACACGAACGCGAGCAGGACGAACGCGGCCACCGCCGACGCGACGGGTCGCACGATGCGAGCATGAGCCATGAAAAACCTCCGGATTGAGCCACAAAGAACCGTTGCCAGTCTTCACGCCTGCTGGCGCGGATTGTATACCAAACTGTGTGCAATGCCTGGTGCAATAATGTAGATTGATAGGACGGGTGACAGGTACAACAGATGCCGCGTTCCACATCGAAAACCGCTGCCGGCCGCATGGCCTCCACGCCCGCCGGCCGTCGGTCGCCCTCGCGACGGGTGATCCGCCTGGTGCCGCGCCAGGAAGTGACGACGTCCGCCTACCTGCGGATGCGCGATCTGATCGTGGCCGGGCGTCTCGCCCCGGGTGCTCCGCTGGTCGAAACGGAGCTGTCGCTGCGCCTGGGGGTCAGCCGGACGCCGGTCCGGGCTGCGCTGCAGCGCCTCCAGCAGGAAGGGTTCGTCAGCCCGTCGCGCGCCGGAACCATGCTGCGTGCCATCGTCGCGCCGCTGACGGCGGACGACATGCGCGAAATCTTCCTGATGGTGAGCGCCTTCGAATCGGCCGCCGCCCGGCTGGCCGCCGGCCTCGAGCCGGCCAGGCGGCAGGCGCTGGCCGACGAGATGGCGCGTCTGGCCGAAGACCTGCGTGACGCGTCAGCGTCGCGGCCGCCCGATATCGTGCGTGCGCACGATTTGCACGTGCGCTTCCACCGTGCGTACACGACCGCGGCTGCCGGCCCCCGACTGCTGTCGGAACTCGACGTCCTCCAGCCTCAGGCTGAGCGCTACGAGCGCGTGTATACCAGCGCCATCGTCTGCGCCTTCGACGAGGCCGCGCGCGAGCACTCGGTCCTTGTGGACGCTATCCGCGCCGGCGACCTCGATGGCGCCGAGCGCGCCGTCACCCGCAACTGGCGCGGCTCGGCCGAACGCTACGGCCAGGTGGTCACCATTCTTGGAGAGCGTGGCAATTGGTAGGGGCCTGACGTGACCTGTGCGACATGGACCGACCCGGCGTTTCTCGGCATACCGGTGGCCGAAGGCCGGATTCTGCGCATCGAGCGGTTTGCCATCCACGACGGCCCGGGCATCCGAACCACCGTCTTCCTGAAGGGCTGTCCGCTCCGCTGCGCCTGGTGCCACAGCCCCGAAAGCCAGCTCCTTCAGCCCGAGTTCATGCCGAAGCCGGAGCGCTGCATCCGGTGCCTGGGCTGCACGACGGCGTGCCCGCACCACGCCGTGCAGCCCGCCGCCGACAAGGGCCCGATCGCGCCCGACGCGTGCGACACGTGCGGCGCCTGCGCCCAGGCGTGCCCGACCGGCGCGCGCGAACTCGTTGGACGGACGATGAGCGTGGACGCGCTGATGGCGGAAATCGAGCGCGACCGCATCTTCTACGACGAGTCGGAAGGCGGCGTCACCTTCTCGGGCGGCGAGCCGCTGATGCAGCCCGCGTTCCTTCTGGACATGGTTCGCTCGTGCCGCGCGTCCGCCATCCACGTCGCGGTGGACACCTGCGGCCACGCGGACACTGGCGCCTTGCTCGAAGTGGCCCGCGACGCCGATCTGTTTCTCTTCGACCTCAAGATGATGGACGAGGAGCGGCATCTCGCGTATACCGGCTCGTCGAACGTCCGCATTCTCCATAACCTTGAGCGGCTGGCCGCGGTCCACTCCAACATCCTCGTGCGTTTCCCGCTGATCCCCGGCGTGAACGACGATGACAAGAACGTCCGCGAGACCGGTGCGTTCCTCTCGGCGCTGCGCCTGACGCGGGTCGACGTGCTGCCGTACCACCGGGCCGGCATGGCCAAGTACGACCGGCTTCAGCGTCCTTATCCCCTTGCCGACACCCAGCCCCCAACGGCCGACCTGCAGGCGCATGTCGTTCGCCTGCTCGAGGAATACGGGCTAATCGTCCGACCAGGAGGGTCGTCATGACGGAACGTGTGACCAGGCTACGCCAGCAGAGCCTCGACCGGAAGCCCACGCTGTCCAGCGAGCGTGCGGAGTTGATGACGGCGTTCTACCGTGAAGCGCCGGCGGCCCCGCTGCCGATTCTCCGCGCCCTGTCCTTCCAGTACCTGATGGACCGGAAGGCGCTGTACATCGAACCGGGCGAGCTGATCGTCGGCGAACGCGGACCCGCGCCGAAGGCGACGCCGACCTACCCGGAGCTGTGCTGTCACACGCTCGAGGACCTCGACATCCTCGACTCGCGGGAAAAGATCTCGTTTGCCATTGACCAGCAGGCGCGCGACGCGTATCGCGACGACGTGATCCCCTACTGGCGCGAACGCTCGATGCGGCATCGCATGTTCGGGGAACTGCCCGACGCGTGGAAGCATGCGTACGAGGCGGGTATTTTCACGGAGTTCATGGAGCAGCGCGCCCCAGGCCACACGGTGGCCGACGGGAAGATCTACGAGAAGGGGCTGTCGGGACTGCAGGCGGGCATCGACCGCGAACTGGCGGCGCTCGATGATCTCCACGATCTCGAGGCGTACGACAAGCGGCAGCAACTGAAGGGCATGCGCCTCGCGGCCGACGCCGTCATCCGGTTCGCGCGTCGCCACGCCGAGCAAGTCGCGCGCCTCGCGGCGGCCGAGGCCGACCCGGTGCGCAAGGCGGAACTCGAGCAGATTGCCGCCAGCTGCGCCTGGGTTCCCGAACACCCCGCCCGCACGTTCTGGGAGGCGCTGCAGGCGTACTGGTTCGTCCACCTCGGTGTCATCACGGAGCTGAACACCTGGGACTCGTTCTGCCCGGGGCGTCTCGATCAGCATCTCTATCCCTACTACAAGCGCGAAATCGAGGCGGGCACCCTGACGCGGGAGCGCGCCAAAGAACTGCTCCAGTGCTTCTGGGTCAAGTTCAACAACCAGCCGGCGCCACCCAAGGTGGGCGTGACGGCGGCCGAGAGCGGAACGTACACCGACTTCTCGAACATCTGCAACGGCGGCCTGAAGGCCGACGGCAGCGACGGCGTCAACGACGTCACGTACCTGGTCCTCGAGGTCATCGACGAGATGCGGCTGCTGCAGCCGTCGTCGAACATCCAGCTGAGCAAGAAGAGCCCCGATCGCTTCCTCGAGAAGGCCTGCGAGGTCATCCGCAAGGGCTGGGGCCAGCCGTCGATCTTCAATGCCGACATGGTCGTGGCCGAGCTGGTCCGCCAGGGCAAGTCGGTCGAGGACGCGCGCTGCGGCGGTACCAGCGGCTGCGTCGAGGTGGGCGCGTTCGGCAAGGAAAGCTACATCCTCACGGGCTACTTCAACTTGCCGAAGGTGATCGAGGTCACGCTGAACGACGGGTACGATCCGCGCACGGAGCGGCAGATCGGGCCGAAGACCGGCGACCCGGCAACCTTCGAATCGTTCGAGCAATTCCTCGAGGCGTTCCGCCGACAACTGCAGCACTTCATCGACGTGAAGATTGCCGGCAGCCACATCATCGAGCGGATGTACGCGACGCTGATGCCGGCGCCGTTCCTGTCGATCATCACCGACGACTGCATCAAGAACGCGCGCGACTACAACGCCGGCGGCGCGCGCTACAACACGCGCTACATCATGCCGGTGGGGCCGGGCACGGCAGCCGACAGCCTCTCGGCCATCAAGTACCACGTGTTCGATCACGGCCACGTCACGATGCCCGCCCTCGTCAAGGCGGTGCGCGACAACTTCATCGGCCACGAGTCGCTCCGCCAGTTGCTCGTCAACAAGACACCGAAGTACGGCAACGACGACGAGTACGCCGACGCATTCGTCTCCCTGCTGTGCGACTGGCTGTTCACGCAGATCGACGGCCGGCGCGGGCCGACCGGTTCGGTCTACCACGTGAACTACCTCTCGACGACGTGCCACGTCTACTTCGGCTCGGTGTGCGGCGCGACGCCGGATGGGAGACACGCGTGTGTGCCAGTCTCGGACGGCATCTCGCCGGCCCAGGGCGCGGACCGCTGCGGACCGACGGCGGTGATCAAGTCGGCGTCGCGGATGGACCACGCCCGCAGCGGCGGCACGCTGCTGAACCAGAAGTTCACGCCGGCGCTGCTCGAGGGGGCGGAGGGGCTTGACCAGCTCGCGCACCTCGTCAGGGCGTACTTCAAGCTGGACGGCCACCACATCCAGTTCAACGTGGTGACAGGGGACACGCTGCGTGCGGCGCAGAAGGAGCCCGAGAAGCACCGCGATCTGATCGTCCGCGTTGCCGGGTACAGCGACTACTTCTGCGACCTGACGAAGGGGCTGCAGGACGAGATCATCGAACGCACCGAGCAAAAGGAGTTCTGAATCCCAATTCCTGATTCCTGATCTGGTAGGCTCGAGCTGCACCGACGCGCCTGCAGGGGCTGATGAGGGGATCCAGGGGGAGAGATGGCTTCGGCGGGCAAGTCCCGGCTCGGTTCGCGTCGGCCCACCACACGCACGCTGGCCGGTACGGCGTACATTCGGCTGCGCGACAGCATCGTCACGCTGCGGCTCGCGCCAGGAGCGCCGCTGACAGAGGTGGAACTGTGCCGGCGGCTCATGATCGCGCGAGCCGCCGTCGGCCGCGAGCGCTCGTTGGGCAGCGGCTTGTGGTCGTGTTAGAGTACCTTCGTGAGCCTCAGTTTCCGGATCGAACTCGAGCTCGAGGACGACGGTCGCTGGATTGCCGAAGTCCCGGACCTGGCCGGCGTGCTCTGCTACGGCGCCACGCGAGACGAAGCAATCGCCCGCGTCCAGGCGCTCGCGCTCCGAGTGCTCGCCGAACGTCTCGATCACGCGGAGGCGCCGGGCGAACTCCTTGACGTCTCCTTCCGCGCCGCGTGAGCATCTGGCCATCCGCGAAAGCCCGCCGTGTCTACGCTGCCTTGCTCCGAATCGGGTGGCAGCTTAAGCGCCAGTCTGGTTCTCACCGAACTCTCTCGCGTGAGGGCTGGCCCGACTTGGTCTTCGCCTTCCATGACGACGAGGAACTCGGGCCCCGAATGCTCATCCGGGTGGCGAAGCGCTCGGGCCTGCGTCCCGAAGATCTCTGAGCCGTCGCCTCGTCTGCCCAACGCATTGGCCTTCAGCCGCGGCGCCTCACGATAGCACCGACGCCGGTCGGGTGCAGCTCGTTAGCCGGCTCTTTGCCGATGAGGCTTCGAGTATGGCTGTGCCTCTTGTATCGCAGCCTCACCGGCCGCGCGGTAGAACGCGATGATTTCAGCCGGTGTCTTGCCGGCCAGACGCCGGGCGTGGCGATCTCGGATCCGACGGACCAAGTCGACCGCGTGCAGTCTAGTGGCTTTCATGTGTGGTGACCTCCCGTGGCGAGAGGATGTTCAGAGCCCGATAGCCCAATTCAACGTTGGCCGCGTTGAACAGCCGAATCTTCTCCAGGCGCACGATGTGCTTGAAGTTCCAGCTGACCAGCGCGTCGACCTCTGTGTCGATGTAGATTCGAAGCCGGTCCACTTTGCGTTCTCCTTCACTCGTCGTTGCCCGGATAACGTCTCGCGTTCACCCGCAGCCGCGGGGCGTCAGTATCGGCGGCCGTCGGGTGCAGCGCACTCGTTAGACCGGCCGCCCTATGCATCTGCATCTTCGAGTCGAACCCCACGACCATCCCGGAGGGCCGCCCGCGCATCGGCCACGCGACGCAGGAACTCAGGATGATGCTCGAGGCGATAGTCGAACCAGTCCTCTTCCGAACCGAATCCGATCAACACGCCTGCCGCACGGCCGTGACGCGTGATCACGATTTCTTCCTCCTCCGCCAGGCGGAGGTACTTCGACAGATCGTCTTTGACTTCAGCGAGGGCCACCGCCCGGACTGGGCGTGCCTTCTTCGTCGAGCCAGGCTTGCGCCTCGGCTTTCTCGATAATGGCGAGGACCTCGACCGCTGTTTCTGCAACGTCATAGAACACCCTGATGTCGCCGATCCTCAAGCGGAACTGCGGCTGGCTCAGCCCCCGCAGCCGCTTGATGCGGCTCTTGCTGACCTTCGTCGGTTCATGTCTCAGGTGCACGTCGAGAGCGTCCTTGACGTCGGCCCGGATGTGCGCGGATAGTCGGCGCAACGACTTCACGGCCCCTGGCGCGAGGATGATCTCGAATGGCATTCTGGCTAGATTATAGCCAGATCATGCGCGGCCTTGCCAGCCGCTCTCTCCTTATACGCTGCAGCGGTTCGCAGCGTATAGTCTTGCGCACCGTTGTTGGCTGCACGCGAGATTCGATCATCGCCGCGCTGCCGTTCGCGGCATCGGCGACGCTGTTCCTGTCGATAGGACGGCTCAACCGATTTTCACGCTCGAGCCCGGCCCGGGCTGAAGTAGGGTATGTTGACTGAGGTCATGCGGGCCTTCAGGCCCGCGATTTGACAGGGCTCGGGGGAGAAATGGCTTCGACGGGCAAGTCCCGGTCCGGTTCGCGTCGGCCCACCACACGCACGCTGGCCGATGCCGCCTACACTCGGCTGCGCGACAGCATCGTCACGCTGCGGCTCGCGCCAGGGGCGCCGCTGACAGAGGCGGAACTGTGCCGGCGGCTCGGCATCAGCCGGACGCCCGTACGCGCGGCCCTCCTCCGGCTGCAGCAGGAGGGGCTGGTCGAGACGACGGGTGCGACGCGGTCGGGACGGGTCACGGTGGCGCCGCTGACGGCAGCCGACATGCGCGAGCTGTTCCTGATGGTCGGCGCGCTCGACGGCATCGCGGCGCGGCTTGCGGCCGAACTGCCCGCCGCGCCGCGGCACGCCGTGGCGCACGAGGCCCGGACGATCAACGCGCAACTCCGCGCGCTCTCGGCCACGGAGGTGTCGGACATCCGCACCGCGCAGGAACTCGACCTGCGATTTCATCGCTGCTATGAGCAGGCGGCTTCGGGCCCGCGGCTGCAGGCCAAGCTCAATGCCCTTCACGCGCGGCGCGAACGCTACGTTCGCGTCTACACCGAGGCACTGATTCACACGCACAGCGTCCAGGAATCGCTCGACGAGCACGGCGAGATCGTGTCGGCCATCGCGCAGGGCGATCCAGACGGGGCGGAACGCCACGCGGTGTTCAACTACCGCAACGCGCTCGAACGCTACTGGCGCATCGTCGCCATTCACGGTGAGCGCGGCAGCTGGGGATAACGCCAGTCCACGGGATCAACAGGAGGGACTCATGTCGCTGATTCAGGAGAAAATCGCGCAGGCCGTCAGCATCCTGAAGGAACTGGACCTTCCGTGCTGGCTGACATTCGTCCGCGAGACCGGGATGAACGGCGACCCGGTCATGCCGTTCCTCGCACCTGGCCACGTCACCTGGCACAGCGCGTTCCTGGTCATGGCCGACGGCGAGGCGCACGCCATCGTCGGCCAGTACGACAGGAGGACGGTCGAGGAAACCGGCGCGTACCGTCAGGTGGACGCCTACGTGCAGGGCGCCAAGCAGCCGCTGCTCGACTTCCTGCGCAGCCGCAATCCCTCGTCGATTGCCGTCAACTACTCGAAAGACAGCGAGGTGTGCGACGGCCTGACGCATGGCATGTTCCTCACGCTCCACGCGTGGCTGCAGGAGGTCGGGTTCGCGGATCGCCTCGTGTCGTCGGAGGGGCTGATCTCGGCGTTGCGGGCGCGCAAGACACCCGAGGAACTCGCGCGCATCAGGGTGGCGATCGACCTCACCGAGGACCTCTTCGCCAAGGTGGCCGCGTTCCTCGCCCCCGGCGTCACCGAGCGAGAGGTGGCCGACCACGTCGCCGACCAGGTTCGCGCAGAACGCCTCGATCTCGCCTGGGAGGCGGGCACCTGCCCTGCGGTGTTCACCGGGCCCGATACGGCCGGCGCGCACTACTCCCCCACGGGCCGCGCCGTCGAGCGCGGCCACATCGTCAACATGGACTTCGGGATCAAGTACCACGACTACTGCGCCGACCTGCAGCGGACGTTCTACGTGCTGCGCGACGGGGAGTCGGCGGCGCCTGCCGAGGTGCAGCGCGGGTTCGCTACGATCGTGAAGGCGATCGAAGAAGCGCGGAAGGCCATCCGCCCAGGGGTGGTCGGGCAGGCGGTGGACGAGGTGGCCCGGACGATCATCACCGATGCCGGCTACGCGGAGTTCCCGCACGCCCTCGGCCATCAGGTCGGGCGTTACGCCCACGACGGCACGGCGTTGCTCGGCCCCGCCTGGGAGAAGTACGCCCGGAAGCCGTTCGTGCCGATCGAGGCGGGGATGGTGTTCACGATCGAACCCCGGCTCACGGTGCCCGGCTTCGGTATTGCGACCGTGGAAGAGATGGTCGTGGTCACCAGCAAGGGGGCGGAATTCCTTTCGGGACCGCAAACTCAACTGATCCTCGTCGGCTAGACATCTTCCAGGGCCGCCCCTTTCTCAGCCGTGCGGCCTGGCCCGACCGTCCGGAAGTGGGACGAAACCTGACCACGGGCGCACACCCGGCCGGTTCGACGACCGGGCGGACGGGTGCCATCCGGCCGCCTGGACCCAGATTTCCTCAAGAAATCCCCGCTGCAACCCTCAGGGGCCCTCGCGCGTATTGTTGGTATCGGACTTGCGAAACTGCTACCGTCCCAGCCGACGGGAGAGCAGCCTCTGCGGGAGAGCCACCATGACGCTTGCAGCCGCCACAGTCAAGACATCGGGTGCGATTGCCGTCATGTGTGTCTTTCTGGCCGCCTCCACGATCTGGCTGGTGCTGAGCGACCCTGTGGCCGTCGCGACGGCGGTCAACACCGGCGACCTATCGTCGGTCTACGCTCTGGTGACCCGTGTGCTCGCGGACGCCGTGCGGTCGGTGCTGCGATACTTGTAGGGGCGGCCGGCCGGTCGTCCCTACCCTCGGAGCCCTCCCGGCGTGGTACCATCCGGTGCCATGATGAGATACCTCAAAGGTCGATTGCTCCCCGTCCTGTTCGTGCTGGTCGCCGCGGCCAGCGCGCTGGCCCAGCCTGCGCCTGCGGCTGCCCCGCCCGACCTCGACGCCTTCGTGCAGCGGGTGATGAAGTCGTTCGATGTGCCCGGCGTCAGCCTCGCCATCGTCAAGGACGATGCCGTGGTGGTGGCGAAGGGGTACGGCGTGCGCAAGCTGGGTGAGCCGGCAGCGGTGGATGGCAAGACGCTCTTCGGCATCGCCTCGAACACCAAGGTGTTCACCGCGGCTTCGCTTGGACTGCTGGTTGAGCAGGGCAAGCTCCAGTGGGACGCTCCCGTCGTCAACTACCTGCCGTGGTTCCAGATGTGGGATCCGTTCGTCACGCGCGAGCTGACGATCCGCGACCTGCTGGTGCACCGGAGCGGTCTCGGCCTGGGCGCCGGCGACCTGCTCTGGTGGCCAGCGAGCACCTACAACCGGAGAGAGATCGCGCGGCGCCTGCGATACATCAGGCCCGCCACCAGCTTCCGGAGCGCGTACGCCTACGACAACGTCCTGTACCTGGTGGCCGGCGAGGTGATCGAGACGCTGAGCGGTCAGTCGTGGGAGGATTTCGTGTCCTCGCGCATCCTGGCCAGGGTCGGCATGACGGGCAGCAACGTGAAGCACTCGGCGGCGGGGACTGGCGTGAACGTCGCGTCGCCCCACGCCCGGGTGGAAGGCAAAGTCCGGCCGATCGCGCCATTTGACAGCGACAACACCAACCCGGCGGGCGGCATCAACACGTCGGCCGAGGACATCGCGAAGTGGCTGCGCGTGCTGCTGAACGAAGGCGGGCTGAACGACGGGTCGCGGCTCTTCAGCACGGCCACGTGGCGCCAGTTGACGACGCCCGTCACGCCGCAGCCGAACGGCGCCCCTCCGCCGGAGCTCCCGGCGCTCCGGTCGAACTTCCGCGGCTATGCGCTCGGCCTCGAAGCACGGGACTTCCGGGGACACAGCGTCCTCACGCACACGGGCGGACTGCCCGGGTACGTGTCGCGTGTCTTCATGATCCCCGACCTGAAGCTCGGCGTCGCGGTGCTGACGAACCACGAGTCGGACGAGGCCTTCAACGCGATTGCCTACTACGTGGCCGATGCCTATATTGGCGAGCCGCGCACCCAATGGCTGGAGGGGTACGAGAAGATCGCCGCGCGCAACGGGGCCGCGGTCGCCGACGCGGAGCGAAAGGCCGCGACCGCCCGGAACACCGCTTCCAGGCCGTCGCTGGCGCTGTCCGGCTACGCGGGTACCTATCGCGACGCCTGGTACGGAGAGATCGCGGTCGTCCAGGACGGCGGAAAGCTGGTCATGAAGTTCGGCAAGACGCCATCGCTCGTCGGCGACCTGGAGCACTGGCAGTACGACACGTTCGTGGTGCGGTGGCGCGACCGGGAACTGCGCGCCGATGCGTTCGTAACCTTCGCCCTCAATCCCGACGGAACGATCGATCAGGCGAAGATGCAGGCGGTGTCGCCGGCGACCGATTTCAGTTACGACTTCCAGGACCTGTTGCTGAAGCCAGTCAAGTAGTGGAGGGCTGGCGACCTGCGGTCTTGTCGAGGTTAGTATTGTAGGGAACGAGGTTCATTCATGAAAACGCGTCTCTTGCTTGCGATCATTGTTGCCATGGCCATCTCTTCCTGCACCAGCCAGCCGGAAACCCTGAAGCTGGCATACCCGACCGCCAAGAAGGTCCAGCAGGTGGACGACTTCTTCGGCGCCAAGGTTGCCGACCCCTACCGGTGGCTCGAGAACTCGGATGCGCCCGACACGCGCGCGTGGATCGAGGCGGAGAACAAGGTGACGTTCGGGTACCTGGAGCAGATTCCAGAACGCGCGCGTCTCAAGGCGCGGCTCGACGAGATCTGGGACTACGAGCGCTATGGCACCCCGTCGCGCGAGGGCGCCTACTACATCTTCAGCAAGGTCGCCGGCAGCAAGCAACGGCAGCCGATCTTGTACAAGGCCAAGGCGCTCGACGCGGCGCCCGAGGTGCTGCTCGATCCAAACCCGATCTCGGCCGACGGCACCGTCGCCCTTGGCGGCGCGTCGTTCACACAGGACGGCCGCTACATGGCGTACTCCCTGGCCGCGGCTGGCTCCGACTGGATCGAGTGGCGCGTGCGCGACGTCGCCACCTCGCAAGACCTCCCCGACCTCGTCAAGTGGTCGAAGTTCAGCGGGGCTTCGTGGCTGAAGGACGGATCGGGCTTCTACTACAGCCGATACAGCGAACCGAAGGGCAAAGCGCTCCAGGAACTGAACAAGAACCAGAAGGTGTTCTTCCACGCGCTGGGGACGCCGCAGGACAAGGACGTGCTGGTCCACGAACGCCCCGACAATCCCGATTGGGGTTTCGGCGCGGAGGTGACTGAGGACGGGCGCTTTCTTCTGGTGACCCAGACCGAGGGCACGGACAACCGGAACCGGATCTTCGTCCAGGACCTGAGCAAGAAGGGCAGCAAGATCCAGCCGTTCCTCGACGCCTTCGACGCGACCTACGGCGTCGTCGGCAACGACGGCGACACGTTCTACGTGCTGACGAACCAGGGCGCGCCGCGCTTCCGCCTGGTGGCGATCAGCCTCGCCAAGCCAAGGAGGGAGGCCTGGAAGACGCTGATCTCCGAGGCGCCCGGCAACGTCGTCCTGCAGAGCGTGATGATGGTGAACAACCAGTTCGTCACGCAGTGGATGACGGACGCGCACGACACGGTCCGGCTCTACAACATCGACGGGACGGCCGGCAAGGAGATCGCGCTGCCGACGATTGGCAGCGTGTCGAGCGTGACCGGCCGGCGCGAGCACAAGGAGGCGTTCTACTCGTTCGGGTCGTATCTCTACCCGACCACCGTGTATCGATACGATTTCGCGAAGGGCGCGAGCACGGTCTTCAAGCAGCCGACGCTGAAGTTCGATCCCTCCCGGTACGAAACCGTGCAGGTGTTCTACCCCTCGAAGGACGGCACGCGCGTCCCGATGTTCCTCACCTACCGGAAGGGGCTGCGGAAGGACGGCGCGAACCCGACGCTGCTCTACGGCTACGGCGGATTCAACATCCCGTCAGTGCCCGGCTTCTCGCCGGCCGCGGCCGGGTGGCTGGAGATGGGGGGCATCTTCGCGGTGGCCAACCTGCGGGGTGGCGGCGAATACGGCCAGGCGTGGTACGACGCGGGGCGCCTGAAGAACAAGCAGAACGTGTTCGACGATTTCATCGCCGCGGCCGAGTACCTCATTCGCGAGAAGTTCACCTCGACGCCGAAGCTCGCGATCCACGGCGGGAGCAACGGCGGCCTGCTCGTCGGCGCCTGCCTGACGCAGCGGCCGGACCTGTTCGGCGCGGCGCTCCCGGCCGTCGGCGTGATGGACATGTTGCGCTTCGACAAGTTCACCATCGGCTGGGGCTGGCGGTCTGACTACGGGCAGCCGGACAAGACCAAGGAGGACTTCGACACGGTGATGAAGTACTCCCCGCTCCACACGATCAAGTCCGGCACGAAGTACCCGGCAACGCTCGTCACCACGGCCGACCACGACGACCGCGTCGTGCCGCTGCACAGCTTCAAGTTCACCGCCACGCTGCAGGCGGCGCAGGCGGGCCCGGCGCCGATCCTGATCCGGATCGAGACGGAGGCGGGCCACGGCGCGGGCAAGCCGCAGGACAAGGTGATCGAAGAACGCGCCGACATGTACGGCTTCCTGCTGCGCGAGCTGAAGATGACGCTCCCGGCAGGGTTCGGAAAGTAGGAGAGCGATGGAACCAATGGAAGAACCGTTTGGTCAGATAGAGATGGTGCCGGACAGGTACGGCACCGCACGCCCCGCGATCTCCACGCGGTTGCCGGCCAGCCGACAGCGCAGCCGGCCCTGTCGCTTCGACAGCTGCATCGCCGACAACTCGCGCTTGCCCAGGCGCGCCGACCAGTAGGGCGTCAGCGTCGTGTGGGCTGACCCGGTGACCGGATCCTCGGGTACCCCCACCTGCGGCGCGAAGAACCGCGACACGAAATCCACCTCGCGTCCCGGCGCGGTGACGATGATGCCGCGGGCGGGGACCATGGCCAGGTCGCAGAGATCCGGCGTGAGACCAGCCACGTGTTCCTCGACCCCGTAGACCAGCAGGTAGTCGGTCTTGCCCTTGTACGTCTCGATCGGCTCGCGACCAAGCGCGTCGATCAGCATCTGAGGGACCGTCACCGGTTCCACCGTGTCGGCCGGGAAGTCGAGCACGAGCAACTCGCCCTCGCGCTTCACCTTCAACAGTCCGCTCTTCGACGCGAACTCGACGACGTCGTCCTTCGGCCGGTCGTGCGCAAACACGACGTGCGCCGAGGCGAGCGTGGCGTGACCGCACAGGTCCACTTCGACGGTCGGCGTGAACCATCGGATCTGGAAGCCCCCGTCGGCGGGGACGTAGAACGCGGTCTCAGCCAGGTTGTTCTCGGCCGCGATCTGTTGCATCACGTCGTCGGGCAGCCACGCGTCGAGCGGGCACACGGCTGCCGGGTTGCCACCAAACAAGCGCTCCGCGAACGCGTCCACCTGGTAGATTCGCAGTTCCATTCAGCCTCCATCGCCTCCTGGCGCCAGTTCCGGGTCACGAGGATTGGACCATGCCACCGTTCGGGGGCGGTGCGGTGTGGATTGTAGTACTGTTACCGTCATGAAATCCAGACTGCTCGTCGTTCTCGTCCTGCTGGTCGCTCTGGGCGTCTCCGGCGCGGCGCAGCGTAGCGTGAAGCCGGCGCTGCACGGCCGCCACTGGATGGCGATTACCGGCAAGCCGCTGGGCGCGACCGCCGGAGCCATGATCTTCCAGAAGGGCGGCAACGCCGTGGATGCGAGCTGCGCGATGCTTGCCGCGGTGTGCACCATGTGGGACACCCTGGGCTGGGGCGGTGAAACGCAGGCGTTGATCTACAACCCCACGACAGGGAAGGTGATCGGGATCAACGCGCTCGGCGTCGCCCCAACGGGCGCCACGCCAGAGTTCTTCCGCTCGAAGGGCATGGCGTATCCGCCCGAGTACGGGCCCCTGGCCGCCGTCACTCCGGGCACGCCCGGCGGCCTCATGGTGATGCTGGCCGAATTCGGGACGATGTGCCTGAAGGATGTACTGGAGCCCGCCCTCCAGATGGCCGACGGCTATCCGATCGAGCAGCAGGCGGCCGACGCGATCGAGCGACAGAAGAAAGAGATCAAGAAGTGGCCGTCGTCGGTCAAGGTCTTCCTCACCCATCAGGGCGAGGCGCGCGAGGCGCCGAACGCGGGCGAGGTGTTCAAGCAGCCCGACCTCGCCGCCACGCTTCGCAAGCTGGTCGAGGCCGAGCAGCAGGCGCTGAAGGCCGGCAAGACCCGGAAGGACGCCATCTACGCGGCCTACGACCGGTTCTACAAGGGCGACATCGCGCGCGAGTACGTGCGCGGGTCGCGCGAGCTGGGCGGCCTGCACACCGAGCAGGACCTCGCGGGCTGGAAGGTGTACGTCGAGGAACCGGTGGCGACGAGCTACAAGGGGATCGACGTCTACAAGCTGACGACCTGGGTGCAGGGGCCGGTCATGCTGCAGGCGCTCAACATGCTCGAGCCGATGGATCTCAAGAGCATGGGCTACAACAGCGCACGCTACATCCACACGCTCTACCAGGTGATGAACCTGACATATGCCGACCGCGACTTCTACTATGGCGATCCCTACATGCCGCCGGCAACGCCTATCAAGGGGCTGCTCTCGAAGGACTATGCGCGCGACCGCGCGAAGCTGATCAACTGGGACCAGAACGATGCGAACGTGAAGCCGGGCGACCCGTACCCGTTCCAGGGCGGAACCAACCCTTACCAGAAGTTCCTCGCGAACTGGCCGCCAGCGCCGCCAAGACCCACTGGCGCCGAGGGCAGCCGCACGTTCGACGAAGCCTTCACGGCGGGCACCACGTCAATCGAGGCCGCCGACGAGCAGGGGTGGGTGGTGTCGATCACGCCGAGCGGCGGCTGGATTCCGGCGACGATTGCGGGCACGACGGGGGTCGGCATGAGCCAGCGCATGCAGGCGTTCGTGCTGGACGAAGCGATGTCACCCTTCAACGTCGCTACGCCCGGCAAGCGGCCCCGCTCAACGCTGACGCCGAGCCTCGCGCTGAAGGATGGCAAGCCGTACCTGGCCTTCGCCGTCCAGGGAGGCGACACGCAGGATCAGAACCTCCTGCAGTTCTTCCTGAACATGGTGGAGTTCGGGATGACCGTGCAGCGGGCGACCGAGGCAGCCAACTTCAACAGCTACCAGATGCACAGCACGTTCGGCGATCACAAGGCCGAGCCGGGGCGGATGACGCTGAACGAGGAAACGCCGTCGTGGGTGCGCGAGGACCTCACGCGGCGAGGCTACAAGCTCGATTTCCAGAAGCTGACGTCGGGGCCGATCAACGCCATCTTCTTCGACCGCCGCCACGGCACGCTGTGGGGCGGGTCGAGCCAGTACGGCGAGGACTACGGCATCGCCTGGTGACGCGCGGAGGCGCGGGCGGCTTTCTGCACCGATTCCACCCACAGCACGGTGACCAGCGTGTAGGCCAGGACCAGGGCCACATCCATCATCAGCGGGAGCGCGGGGCCGGCCGCTTCGAGCCGGTCCCGCACGGCCGCGAAGACCAGCATCGCCGAGAACAGCACCACGTAGACGCCCGCAAGCTTCCCGACCTGCGCGCGCCACGGCGCGTCGGTCAACGCGCGTGACCCCACCAGCAGCCAGATCCACGCCGCGAGCGCCAGGGGAAAGGCCACGTTCCCCAGCGTTCGGCGCAACATCGTGAACAGCCCGCTCTCGGCGTTGAAGTGATAGAGGCTCCAGCCGGCGATCAGCATGACCGAATACGCGAGCGCGAGGTGCTTGGCGCCGCGACGCACCCGGCGGCTCGTCTTGCCGCCGAGGAACTGGTGCACGACCGACACGCACCCGTAGAGGCAGCCGACCGAGAACAGCGTGGCCGCGAGGAAGACGAAGGCCACCAGACGGAGGCCGGACGCCGGCGTCATGGCGGTCAGCAGGAACTGCCGCAGGCACTCGAACACGAACCAGGCCGACATCCACAGGTTGAACAGGACGAGCGGCACCGGGAGGAACGTCATCGCGTGCGGGACCCGGCCGAAGCTCGTGCGGACGAGCAACGCCATCGAGACGAACGTCGCGGCAAGCGTAAGAAGCAGGCCAAGAACAACGGTCAACGCCACGGGGTGATCGTAACCGAAACTCCTAAAGACTTCCTAAAGCGCTCGGCTTGCCTGGCGGCACGCGGTAGGATCGGCCGATCACCATGCGCCCGACCTGGCTGACCCGTTCTCAACGTCTCCTCGAAACTCGTCTCCCGGGCGAACCACCTCGGGCCAACATGCTGTCACTCGTGATCGCGCCGATCACGATCCTCGTGGTCTCGGTCGTGCTGAGGACCGGCTTCCACCTGGCAAACCCGACGACCGCCGCGCTGTGCTACCTGCTGGTCATTCTGATCACCGCCACCGCGTCCACCGTGTGGGTGGCCATCGCCGTGTCCATCCTCGCCGATCTCTGCCTGAACTACTTCTTCATGGCGCCGATTGGCACGTTCACAATCGCGGATTCCCAGAACTGGGTTGCGCTCTTCGTGTTCTTCGCCGTCAGCGTCGTCGCCAGCAACCTCTCGACCGCCGTGCGCAATCGCGCGAGCGAAGCGACCGCGCGTGGCGATGAACTGGCCCGGCTCTTCGACCTCAGCCGCGACGTGCTGTTGACGACCGACCGCCGCGAGGCGATGGCCCAGCTCGCACGCTTCGTGTCCAGGCGGTTTGACCTCGCGTTCGCGGCGATCTGCCTGCCGCGGCCGAGTGGATGGGAGATCATCGACGGGGGCGTCCTCCACTTGCATCTCGCACCAGGGCCGCTTTCGCAAGCCCTCTCGGACGCTAGTGCCGTCGTCGAATTCGACGCGCGGTCGCGCACCTATTCCGGGCACCAGACGATGACGGTCGATGGGCATGCCGTCCGTCTCGTGCCGTTGAGGGTCGGCACGAAGGCCGTGGGCCTGCTGGCCGCGTCCGGCCGGACCGTGGAGCCGGGGACCCTCGACGCGCTCGCGGGTGTGGTGGCAATCGCCATCGAGCGCGTCCAGTTGCTCGACGAGCGCCACGCCGCGGAGATGGCGCGCCAGAGCGAGGCCCTCAAGTCGGCACTGCTCGCATCCTTGGGCCACGACCTTCGGACACCGCTCACCGCGATCCGGGTCGCGGCCAGCAACCTCCAGGCATCGTGGCTTGGGGAGGACGACCGCCGCGAGCAGAGCGACCTCATTCTCGTCGAGGTCGAACGCCTGAACCGGCTCTTCCAGAACATCCTGGAGATGGCGCGCCTCGAGGCGGGGGGCGTCATCGCCGATCTGGAGTGGGTCCACCCGTCCGAGATCGTCGAAGCGGCGCTCGACCAGGTCGAGCACACGATTCGTTGCCATCCGGTTGACGTGGACTCGGACTCCGAGCTGTTGGTGCGCGTCGATCCGCGGCTCACCGCGTCGGCCCTGGCGCACCTGCTGGAGAACGCCGCCCAGTACTCCCCGACGGGCTCGCCGATTGCCGTGGGCGTCACGGTGTCGTCGGAGGAATTATTGATCCGGGTGCGGGACCGCGGCCCCGGGATTGACCCGGTGGACCTCTCCTATTTGTTCGAGCGGTTCTATCGGGGCCGGGAAGCGAAACAGCGCGCGTCGGGCACGGGGATGGGGCTGGCGATCTGCCGCGGGGTGCTGAGCGCCGAGGGTGGACGGGTCTGGGCCGACAACCGCCCCGATGGTGGAGCAGAGTTCTGCATCGCGGTGCCTGCGGCGAGCAGGCCAGCCGCCGCGGGAACGGAGGGTTGATGACGCGCGCCGCCCGCATCCTGCTCGTGGACGATGAGGTCCCGATCCAGCGGGCCCTCGCGCCGTTGCTGCGATCGCGCGGGTACGAAATCGACGTGTGCGGCACTGGCAGGGAGGCGATTGATCTCGTCCATCGTCATCCGCCCGACCTGATCGTGCTCGACCTCGGTCTGCCGGACATCGACGGCACGGAGGTCTGCCGCCGGATTCGTCAGGAATCGTCGGTTCCAATCGTGGTCCTGTCCGCGCGCGGCGCCGAGTCCGACAAGGTTGCGGCGCTGGACCTCGGCGCGGACGACTACGTCACCAAGCCGTTTGGCCCCGAGGAACTGCTTGCCCGCGTCCGAGTGGCGCTCCGCCGCGTCTTCAACTCCGACGGGGAACCCGCGGGACGCATACAGGTCGGCGATTTGGCCATCGACTACGACCGCTGCCGCGTCATCAGAGGCGAGGAAGACATCCGGCTCACGCCCAAGGAATTCGAGCTGCTGGCGCTCCTGGCCCGCAGCGCCGACCGCGTGCTGACCCATCGCACCATCCTGAAAGCGATCTGGGGCGCGAACGCGGTGGCGCAGCCCGAGCATCTCTGGGTGCTGATGGCGCAGTTGCGCAAGAAGATCGAGCCCGATCCCTCACATCCGCTCTATCTGCTCAGCGAGCCGTGGGTCGGCTACCGGTTCTCCACCGGACCGGCCGATACCGACGCGTGAGCGTCCACGCCGTGCTGTCCTCTTAGGACCTTTTTGGGAACTTCTTAGCCCGTTTTCAGGCCGGGGTCCCTATTCTGGAAGCTAAGGAGCTCGCAGTCTCATGACCCTCGCACTCAAGCCGCAAGGCTCGGTTGAATACGTTGAATACATTGTGCCCGCACGACGGATCGCCGGTACCAGGGCTGAGGTGCTGGCTGAGATCGATGAGTTGATTCAAGTGCTCGTGGGTGTGCGCCAACTCGTCTCACTGCACGACCAGGAACAGCCGAGCGACGCGCCCAAGCGGCGACGGCGCCCAGGAGCCGACTGATCCGAATCCGGGTGCGCTCACGCTCTCCGGAGGGGTCGACTTCCTGAATCAGTACATGTACCGCGGCATCAGGCAGAACTCCACAGATCCAAGCTGGTCGGGTCCATCGGGATTGGATTCTCGTACCTGGGGTGCAGTGAAAGGGAGCGGGTGATGTTGACCTTGGGAATGATCGTGCTCGGACTGATGACGTTCGCGGCCATGCTGTGGTTCGTCACCCTGTGTGACCGAGTGTAGGTTGAACCATGACTCTGTTGTCGTTGTTGTTGAGCATTGCCGCCTTCGTGTATCTCGTGTACGCCATGTTGCGCCCGGAACGGTTCTGAGGCTTCTATGGGCACCGAATACGTCGCCGTCGGTTTCACCATCCTGTTCACGATCGCGACGAGCCTGTTGCTTGGGCGGTACATGTTCAAGGTGTTTACCGGGCAGCGCACGCTGCTGGATCCCGTCCTCTTTCCGATCGAACGGCTCGTGCTTCGCGTCACGGGCGTCAATCCGAACGAGCAGCAGGACTGGAAGCAGTACTCGGTGTCGCTGTTGGTCTCGAACATCTTCATGTGGCTCGCGACATTCGCCATCGTGTCGATCCAGAAGGTGCTGCCGCTCAATCCTGACGGCATCGCCAACATGGGGCCGACGCTCTCGTTCAACACGATCTCGAGCTTCACAACCAACACGAACCTACAGCACTACAGCGGCGAGACAGGCTTGTCGTACTTCTCGCAGATGTTCGCCATCACCTTCCTCCAGTTCGTGACCGCGGCGACCGGCGTGGCGGCGTGCATTGCGATCATTCGCGGGTTGGCTGGCAATCGCCTCACGCAGCTTGGCAACTTCTACGTGGATCTCACTCGTGCAACCGCCCGGGTATTCCTGCCGCTCGCGCTGCTTGTCGGCGTCATCCTGATCTGGCAGGGCACGCCGATGACGTTCGAGGGTGCCGTGAAGGCCACGACGCTCGAAGGGCAGGAGCAAACGATTGCCCGCGGGGTTGTAGCGCCTGAGGTATCGATCAAGCAGTTGGGCACCAATGGCGGCGGCTATTTCGGTCCCAACTCGACGCACCCATACGAGAATCCGACGCCGATCTCCAATTTCGCCGAAACCTGGTCGATCGCCATCATCCCGATGGCGATGGTCTGGACGCTGGGTTACATGGTGGGTCGACGCCGACTCGCGGTCGTGATCTTCGTGACGATGCTCGCTGTGTATCTCCCGATGGTGACGTTCGCCGTCGCGCAGGAAGCCGGGGGCAACCCCGCGATTGCCGCGCTGGGGGTGGACCAGTCCACCGGCTCGATGGAGGGCAAGGAGGTTCGCTTCGGAGCGGGGCTCTCGGCGTTGTGGGCTGTCACGACGACGGTGACGTCGAATGGCTCCGTAAACGCGATGCACGATTCGTTGACACCGCTCGGTGGCCTGATGCCGCTCATTGGCATGTGGCTGAACAACATCTTTGGCGGCGTCGGCGTCGGTTTCATCAACATGCTCATCTTCGTGATCGTCGCGGTATTCGTGGCGGGGATGATGATCGGTCGTACGCCGGAGTTCCTGGGCAAGAAGGTTGAAGCCAAAGAGATGAAGTTGGCGAGTCTCGCGCTCCTTTGGCACCCGCTGGCAATTCTTGTGGGCACCGCCATTGCCTGTTATGTCTGGGCCACCACCGCCGATCCTGGGACCGCGCTGGCATGGCTCAAGAACCCGGGCGCGCACGGCTTCTCGGAAATGCTCTACGAGTTCACCTCGTCGGCCGCCAATAACGGCTCCGGATTCGAGGGGCTCGGCGACAACACCCCCTTTTGGAACATGTCGACGGGTCTGGTGATGCTGCTGTCGCGCTACATCCCGATCATCGCGCCGTTGGCGCTGGCGGGCGCTTTGGCCGCCAAGCCCGCATCGCCGGAAACCGCGGGGTCGCTGCGAGCAGACAGCGCCACGTTCGGGTTCACATTGTGGGCCGTCATCGTCATCCTCGGCCTGCTGATGTTCATGCCGGTGGCGGTCCTCGGACCGATTGCCGAGCATTTGGCCCTGCGCTAGGAACGAGACATCACCATGTTCAAAGAGCTCAAACGAGGCATCCTCTTCACAATCGTCATGATGGTGCTCCTCGGCGGCGGCTATCACGTCGTCTTGTGGACGATTGGCCGGGCGGTGTTCCCGTCGCAATCGGAAGGCAGCCTGATCCGCCGTGCCGATGGCACCATCGTCGGTTCCCGGCTCATCGCTCAGAAGTTCACGCGGCCGGAGTACTTCCAACCGCGGCCCTCGGGCGTTGACTACAACGCCGCGGCGACCGGCGGCACGAACTACGGGCCGTCGAACGCGGATCACCTGAAGGCTGTCCAGGAACGGCTCGACGCGGTGACGAAGCAAGAAGGAGTGACGGTCGGCCAGGTCCCGTCGGAGATGGTGACCGCCAGCGGTGGCGGCATGGACCCGCATGTTCCGCCCAGCGCAGCGGAGCTGCAGGCCACGCGAGTCGCGTCAACTCGTGGCGTGCCCATCGAGCGTGTGCGCGCACTGATTCACGCGCACACGGAGCCGCCAGCGTTGGGGTTTCTTGGCCGGGCGCGCGTCAATGTGCTTGAACTGAACCTCGCCCTCGACGAGACGCTCGGGGCAGTGAAGGCGGTCGCGGGCCGGTAAGACAGGAAGACGTGTATGTCAGAGCGCGCACGTACGATTTCGATTTGGGATCCGGGGATCGTCCGGCAGGCGATGCTGGACTCGTTCCGGAAGCTCGATCCCAGGATTCAGGTCAAGAACCCGGTGATGTTCATCGTTGAGGTCGGCAGTCTCCTCACGACGATCATCTTCATCCAGGACTTGGCGGCGGGGACTGGACGGCCGCTTTTCACCGGGCAGGTCGCCTTCTGGTTGTGGTTCACCGTCCTGTTCGCCAATTTTGCGGAGGCGATGGCGGAAGGCCGCGGCAAAGCGCAGGCGGACACGCTCCGAAAAACGCGGACCGAAGCCGTCGCGAACCGGCTGACGGCCGGCGATCGCATGGACAAAGTGCCGGCGGCGAGCCTCCGCAAGAACGACGTGGTCGTGGTGCGCACCGGCGAATTCATTCCGGCCGATGGCGAAATCATCGAAGGCGTCGCGTCGGTCGACGAGTCGGCCATCACAGGAGAGTCGGCGCCAGTCATTCGCGAATCTGGCGGCGATCGGTCGGCCGTGACCGGCGGGACGCGCGTCATTTCGGACTGGATCAAGGTGCGCGTCAC